>NZ_VZQO01000035.1:0-82459 GCF_014397665.1 Paraburkholderia sp. UCT2
CGAATACGACATCGTGCTGATCGACACGCCGCCGGTGCTCGCCGTATCCGACGCGACCGCGCTTGCGGATAGCTGCGGCACCGTGCTGCTGGTGACCCGCTTCGAGACCACTTCCATTGCGCAGGTGCTGGAGGCCACCAAGCAGCTCAAGCAGGCGAATGCCCGGGTGAAGGGCGTGATCTTCAACGGGATCGATACGGATGTCTATCGCTATAGTCTGGGCGCACGCGCAGGCCTCTATCGCAGTGCTTCCTATCTCGATGCATTGCCCGCCAGCGGAAAGACGCAGAAAGGCTAGCCTTCAGACGAGAACCATCGTCGTGTAGAGCGATGAAAAATTCACCCGGACTTCGACATAGATAAATTGTGAATATCAAACATTCGATCGTCAGTATCGCCGGAGTCGTACTGAGTCAGGCGCTCAATTTCGTTTCGATTCTATTGATCGGGAAGTTCTGCGGGCCGACGGCTCTCGGGTATTTCAGCCAGCTCATGGCCGGTGGTCTTTTTATCGGGTCGGTGATCGGCTTGCGTCTGGAGGTTGCGTGCATGGCGGCGGACAAGGCCCAGGCGGTGCGCGCAATGACGAGTTCCAGTGCGGTCGCCATAGGGATCGGCGTGGCGCTCGTGGTGGCCACGGCAGCGGCCGGGCATACGGAATACATACCTGTTATCGGTCTGGCACTTGGCGTGTTCCTGCAACAGGCGTTGTGCGGAGCACTCACCACCGAAAGAAAGTACGCGCAAATCGCGACGATCCGGTTCTTCCCTAATGCCGCGTTCGCCGTCTACTTCGTCTGCATCATGATGTTTTCGAAAGGGGAGTGCACAGGCACCACCGTATTCAACATCTATAGCTGGATTTTTCTGGCCTCGACCGTTGTGCCCGCCGCGATCTGCATTTACTCGGCGCGCCGGATGATCCCGTTGGCCTTCATCAGGTTCTCCGCGCTTCAGATCCAGTATGCAAAATTTGGTGTGCCGACCACTACGCTGAATTCATTCGTGATCTATGCGTCCGCCATTTTGATGCCGATGATCTTCGATCATCGTGAAGCCGGCATCTTTGCGCTGGCGTATCGTGTGGGGTACTTCCCTGCGTCCCTCTTGTCGCAAAGTTTGGGCGCTGTCTTCCGCCGCGATCTGATCGATTATTTCGACGGCCACAGAAAAGACAGAGTGAATCCGTCGAAACAGTTTTTTACTATGCTGACGTTTATCAGCATTTCTCTGGTGGCAGCGTGCTATGCAGGCCTTAGCCTGATTATCCACATGAAGATGGGCGACGAATGGGAACCGTCGATGTCTGTGTACCTGATCTTTGTTCCCTATTTCATCACGATGGCGATCTATGGCTCGATGGCTCAGGTATTCATTGTCGCGAACCGGCTGAAGATCGACTTGATGATTCAAGCAGTCAATGCCGTATCGATCTTCCTGATCTTTGCGACGGCTCAATTCCTCGGCGTCGGGTTCATCCACTCGCTTCTTCTGCTCAGCGTCTGCGGAACGATCGTGGCAAGTGCGGGTACTTACCAGGCGCTCAAGATCGGCAAGGAGCCGGACGCTTATTTGAATCGCCAACCTAGTTTTGAAGCGCAGTGATCTCTGCGCTCAAAAATCAGCGACGCTGCAAGGCTAGCTCCTCCACCGCGAAACGAGTCGCTCACTTGTTCAGGGAAAGAGAATGCGCATTGTAAAACTCCCCGGCATCATCGGCAGGAATGCGAGTCCGGGCGTGTCGGCCGCGGTCTGGTTCATTCTGTTCATCGCGCTTTATGCGATCTCCGCGTTTCACGACAGCACGTTGCCGGCGCGTTTTCTGTTGGATGAACTGGTGATCTTCGACCGGATGAAGACCGTCACGGCTTTCAGGGCGTTTGGCGACTCATTTGACAATCTCGCGTGGCTGTTCAACTTTTTCGGTCTCCAGAGTTTCTCCATTTCTTTGATAGGATTTCTCGCATCGACTATCGGCATGTTTGTCGCGATCTGGCGTTCCGGTGTCACTTCGCTAAAACCGGCCGAGTTCTTTCTGGTTGCCTTCTGGCTCGCCAATCAGACCGTCTACATCGGCGTTCCATCGAAAGAAATCATCATTTCGGTTCTGGTTCTTTTGATGCTGTTTTACAACTCGTCGCGTGCGATATTGGTTTTGTTTGTCGTCCTGGCAGCGCTGGTAGCCGTGTACTTCAGATCGTACTGGGGCATTACACTGGCCGCAACCGTGATTCTTTATTTCGCGCCAAACGGCTTCAGAAGGCCGGTTTCATTGATCTTTTTCGCGCTGGCCATATTTGTGATGGTCGCCTTCGTGTTCCAGAAGGCCTATGGCGAATCACTGGATTTCGCAAGGCAGAACGCCAATGAGTGGCGGGACCCGGAGGAAGTGGGGTCGATGATCGTACAGTTCATTCCAGGCAGTGGTATGTTCATTGGCGTGGCGAACGTCGCCATCACGCTGGCGACCTTCGTTTTGCCGGTGCGGTTGATTACGTCGGGTTCTCCGCTGCAAATGTTGGGCGGCATTGGCGTGTTTTTCACTTTTGCGACTGTGTTTGTGCGTTATCGCTCCGCGGCGGCGCTATTTCCAGTGGGCCGATTCGAGACGCTTTGTTTTTGTTTTCTGGTCAGTTTCCTGTCAACGCAAGCTATTTTCGAGCCGGACTACGGGTCATTTCTGCGGCATCTTTCGCCGGTGTCGCCGATGATCATGTTTCTCGTCCTGCGGCTCTCATACGATGAACATATAACGGTATCGGCGCAGAGTGCGTCGCGAGTGAACGACGGCGCCCATCACCAGTCCGCGTTGTCGAAGCATCGCAGCGCCTCCTGAGTCGCAATGACGGTCCGCTGATTCAGTAGACCGTCGATGAAGCACATGATCGTAAACATCGGGGCGAACTATCTGACGCGCATCGGTGGGTACGACGTGACGCTGCGCGCGGCGATCGACAACATCACGAATCGCCGCTACTGGATGTTCCAGTACCCGGACTACATCGCGCCAGGCGATCCGCGCATGGTCAGCGTGAACGCGAAGATCGATTTCTGATCTGAGTTGCGCGGTGTCGCGGGCCGTGGCGGGCTCACTGTGCGCCGCCGGCGCGCATGGCCCGGTATTCGCGCTGCACGATGTCCATCAGCTCCGCCACCGAAGTCAGCGCGCTCTGTTGCTCGTAGGTCACGCGCCCTCGCTGCATCAACATGATGCGATCCGCGATATCGAGCGTCTGCGCATAGTTGTGCATGATCATGATGATCGAGAGGCCGCCTTTTTCCTTCAAGCGCATCAGAAGGTCGATGATGAGTCCCGCCTCGCGCGCGCCCATCGCGGCGAGCGGTTCGTCGAGCAACAGGATTTTCGCGTTCGAATGCACGGCGCGCGCCACGGCGATCGCCTGGCGCTGGCCGCCCGAAAGACGTTCCACTGGCAAATCCACCGAAGGCACGTGCACGCCGATATCGTCGAGGCATTGCGCCGCGCGCTCGCGCATCCGTTTGTGGTCGAGCAGCCTGAACGGCCCGCGCCGCACGATTTCGCGGTTCAGGAACATGTTGTGGTAAATGCTCAGCGAATTCGCGAGCGCGAGATCCTGATACACGCATTCGATGCCGAGCGAACGCGCATGATCGACCGAGCGCAACAGCGTCTCCTCGCCGTCGATGTGGAGCGTGCCGCTCGTTTGCTGATGAAAGCCCGTGAGGATCTTCACGAGCGTGGACTTGCCCGCGCCGTTGTCGCCGAGTATGCCGAGGATCTCGCCCTTGCCGAGCGTGAGCGAGACGCCATCGAGCGCCGTCACCGCGCCGAAGCGTTTGACGAGGCTGTCGCCGCGCAGCGCGAGCGAGGCGTTCGGCGCGCTGCGCGCAGCGGCCGTGGCATTGGCGCCCGCGGAGGAGGTTTGCGATTGGTCCATCATCGTCCACCCTTGCGGCGAATGCGCCCGACGTGGATGTTGAAGATCATCGCCGCTAGAATCGCGGCGCCAAGAATGATGTTGAACGTAAACGCGTTGATACCGATCAGTGTAAAGCCGTCGTTCAGAATGCCGAGCACCGCTGCGCCGATGAGCCCGCCCACGATGGTGCCGGAGCCGCCCGTGAGCGGCGTGCCGCCGATCACGGCGGCGGCCACGGCAAGGAACATGATCTGGTTGCCGCCGGCCTGCGGGTCGATCGAGGTAATGCGAAAGGCTTCGAGCATGCCGGTGAAGCCCGCCAGCACCGCGGCGAGGACGAAGTTGCCGAGGCGCAGTCGCTTCACATGTATGCCGGCCTCGCTCGCGCCGAGCGGATTCGCACCCGCGGCCTGCGTATGCAGGCCCCAGCGTGTATGTCGCAACAGCACGTGCATCGCGGCCGCGATCACCAGGGTCCAGATGATCTCGCTGTAGCCCCACGCGCCCATGAACGCGGCGAAGGTTGGCGATCCCGGCGTGGCGGCGGGCGTGCCGCGCGAGATCGTGAGCGTGATACCGTTGATCAGAAAGAGCGTGCCGAGCGTCGTAACGAACGACGGCAGCCGCAGCCAAACCGACACCGCCCCGTTCACGAAGCCGACGATTCCCGCGGCCACGAGCCCCGCGATCACGGCGAGCCACATCGGCGCGCCCGCGTCATTCGCGAACACCATCATGAATGGCGCGAACGCGAACACCATGCCCGCCGACAGATCGATGTCGCCGCCGATCATCAACATGATTTCGCCGAACGCGATGATCGCCACCGGCGCGATGAACTGCGACAGGTTGACGAGGCTCGCGTTGGTGAGCAGGAAATCGTGGTTCGCGAATTCGAAGTAGGCGGCCAGCAGCACGGCCACGAGCAGGATGCGCAGCTCGGCCGCCCATTGAGACGCGAATGAAACACCCGCGCGCCGGGGCGCGCGGACCGCTTTGCTGGTTTCGTTCACTGTATTCATCAGGACTTGATTGGGCCGGATCTCGGAACGATTTGCTCCTTGTCGGTCTTGCCTTCAAAGCGCGTCGAGGTATTCAGGTACGGCTCGACGTTATCCTTTGTCACGAATTTCAGGCCGGTGTTGATTTCGGCCGGGCCGACGAGGCCGCCGGAGCTGAGGAACACGAACGCCTCCATCACCGTATAGAAACCCTGGACGTAGGGCTGCTGATCGATGGTGAAGTCGAGGAAACCTTCGTGGATCAGCTGGATCGTGCTCGGCAGCAGGTCGAAGCCGCCGCCGTGCACGCCTTTGGACGGCAGGTTCGACTCTTTCATCACCTGCGCGACGCCCTGCGTGCTGCCCGCATCCACCGCGAACATGCCTTTCAGGTCCTGGTGGCCCAGGTAGAACGCCTTGATCTTCGACAGCTCCTCGTTGACGGTCGCGCCCGTGGCCACGGTCTGGATGTCGATCTTCTTGCCGGACTTCTTGATGGCGTCGCTCGCACCGTCCAGACGCGGCTGGATGTTGAGCTGCCCCGGCGTGGCGATGAACAGCCCGACCATGCCGCTGTCGATCAGACTGACGATGCGCTCGCCCATCTGATAGCCCGACAGATACAGGTCCTGGCCGATATACGCGAGGCGCGGATTCTTCTTGCCGCGCGGCGCGTCGGCGTTGTACGCGAACACCGGAATTCCGGCGTCGAGCGCGGCCAGGATGGGCTTGTCGAAAGCGCTCGGATCGACGATCGGCACCGCGATGGCGTCGGCCTTCGCGGCAATTGCCGAGTTCACGGCGCGGACCATTTCGCCGGCATCGGACGTGGCCGAGCCGGTCCACTGATAATCCATGTTGAGCAGTGAGCAGGCATCCTGAATGCCGTACTGCGTGGGCACGAAGAACGGGTTGGTGGTGACGTGATTGACGAACACGATCCTCCACTTCTTGTGCGACGGAAAAGCCGTCTGCGCTGCCTGCGCGGTGCCGATCAGACCGCCCGCGCCGCCTAGCGCGCCCATCAGCGAAAGCGCTGCGCCGAGTCCAGCGCCCTGCATCAGCCCCCGCCGCGCCGTGCTGAAACCGTTGCCGCTGTCTTTCTGATCGTCATCCCGTTGCTGTGCCATCTGATCCTCCGGTTCTTGTCTTCATTGGTCGATGTGGTCGACGTTGCGTCGATTGCGTGCAGATGCTGGACGGCACCGGGAGTTCGCGGGGCAGCGCGAGAGTATGGCGTGGGACGTGCAACCCCGATTCGGAAGCGCTCGATACGAGCCGTGCGGTACCGCAAAAATGTTAGTGCAGTGCGGTAGCGACTCCTAATCCATGTATACCCGTAACCGTTCCGAAGATTGGGACGCCGGGTCAGGATGCGTGTTTACCACGAGCGGCTGATCGTGCGGATGGGTGCGCGGCGCTCAAAGCTCGCCGCCCGCCAACACCGTCGCCACGTGCTCGCGCAACGTCGGCAGCACCGCGCCCTCGAACCAGGCATTGCGCTTGAACCACGCGATATTGCGCGGCGACGGATGCGGCAGCGGCATCACATGCGGTCCAAACTCGGCCCACCTGACGAGCGTTTCTGTCGAGGTCGGGCCAAACGCGTCGCCGAGGCCAAAGCGCTGCGCGTATTGTCCGATCAGCAGCGTCAATTTCACCGAACGCATTTGCGCGAGCAATTCGCGGTGCCAACGGCCGGCGCACTCGGGCCGAGGCGGCAGGTCGCCGCTCGCGCCGCGGCCCGGAAAACAGAAGCCGATGGGCACGATGGCGAATCTGGAAGCGTCGTAGAAGGTCGTGTCGTCGACGCCGAGCCATGTCCGCAGACGCGCGCCGCTCGCGTCGCTCCACGGCACCCCCGACGCATGCACGCGCGCGCCTGGCGCTTGTCCGATGATTAGAATGCGCGCCCGCGTGGACGCCGCGAGCACGGGGCGGGGCGCGTGCGGCAGCATGGGTGCGCACAGCGTGCAGGCGCGGATGTCGCGAAGCAGCGTGTCGAGCGACGTGTCGAGTTTCGACGGACGTTTGGTGGTAACAGCCATAAAGCGGTGCGAGGTGACTGGTGCGCAGTCGTGTCGTGAGTCGGCTCAGTTCTGCGCCTGAGCCGGATAGATCAGCGTGCCGTCGGCCTGGGCCTCGGCGCCCGGTGTCATCGTGGCGGCGTTCGTGTGATGCGCGTCCATGATGTGCAGCACGGTTTCATCGTGCATCAGCAGATAGTCCGTAATGATACGCCGGTGGCAGCGCCACCAGACCGCCTCCGAGCACATGATCGCGCAGCGCTGCCGATGACCGAGCGTCAGAAGTTGCGCCAGTCCCTCGCGGAACGCGTCGCTCATTGCATAGTCGGCATAGTTGCGAAAGGCCGGTTGCGTCCAGTTCGCATTCGGCGACGGCGCGTCAACCTTGCGCCTGCTGCGGCGTCCGCCGAGCGCGGCGAGATGCATGTAGTCGATATGCTCCGGCGCGAGTGAGGCGGGCAGCGTGTCGCGATTGAACTGCGGGTTGGTCCGCGAGCGCGGGATGCTGCGCACGTCGACGAGCAAGGCGATCTGCTCGCCTTTCAGTAAGTCGACGAATTCCTGCAACGGACGCGTCGAGTGGCCGATCGTGAAAAAAGGGCGTTTCGTTTCCATGCGTGCTTGGCCGGCGCCGATAGCGGCGACGATCCCTACAGACTTACAACGTGCGGCGCAGTAACGTCAACTGTGTCCCGATTCAGGTGTTGCACGTGTCATGCCTGACGAACGCGCGTATGCACGCGCTCGCGAATCGCAAGACCCCGGGGAGACAAGCCGGGTAGCCATCATTCCGGTATCGAGTGCAACCTTGCTCCCGCGAGTCGGAGTTGCAACAATGCACCCGCGACGGCGCCCGCGCCGCACGCAGTCGCCCGCGCATTTTCTTTCGACCCGCTTGCACCATGACCGACGGCCTGCCCAATCCCCAACGTGCGTTTGCGTACCTCGCGATCGCCATCGCGATGACGATGTCGGTGCTCGACACTTCGATCGTCAACGTCGCGCTGCCCACCATCAGCAACGACCTCGCGGTATCGCCCGCAAACGCGATCTGGGTCGTCAACGCGTATCAGCTGGCGATCACGGTGTCCTTGCTGCCGCTCGCGGTGCTAGGGGACAGCCTCGGCTACAAGCGGGTCTACTGCTACGGACTCGCGCTTTTCACGCTGGCGTCGTTCGCCTGCGCGAATGCGCACACGCTGCTGGTGCTTGCGGTCGCTCGCGTGTTTCAGGGCTTCGGCGCGGCCGGCATCATGAGCGTGAATATCGCGCTGGTGCGCTTCATTTTCCCGAAGGCACGGCTTGGCGTCGGCGTCGGTTATTCGTCGCTGGTGGTGGCCGTTTCGTCGGCGGCGGGGCCGAGTATCGCGTCGGCGATTCTGTCGGTCGCGCACTGGCAGTGGCTGTTCCTCGTCAACGTGCCGCTCGGCGTGCTGGCGCTGTCGATCGGCGCGCGCACGTTGCCCGCGACGCCGACCTCGGGGGCTCGCCTGAGCGGCGTGAGCGTCCTGCTCAACGCGCTCACATTCGGCCTGCTGATCTCCGGTCTCGCGGCATTCAACCAGGCGGGCGCGACGCAGCGCGGCGCCGTGATGGTCGCGATCGCCCTGGTGGCCGGCGTGCTGTTCGTGCGACGCGAAAGCCGGCTCGCGACACCGATGCTGCCCATCGACCTGCTGCGCATGCCGGTGTTTTCACTGTCGATGGCGACGTCGATCTGCTCGTTCGCGGCGCAGACGATGGCGTACATCGTGCTGCCGTTCTACTTCGAGCAGACGCTGAAGCTGTCGGAAACACAGACCGGCATTCTGATGACGCCGTGGCCGCTCGTGACCGCGTTGATCGCACCGGTCGCGGGCCGGCTGTCCGATCGGTGGGCGCCGGGACGCATCAGCAGCGTCGGGCTCGTCGTGTTCGGGTGCGGACTCGCGATGCTCTGCCAGCTCGGCGAGACGGCGACGCGTTTCGACATCGTGTGGCGGCTCGCGGTCTGCGGCCTCGGCTTCGGTATCTTTCAGTCGCCGAACAACCGCGTGATCATCGGCAGTGCGCCGCGGCATCGCAGCGGCGGCGCGTCCGGCTTGCAATCGATGGGTCGTCTGCTCGGCCAGTCGAGCGGCGCGGTGGCGGTGTCCATCGTGTTCGGACTCGTGCATGGCCAGCACCTCACGTTGATTGCCGGCATTGCCGCGGCGCTCGCGTTGATCGCGGCCAGCGTGAGTTCGGTGCGGCGTATGACGGAGCACAGCGACGCCCCGCCGGAACAGCAGGCTACGCCAACGCGGCCGCTCTCCGAGCGTTGACGCGGGTGCGGCGTCGTTCCGCCGCCCATACGCCTACGCGAGATTCGAAGGCGCCGCCTTCAGCACGTCGACGTGCTTCGGAATCAGGCTGAGATCGAGGAACGTATCGGCGATCTGTTGCTGCTCGCCGAGAATCGCGCGGGTAATCGGCTGCGTGCCGAACTGCTACGCTGCACCGCCACGTCCACGACCTGCTTCGGCAGACCCCATAGCTGCGCGAGTTCGCTGGCGAACTGATCCTTGTTCTGCTTGCCCCACTGATCGACCTTGTCGAGTTCTTCGATCAGGATCCGGATTACGTCGGGATTGTTCGCCGCATAACTCTGCGACGAGAAGTAGAACGCCCGATTGCCGACTACGCCGCTTGCATCGGCAATCACGCGAGCGCCGAGCGATTGCTCCGCCGCGGCGAAGTTCAGGTTGCGTGCCGGAACAAATGTGCGGGCTCGCGTGCGTCGTCCGTCATTTGTTCTGGAAAGGCACCCGGTTCTAACCAGGCGGCGGCGGGGAGGGGGCTATGGGAGCCGAAATGGAGGCGCTGTCTGGCAGACCGCGACGGCAGGCGGTCTTCAGGAGCAAGCGCATCAAGCCCGCGGCGGCAACAGTGCCGAAAGCAGCCGGCGCAACTGCGCCAATTCGCTTGCCGTCAGCCTTTCAGTGAGAATGCGCTCGACCTGCTCGACGCGCGGACGCAAGGCCGAGAGCTGCTTCTTACCGGCAGTGGTGAGAAACAGCACATAACTGCGCTTGTCGACAGGATCGTCCGCGCGCTCGATCTGGCCGTTGCGCACCATGCGTGCAACGAGATCGGCAATCGTCGAACGATCCACGTCGAGTTTGTCTCCGAGTTGCCGCTGACTGACGCCAGGCGTCTCGTGCAAGACCTCGAGCGCCGCGTACTGCACGCTCGTGATCTCCGCGGAAACCTCGCTCAGCCAGACCGCTGCATGGCGCTGTTGGGCACGGCGCACCAGGCTGCCAGTAAATTTGGGGAGCGCGCCGGCGTCTTCGGGTTTGATCGGCAATTTCGGAGGTTTGGGTTTCGTTGTGGTTTAACGCACGCGAAAGATGGGCCGAAAGAAGGCGTTCAACTCCGCATACGCATTCAATGGGAGAACATGGGCCACGTATTGATCAGGACGTACCACGACGAGTGCGCCTTGTTCGCGATCGATGCCGCGCTCGTCGAAGATATCAGCCGTCGCGTCGCTCGTAAATGCCTTTTCGTAGTCGATGAGGCCGTGGCGGCCCTTGCGCGGCAGCAGGAGGGCGGGGACGTCTTCGAGGCGGACTTCGCGATGCGGCTGTTGCAGCACCGCGCGCAGATCGAGAACGCTGTCCACGTCGGCGTCCTTCGGCGTGCAGAGCCTCAAAACGGAATCGGGCGACTTGTCGAGATGCTCGCACAGCGCATCCAGCGCACGACGCGACGCGTCCGCGAAAGCGTACAGGCGCCAGCGGCCGTCCGCTTGCGCGGCATGCCCTAGATGGAACGGTTTTGCATCAGCGAGGCGAACGACAGGCGACGAGTGAAAGCGCGTACCGATCGCAAAGCCTTTGGCGAGCGCCTGATGCGTCGCTTCACCGGTCAGGGTGGCCGGCCGGTAACGCGTTGCGACGCCAGCCGTGTAGCGGCCAGCGCGAACGAAGTACGCCTGAAGCTCCGCGGGATCGACGCCGCCCGCCTCGGGCCGGTTCGGATCCTTCGGCGGCGCGGCCATCATCGCCGACCATTCCTTGTCGAAATCGATCAGCTCCTGCGCAATAGGTTGGCGCTCGTCCGAATACGTGCGCAACAGAGCGGCGTCGCTGCGGCCCTCCAGCACCGCGCCGAGCTTCCAGCCGAGATTGAAGCCGTCCTGCATCGACACGTTCATGCCCTGACCCGCTTTGGCGCTATGCGTGTGGCAGGCGTCGCCCGCGATGAACACGCGAGGCTCGCGCGAAGTGCCGTCGGCGGCGATGGCATCGTCGAAGCGGTCGGTGAGGCGCTGCCCGACCTCATAGACCGAGAACCACGCCACTTCTTTCACGTCGAGCGTATAGGGATGGAGGATGCGCTGCGCCGTCTCGATGATGCGATCGACCGTGATCTGCTTGATGCTGTCGCGGTTCTCCGGGGTGACATCGCCGAGGTCGACGTAGAAGCGGACCAGATATCCGCCTTCACGCGGAATGATCAGCAGGTTGCCCCTGCTCGCGGACTGAATCGCCGCTTTCAGCCGGATATCCGGAAAGTCGCTGACCGCCAGCGCATCCATCACGCCCCACGCATGGTTGGCCGCGTCACCGCGCAGCGTTTGTCCGATGGCGGTGCGTACGCGGCTGCGAGCGCCGTCGCAACCGACGACATAGCGCGCACGCACGGACACGGTCTCGTCGAGCCGCGCGGGATCGGTATGGCGCAGCGTGACCAGCACCGGGTATTCGTGCGTATCGTCGCGCTGAACGTCGACCACTTCGAGGCCGTAGTCCGGTTCGATCCGTCGCGCGGAGCGGCGCATCACGTCGAGCAGATATTCCTGGATGCGGGCCTGATTGACGATGACGTGCGGAAATTCCGAAAGGCCTGTTTCGGTATCCTGAACTCGGCCGGTACGACTGATCGCGCCGCGGTCATTTGCATCGGGTCGCCAGAATACTGTTTCATTGACCCAATAGGCTTCTTGCAGCAGGCGGTCACTGAGGCCGAACGCATTGAACATCTCGACGGTACGGCACGCCACGCCATCGGCCTGACCCATCTGCAACGGTCCGTCGCGACGCTCGACGACGCGCGTGCCGATCGACGGGAATTGCGACAGCTGCGCCGCCAGTACGAGGCCGGCAGGGCCGCTGCCGACGATCAGCACGTCGACCGTCTCGGGCATCTGCGCCGCATGCGCATTGCCGATGACTGGCTCGATCGTCGGATCGCCGACCCGGAAACCGTTGAGATGAAATTGCATGACGTCCTCCTCCGTTCAGTAGATATCTGCTGAACGCGAATATACTCCGTACCCCAACCATTTTGAAGTGCTTCGTGGGAGGATGGATGTTTACCCTGGTTCGGAAGAGCGCTCGTGGACTTTCGGGAACGGCTGTTTCAATGACCGTGCCAATGGCCCCCATGGCCACCCCAGTAGCCGCCAATGCCGATGCCGAGGCTCACGGACGGCGCGACGTAATACCCGGGGGCATAGCCATAGGCGGGCGCTGGCTCATAACCGTAGCCATAGCTGGGTGGCGGCGGGGCGACGACGCAGCCCGCCAGGCCGACTGCCACGATGATTGCAAAGAGTAGTCTGGTCATGATCGTTTTCCTCCAATCATTGAGGAGACGCAAGATTCAGTCCAGCCGTCTCGTGCCACCATGTCGACAGTGTCGTCCTCGGCAATGGCACCCAGAAACTCAGCGTCAGCGATGCACGTCGTTAATCACGGATGACCTCGCGCAGCACATGACGCGTGTCGAGCTGTTCGGACAGGCACTCGCTGACCCATTCGCTCATCTGCTGGAAAGAGGGATCGTTGGCCATTTCTTCGCCGAACTCGCGCAGCAACAGCAGGTCGACCACGGCACGAAAGAACTGCCGCTCGTCGTCGACACCTGCCGCGCGTAACGTGTCGATCCGCGTTCGAATCGCATCAGGCAGACTTTCGGCAGTCGACGGCGGTCCGCCAGGCTGCATGGAAGATGCCCCCTTGCGGCCGGAGGCCGTCCGTTCGCCTCGCTGCTCCTTTTCGGCGAGTTGTTGCCGTAGCACCTGCATTGCCTGATTGAGCGTCGAAATGGGGTCCATGGCGCGGCCGCGAATCAGTGACGGGTCTGATTGTTCTGATAGCCCGACAGCAGCAGATGGTCGTGTTGCGCCGCGGAGCCTTCTTTCGCCTGATCCGCAGGCTCGGCCTCGGCAGTCAATGTCGCGATCAGCGCGCCGACATAGGCGTTGATCAACGGATACTGCTGATTGAGCTCCATGCCGAGATTGAGCTTGTCGAGCGCGTCATCGAACTGATCGTCGGCAAACCTCAGCAGCCCATCTTTGAGCACGCGCAGTGCGTCGTACTCAGCCAGGCGATCGAGTGGCAACCAGCTTCGCGACGCCTGCGCGACGAGCCCGTTTTGCAGTTCGAGAAGCCCCAGCATGAAGCGGGCGACGTGAAGATCCGGCACGAGCGTCAACGCCTGAACGAAATCAGTACGCGCTTCGCCGTGTCGACCCTGGTTGGCGTACACCGAGCCGCGCAGGAACCACAGGCGTGCATCGAGCGGCCAGCCAGCGAGCGTCTCGTTCAGCACATCGAGCGCATGTTCATCGGTGCCCTGCATCGCGGAGAGGACGGACGACATGACGCCATCGTTGCAGTGCGTAGGAGAATCGTGTTCATGAGTCATAGTTCTAGCCAGTGATATGCAGATGCTGGGTATTGCCGAGCAGGTTGCGCAGATCGAGCAGCGCACCGCGATGCAACTGTGAGATGCGGCCCTTGGTTACGCCGAAAATGTCGGCGATTTGCTCGAATCCCAGTCCATGAAAATAATGGTAGCGGATAATCTTCTGCTCGCGCGTGGATAATCGTGCGACGGCCGAATGCAGTTTCTCCGTTGTCTGCCTCCAGGCGATGATTTGATAAGCGGTTGCATACGGCGCGGCCTGCGCGGCGGATTCCTCGACGATGCCGGTATCGTCGAGCATGAAGCCGATCGCGAGGCCCGCGGCGAGCGTCGCGAGAGCCTGGAACGTATCGGACTGCTTGCTCGTGCGAGCGGGCGCTTCTAGTGATGCAACACGCTCGCGCCGTATCCGTTTGCGCAGCGCGATTTGTTCCTGCGCATCGCTCAGGCGCTGTACGCCGGTCAAAACGTTGCCTCTGAGGCGTGGGGTGCAGAAGGTGCGAAACGACACGCCGCGGCCGGATTCGAAGCGGTCGATTGCTTCGAGCAGACCGACGCAGGCAAGTTGCAGAAAGTCCTTGAACTCGACGTCGTCGCGGTGCCGGCCTGCGTATAGTTGCGCCGCGAGCGCCTGTGCGTAGGGCAGAAAGTGCGCGAATACGGCTTCGCGCGCTTGCGGACCGCTTTCGTCGCGTAGCGCTGCCCATAGGCTCTTCTCCAATGCGGACGCTGCGGCGTCACCGTGGGTCTCGTCGGCATTCGCATACTCCGCCGGCAAGTTCATTTGAAGCTACCCAGCACGCCGCGCAACACGAGGCTCCAGCCGTCCACCAGCACGAACATCAGCACTTTGAGCGGCAATGAGATCGTTGCGGGTGGCACCATCAGCATACCGAGCGACAGCAGCACGCTCGACACGACGAGGTCGATCAGCAGGAACGGCAGCAGGATCACGAAGCCGATCTGAAACGCAACGCGTAATTCGTTGAGGATGAACGCGGGCGTCAACTGCAACAGGCTGACGTCGGCCGGCGTTTGCGGCAGTGCCAGTTGCGACATCTCATACATCAGCCTTAGCTCATCCTCGCGCACCTGGCGCAGCATGAAATCGCGAATCGGCGCGGTACTGCTGTCGAGAGCGTGAGCGAGGTCGATCTGGCCGTGCATGAATGGCTGCAGCGCGTCGTGATTGATCACCTGCAGCGTCGGCAGCATGGCGAATGCGGTCAGGAACAGCGCGAGGCTGATCAGCACGGGTGTCGGCGGCGTTTCCGGCATGCCAAACGCGTGCCGGATCATCGACAGCACGATCGCGATGCGGATGAATGCCGTCATCGACACGATCAGTGCAGGGGCGACACTGAGTAGCGTGAGCAGCGTCGCAATGCGTACCGCTTCAGATACGCCCTTACTGTCCGCGATGACTCCGGATGCGGAACCGGAGAGCGACAGCATGCCTGCGTCACCGCCGTGCGCGATTGGCGCGATGGGCGCAGCGTCGACGAATCCGGCATACAGGCAGAAGACTCCTGGCAGCAGCGCGATCAGCCAGCGCCAAGCGTGAAACCGACTTCGTTGCATCATGCTTCGCGCGCTCCGTCAGGTCGATCGCGCGCGTCCAGCAGCTTGACACCGGTTGCATCCGAGGCGAGCAGGACGACGCGGCTATCGTATTCGATCAGATGAAGCGTCGTGCGCGGGCCCAGACGCAGCGATGCGGCTGCGGTGATCCGCGGCGCGAGGCTCGACGACGAACCGCACGCGCCGACCCGATGGCTTCGCCGCAAAAGCAGAATCGCAACGATACCAAGCGCGATGCAACACGCGAGTGTGATGCCGACGCGCATGACGTCGACCCCCGCGAGTGCGAGGCCGGTTGCCGATAACGCATGTTGGCCTGCGGTCGCGTCGCTTGCGCCTTGCAGCCATGAGGCCGGGGTTGAAACGGTCATGGGTGCGTCGAGATTTCAGTGATTCGAATGCCGAACTGCTCACCAAGCGCGACGATCTCGGCGCGCGCAACGCTCTTCTCGTTGAGCAACACGTCGACGGCATCGCCGAGATGACGATCGAGTTCGACCACAGCGCCGGATTGCAGCGCCAGCAGTTCCTTGATCGACATCTCGGCTGAGCCGAGGCGGATGTCGACGGTGACCTTCACTTCTTCGAGCAGCGCCAGCTGCGGGCGTGTCGTGTTGCGGTCGTCGTAGACCGGTTCTTGTTCGGGAAGATCGACACGCATGACGAGCGGTCGGTTGGGTGGGGTACTCAGAGTCATGGGGTATCGGGCCCGGCTATCGAAGTCAGTTGAATGGATAATTTGCCGCCGTGTTGTCCAGGCGTGCCGGCGGCGATGGGGGTGAGTCGTCCGCAATCGGACTGCGCCAACAGCAACGGGATCGGCTCGGAAATCGTCCGGTCGAGTCGGATGACGTCGCCAACGGCGAGCGTGGCCAGTTGCGGCACGCTCAGTTCGCACTGCCCGAGCATCGCCCAGAGCGATACGCGGCTCGATTCGACGGCCGTGCTGCGACGCGTGGTGGCCGGTGAGTTCGCTCCATGGACCGTCGGCTTGCTGACGGGCAAACACGACCACAGCGCCGGCGCGCCGCAGACGAGCGTCAAGACGGTCTCGCCGCTCGTGTTCCGTATTCGGAAGCAGGCGCCGCCAAAACGAAGACGCGGTGTATCGGTGTTTCCTGTCGTACAAACGCGGACAGCGGACTGTTGCCCTGGAGATAATGCCGCACCGATCGCATCGAGCAGTTCGTCGACAAGCTGCTTGCCGACGTCCGCGAGCAGGGGCGCGCGGGCGTCGTCGGTCAGGGCGAATGTCTTCGGCAGATCGAGCGTCTCGTTGACCAGCATGTCGATCTGCCGAGACTCGGTGAATAGCCAGACGTTGTCGCCGATTGACCACGACTCGCATTGGCCCGAAGGCAGCGCGCTGTCGAACGGATCGAGCAAGTCCACGGCTTCGACAGTGAGCTCGGGCGCGGCCAGCCACGCCTGCCGCCACGGATCGATTGCGCGCGCAAACCACGCCGCGCCGGCTGCGAGATCGCGCGCGCCGAGCGGCCGCCAGCGGATTGGCACGACGCTCATCCCTGACCTCGCATCTGGAACAACTGCATGATCATTTCGTTGGCGGTACTGATAACCTGCGAGGACGCCTGGAAGCCGCGCTGAATCAGGATCAGTTGACCAAACTCCGTCGATAGATCGACGTTCGACGCCTCGGTCGCGCCCGCGAGCAGTTGCCCAACGCCCGCGCCATTGCTGGTGCGATATTGCGGCGGCGACGCGTGCGACGCATCGAATAGACCATTTCCCTGTTGCACCAGTTGCTGCGGATTGGCAAAGCTCGCGAGCGCGATCGTGCCGAGCTCATCGGTTTGTCCGTTCGAGTATTGCAGCACCAGTCGCCCATCGACGTCGACGTTCATCGACGACAACGTACCGGTCCCATAGCCGTCCTTGTCCGACACACGCAGGCTCGAGAAGCTGCCGGCGGAGAAGCCGGTGACGCCGGTCGAGAAATCGAGTGTGACGGTGAGCGGCGGCGCGTCGGCGGAAGTCAGCGTGAAGTCGATCCGGTCGCGTCCGGGCTCGGGAATACCACCGTTGAACTGCAGCGTGCCCTGCTGGACCGGTATGTTGTTTTCGTCGGAGACGGTCACCTGCCAGCGCCCGGGAACGATGCTCGAATCGGGCGCGAACGCGATTGTCAGCGTGTGCTTGCCGCCGTTCGCGTCAAAGACGTCAACGTCCGGAATCGAGAAGCTGGTCGAACCCGTCGACAAATTGTCGGAAAACCTGAACACCGTCGTCGCCTGCGGTGGGCTGATCTGTTTGCCGGCGAGCGAAATCGGACCGAGGCTGCCCGATGCGGTCAAGGCCGCGAGTTTCAATCCCGTCGCCTTGTCCTCGATAAAGCCGTCGTCGCCGAGCGCGAACTGACCGGTGCGGGCGTAACGTGCGGTGTCGCCGTCGAGCAGCGTCAGAAAGCCCGTACCCTGAATTGCAAGATCGAGCTGGCCGTTACTCACGCGCAGATCACCCTGTGCAAAATTCAACGACGAGTAACCGTACTCGACGCCGCTGCCGAATTGCATCGTGTTCATCGCGCCTGGTTCGCCCCGCGCGAACTGCTGGCCGTAATACAGATCGGCGAACCCCGGCGTCGAGGTCTTGAAGCCCGCGGTGTTCAGGTTCGCGACGTTATTGCTGATGGTTTGCAGGCCCTTCGCGTACGCCGTCAACCCGCTCATGCCGATGTAAATGCTTTCCAGCATGGAAACTCTCCTTTAAGAACCACTCGTCTGGCGCACTGCGACGATCTGCGAAATATTGGCGTTCGTCAGAAATTCGCCGCTCTCGGTTTCGATCGTCAATTGCGGCTGAGAATCCTTGAACGACACGCTTTTCACGATGCCGCTCAGCAGCGCCGTGTCGGTCTGCACGTCGACGTTGCGGCCGAGCAGGCCGAGCGTCTGCGTGGCTGACTGAACCGACAGCAGGTCGTCGATCTTGTCCGTCATCTGGCGTGTCTGTTCGAGCGACGTGAACTGCGCGAGCTGCGACACGAACTCGAAGTTGTCGACGGGCTTTAGCGGGTCCTGATAGGTGAGCTGCGTCAGGATGATCTGCAGCAGCGATTGCATGTCGAGACCGATCGAATCGATGCGGTTGCCGACGTCGCTGCTCGAGCTGATCGGATTAGTGGCCATGAGCGATGCCTTGCGATGTAGTCGAAATGTGTTCGACGCCGTTGACGACGACTCGCACCGCGCGCGGTACGGCGCGGCGC
Organism: Paraburkholderia sp. UCT2; assembly: GCF_014397665.1. Lineage (NCBI taxonomy): Bacteria > Pseudomonadati > Pseudomonadota > Betaproteobacteria > Burkholderiales > Burkholderiaceae > Paraburkholderia > Paraburkholderia sp. UCT2. The sequence continues at coordinate 18,422 of NZ_VZQO01000035.1, forward strand.
AGCTCGTCGAGGGCGCGCTGGGCGCGGGCGTCGGGTTCGTCCGCGTTCGTGATCGCATGGTTGATGCGTAATGCGATCGACACGCCGGCTTCGCCAGTCATCACGGTCAGACGATAGGGCGCTGGCGCGCTCCCGGCGCTGGCGCCGCTCTCGGTATTGGCGGCTCGTGAGGCGATCGGTGCGGCGGACGAAGTGATACGAGCAGCCCTGTACGGTACGGCCTGTTCGCGCGACAGTGCGTCGTGAACAGTGCTGCCCGATGCTGAGAAAGACGAACTGGCGACCGTGATCGGCGACCTGGTGACGTGCTCGGCGTGAGCGCCATCGTGGTCAGGGAGCGCAGGCTCGGTGTCGCGCGCATGCGATTCGACATCGATGCGAACGGATCTCGCCGATGCACAGCCGCGCGGCTCGCTCGCATGGTCAACGGACCTATCGCGAGCACAGCAGCGGGCGTCGAATGCCGGCGCGTGGTCGTAACGTTCCGCTGGCGTGCGTAGCTGTCGTGCGGGCGCAGGATTTTCGCTCATCGCGCCGGCCTTCGCGCCCGGCCACATGACTTTCTCCATCACCCGCAATACCTGATCGAACGCCGCATGCCTGGCGTCGGGCTTGGGCGAACTTGCTGTGGACATCGGCGCATTGCGCCACGTTGGAAATACAGTGAGCTTCATTGGCGCTCCTCCCGCGACAGATACATGTCCTCGATCCGGCTCGCACGCTGCTCGTCGCGCTGCAGTTCGAATTGCCGCTCGACCCTGGCGGCCACGCCGCAAGCATGCTCGGTTTGCTGTTCGTGGCGCGCCAGCACTGCGCGCTGTCGTTCGACACGGCTTGCGGCATCGCGTGTGTCCTGTTGCGCGTGCAGATGGGCGGCGCGAGCCGAGGCGAGCGCGCCTGCCCAATTGGCCGCGAGCGCAGGCGACAAGCCGTCCGGCGCCTGCAACGCGGCGCGCCATTGCGCGACATGGGCGTCGAGGCCCGCACAAAGCGATTGTTCGCGTGCGTGGCTGCGCTGATGGAGTTGAATGACTCGCACGGTATCCAGGCGCGCGCGTTCCAGTTGCAGTCGACGCAAGTCGGCGATCTCTCGTGCCGTTTCAAACTGGTGGCGTTTTTTCATGAATGACTCGTCATGCAACTTCCCGAAGCAAAGCAGCGAGCGCGTTGATGGTCGTCGCGCGCGGCGTCGTCGCATCAGGGGCCTGACGCAGAAAATCGATTAGCGCGGCGCGCTGTTGCAGCGCGCGATCGAGCGCCGGGTTGCTGCCCGGCGCGTAAAGCCCCGATTCGACGAGCGTGCGCGACGCTTCGTACGCTGCAAGCTGCGCGACGGCTTCGGCGGCGAGCCGCCGTTCGTTGGGCTCAGCGACGTACTGCATCACGCGGCTAATGCTTCTCGGCACCTGAATCGCCGGGTAGTGACCCTGTTCGGCGAGTTCGCGCGTCAACACGATATGGCCGTCCAGCAGCGCGCGCATCGTCTCGGCCATCGGATCGTCGATGTCGTCGGTCTCGGTGAGCACGGTCATCAGCGCGGTGATCGCGCCACTGTTCCTGATTGCGCCGCACCGCTCGACGATTTTCGGCAGCGCGGCGAACACGCCCGGTGTGTACGCGCGAACGGTCGGCGGCTCGCCGGCGGCGAGGCCGATCTCGCGCAGCGCGAGGGCATAGCGCGTGACCGAATCGAGAAGCAGCAGCACGTGCGCGCCCTGCGCACGAAAATACTCGGCGAGCGACAGCGCCACCTGCACGCTGCGGGCGCGCATCACGGCAGGCTGGTCGGAGGTTGCGACCACCATCGTGGAGCGGGCGCGCGCGCTGTCGGACAGCGCACGCTGCCAGAACTCCTCCGCTTCGCGGCCCCGCTCGCCGACGAGGCACAGCACGCAGACGTCGGCTTCGACGTGGCGCGCGAGGCTCGCGAGCAGGGTCGTTTTGCCGACGCCGCTGCCCGCAAAAATGCCCACGCGCTGGCCGACGCCAAGCGTTAGCAGGCCGTCGAGCGCGCGAATGCCGGTCTCCAGCGGTTCGACCGGCGACAGGCGATCGAGCGGCGGCGTGCAGACGCCGGCGAGCGGCCATGAGGCGTCGTTCGCGGGAAGCGGTGCACCGCCGTCGAGCGGCCGGCCCAGGGGATCGACGACGCGTCCGAGCCAGCGTGGCCCAACGGGGATCGTTGCTCCCACTCGCATCGCGCACACCGGGTCGCCGACGCAGATCCCTGCCGTCGACGTGTACGGCGCCAGCGTGACGCGGCCCACCTCGACCTTGACGACTTCCGCCTCGCATTGCTGCGGACCCGGCGCGCCGAGCGAGCAGCGCGAGCCGAGCGGCACGCCGGGTCCGTCCGCTTCGACGAACGTCGGCATTACGCGCGTGATCGCGCCGACCCGGGTCGCCGGATCGACCTGACGCATTGCGGCAAGATAGCGGTGGAGCGAGGGACGGTCAGTCATCGGCGCGAAGTTCGTCGAGCGTGCGATCGAAATGCGAGAGCTGCCGCGGCAGGCTCACGTCGAGGCGGCCGAGTGTCAGATCGATCAGGCACGCGCCGGCAGCCAATTGCGGATCGGCGTCGACCGTCAGTGCGGTATCGCGCGTGAGCGTAGCGAATGCGTCGCGCAGCGCATCGGCGTCAGGAAAGTCCTTCGCGGACACGCGCACGCCGATCGCCGACCCCGCCGCGATCTGCGCGAGATGATGGCGCGCGGTTTGCACGACGAGCGCCGCACACGCAGTGGTGTCGCCGAGGGTTTTCCGCAGCGCGGCTTGTGCGACATCGAGCGCGAGGCTTTCGACTGCTTGCAGGCGGTCGCGCAACGCAGCGAGCGCCGCGTCGATACCGGCGGCGAGTGCTTCGATCCGCTGCACGTGATCGAGCTTGACGCGCGCTACCCCCTTTTCGATGCCTTCTTCGATGCCTCGCTGATAGGCGGCGCGTTCCCGTTCCTCGAAGTCGCGGATTTGCTCGGCATGCGTTTGCGCGAGTTCCGCCAGCTCGCGTCTGAGTTCGTCGATCTGTGCGTCGGTTTGGAACGCGTGCTGAACTTGCCCCGGCACGTGTTCGGCCGGCTCGGCGGCTACGGCAACCAGCGTGGCTCGACCGAGCGTCTTGCGTCCGCTGCCCAGCGTGACCTGCGCGGCTTTCAGCAGCAGACTCATGCGGACCGCCCCATCCAGCGGCGCAGCTTCTGGTGGAGCCGCAATGGTTCGACCTGCGGCGGCTTGCCGTCATCATGTGAGATATCGCCGAGTTGCGCGCTGGCTGTGAGCGCCGCGGCCTGCAACGCCGTACGCGCGCGCTCCGTGATGTCATATGCACGACCATGTGGCGCGAGCATTGCGCGGCGCTCGGGCGGCAACGCAATGATCACGGCCTCGCGGGTCGGTGCGTTCACGCAAGACATCAACCGGCAAAGCAGTTCATGCGGCAAGGTCTCGGCGAAACGCGCAAGCCGTGATGCGGAGAGTCGCGCGTCTTCAGGCGAATGGCCGTCGCTGGCAATCGCAACGCGGTCATCTGTCGCCGGGGCCGTCATCGCCGCCACCAGATTTCCGGGTGCGACGCGCGCCGCGTCAGCGAGCAGCGGTCGCAAGCGCGCGCGCTCGTCGTGCGAGAGCGCGCTCCAGATCGCCTCGATATCGTCGATCGCAAGCCCGCTCAGATCGGCAACCGCGCGCCTCAGACGGCGTTCGCGCGATGCGTCGCACTCAGGCGTGGTCATGCTGCTCTCCTTCTTCGGCGAGCAGTGCACGCAAGCGCAGCACGTAGGCTTCGCGCTGATGCAGACTCAAAGCACGTGACGACGAGCGACGGGAAACACGACGCCGGCGCATCGCGAGCAACGCACCAATGATGCCGACGAGCAACAGGGCAGAGCAAACACCGGCGATCGGATGACTGGCCATCCATTGCGCGAGGTGTTGGACCACAGCCTCCACGCGCCGTGCGTCGGCGTCGTGTGCAGCGGAATTTGCGACGGCCAATGCGACGGGTTCGGATGCGTCGCGAATCGTGGCGCCGGCCTCCAGATCCGCGCTCGCATCGGGCTCGACTGGTGCCGCAACGCCGGCGTTCGCGGGCGTCGTTTGCGCAACCACACTCGTCGCTACGTCGCCGGAGTGACGCACATAGATAGACAGCACATCACCGCGCGCCGCGTCGAAACCGATCGACGCGCCCAGCATCGCGTTTATGCGTGCCATATCGTCTTGCGGCAAGGCATAGTCGAGCACGATGCCGACTGATAGCCGGCGGATCGAACCGGGTTCCGACACGATCTGCTCGAGACGGCGATCGGTCTTTGTGCCCTCCACGGAGGGCATTGCGGGCAGCGGTGGCGTGCCAGCGGGCGGCAACGCATTTGCATTTTTCGTTGACGGTAGCGGCGGGGTGGTGCTGGCCGCGCCGTCGGCGTTGACGATGGGCCGGGTGACACCCGACTCGCGCGTCGTGCGCGTCTGCGCGAAGTCAAGCGCCGCGTCGACGCTGACCCTCACATGACCGTCGCCGACCAGCGGCGCAATCTGCGTAAGGATCTTACGTTCGTAGCGTTGCTCGATCGCCTGCTTCAACGTGAAATGCGGGTCGTCGGTCATCGCGTTTTCGCCGGCTTTCGTGCCCGCGACGCCGCCGCGTTGGTCGAGCACAGTGACGTCGTTGGCGGACAGCTCGGGCACCGCTGCGGCCACGAGCCGCTGGATGCCGCGCACCGTTTCGGCAGCGAGCGCCTGGCCGTCGCGCATGAACAGCGCGACCGAGGCCTTGGGCCGCGCCGCATCGCGCCGGAACAGCGACGACTCGGGCAGCGTCAGATGCACGCGCGCGAGGTCGATCTCGTCGAGCGTCATGATCGTGCGCGCGAGTTCGCCTTGCAACGCGCGCTGATAGTTGACCTTCTGCGCGAACTCGGTGAGGCCGAGATCTGAGTTATTGAACAGCTCGAAGCCGACCGCGCCGTGCAGGCGCAGATCGCTGCTCATCAGCTTCAGACGCAGTGCGCGCGTATCGCCGGCGGGCACCAGAATCGCGGAGGTCTCGTCGTCGATCCGGTAGGGTACCTTCTGTTTGTCGAGTTCGGCCACGAGCGCGGACGCGTCCTGCGGCTTCAGATCGCGGAACAGGACCTGATAGCCGGGCCGTGACAGGAAGAACGCGGCTGCCATCGCGCCGCACAGCAGCAGTGATAGCGCGCCGACCATCAAGAATTGCCGCTCGCGCGGCGCATCGGCAAAAAACGACTTGAAGCGGGACATGCTGGCTTCCATTTCAGAGTTGCATCCGCATCAGTTCCTGGTAGCCCTCGACGAGGCGCGAGCGGATCTGCAACGCGAATTGCAGCGATATGCGGGCCTGTTCGAGCGCCATCATCACTTGATGCGGCGGCAGGTCCGCGCCGAGCGCGAAGTCGGCAATCGCTGCATTGGCGGTGCTGACCTGCGTGTCGACCGATTGCAGGCCATCGACGAGTAGAGCGCCGAAGCCGGGTTGAGTGGTCGCGCCGAGGCCTTGCTTCACTTGCGGCGCGAGCGACGGCGCCAGGCCGGTTTGCCACGTCGGCGCGAGAAAGCCCGGTTCGAGCGCGGAGATGACGGCGATGCTCATCAGTGGCTCCCCATTTCGAGGGCACGCATATACATCGAGCGTGCCGCGTTGAACATCACCGTGTTGGCTTCGTACACGCGCAACGTCTGCACCATGAGCGCCATCTCGCCGGCATGATCGAGACCGGCGTAGGACACGAAGCCTTTCGCGTCCGCGTGCGGATGCGACGGGTCGTAGACGAGGCGCGGCGGCGCGTCGACCGTCTCGATGCCATACGTCTGCACGCCCCCGAGCCCATGCGTGGCGGGAAGTCCCGCGGCGCTGTGCGCACCGGGCATGCCGCCGTTGCCGAGCAGACTGGGGAAGTCCCCTGCGGCCAGGCGCGGCCCCGACACGAGCCGCAGCGGCTGATAAGACGCGCCGCTTGCCGTGCGCGTCGTGCCCGCGTTGGCCAGGTTCTGCGCAATGACTTCCATGCGTTGGCGCTCGACGTCGAGTCCGGAGCGCGCAATCGCGAAGATGGAATCGGTCATCGGTTCAGCCTCCGCCTATCGCGAGTTTCTCGATCTGCATCGTGCGATCGAGCATGCCGGCCAGCATCGCGTAGCGTGCCGAGGTTTCAGATGCCGTAGCAATTTCGTCGTCGATTCGCACGGTATTCGAGGCGAGCGGCAGCGGCGCGTCGATGCGGGGCGCGACGCCCGCGACACGCGCGAGCACGCTGGCCGGCGTGTCGCCGGGGTGCAACGCGGCGGCGTCGCGCAAGGCATCCTCGAACGACACCCGCAGCGGCGTGAAATTCGCCGAGCCGGCGTTGGCCACGTTCTGCGCGGTGGCCGTTTGCCGTGCGAACAGCCCGTCGAGGGCCTTGCCGGCGATGGCGGCGACGAGGTTGATCGTCATAGCGGTTCCTCCTGTTATTGAACGATGATGTCGGCGTGCAACGCGCCCGCCGCCTTGATGGCTTCGAGAATCGCGATCACGTCGCGGGTGCTGACACGACTGCGCGAGAGCGCTTGCACGAGTTCGCCGACCGAGCCGTAGGGAAACGTTGCGGCGACGGTCTGGCCGGGTTCGTCGACGGAAAGATCGCTGTTGCCGATCACGAGGCTGCGCACGCCGCGGCCCGCAATGCCGATCTGCTCGGGTTGCGACGCCGAGTATTCGGTCGTGACCGTCACGCGAATGTCGCCGTGCGAAATCGTGATCGGCGAGATGTGCGTGTCGCCGCCAGCGACCACGGTGCCCGTGCGTTCGTTGATGACGACACGTGAGCCCTGATCGGGCACGACGCCGAGCGTCTCCACGCGCGCTACGAAACTGTTGAGCGCGCTGTCTTCACCGGGCGCGCGGATCTGGACGGTTTCCGCGTCGAGCGAGCGCGCGCTGCTGGCGCCGAACGCCTGGTTGATACGCTGTGCGATGCGCTCTGCCGTGGTCGCATCCGCGTTGCGCAGGACGAAGTTCAGATAGCCGTCCTGCGTGACGAGCTCGGCGCGCACCGGTACTTCGACGATCGCACCTTGCGGCACGGTACCGACCGTCGGATGATTTTTCTGGCGCAGATTGCCGTTGGCGTCGAAGCGGTAGCCGCCGACCGTTATCGGTCCTTGCGCGAGTGCGTACGTCTTGCGGTCGGGGCCGCGCAGCGGCGTCATGATCAGCGTGCCGCCCGACAGGCTGCGTGCATCGCCCATCGACGTGACGTTGATGTCGATCCGGTCGCCGATGTTGGCGGTCGGCGGCAGCGAGGCCGTAATCATGACCATGGCGACGTTGCGGCTCTGGATCTGGTCCTGGGTCAGATTCAGATCGAACTGCGACATCATGTTCATCATGGCCTGACGCGTGGCCTGATTGCGCGGCGTGTCGCCCGAGCCCGCGAGACCCGACACGATGCCGTAGCCGACGAGCATGTTGTCGCGCCAGCCGAGAAAGCGTCCGAGGTCTTTGAGGCGCACTTCATTTGCCGCGTGCGCTGGACCGCTGCCCGCGGCCATCGCGCATACGAGCAGCAGTACCGCCTGGATGACCCGCATCGTGCGAGAAGAGAGCCGCATTACCATAAGCCCAACCATGCGAGAAAGCGGGGAATGAGGCCGGGTCTCGACCGATCGGTGATGAAGCCTTCGCCGACGTAGTCAATCTTCGCGTCCGCGAGGCGGTTCGACTGCACTGTGTTGTTCGCGGCGATGTCGACCGGACGCACGCGGCCTTGCAGATGGATGCGCGTCTTTTCGCCGTTGACGTCGATGGCCTGTTCGCCGGCGACGATCAGGTCACCATTCGGCTCGGTCGCCTCCACACGCGCGCTGATCTGCGCGAGCAAACGGCCCGTGCGCTGGATCTGTCCGCGTCCGCCGTAGTTATCGCCGAGGCCGATCTGCGCAGCATTGCTGCCGGCCCACATCGTCGACACGTTGCCCTGCACAGCCACGTTCGTTTTGGTCGACGTGTCCGCAGTATTGCTCGCGGTCGAGTTCTCATAGACGAGGATCGTGACGATGTCGCCCGGGCGCGAGGCGCGGCGGTCCGAGGTCAGCGACTGGTAGGCGTCGCTGTGGAAGAGGTCGGCGGCGTGGGTGGGCGTGAGCGCGCACCAGGCGATGCCTATCGTTGCCAGCGTTGAACGGATCTTGGGTTGCATGACTGAGTTACTTCGACAGCGAGGTGGTAGCAGGAATGGCCACGATGTCGTGATCGCCTGTCGCGATCATGGTTACGCGGCCACTCGCGCTGTCCGTTAATGCGATGCCGGTTCGCCAGACGGTGACGGCACCCGTTCGTACGACGGCCACAATGCGTTCGCCGCGAATGACCTGGGCGAGACGTTGTGAGGGGATGCCGGTTATTACGTCGCCGCGCGTGAGGTCCTGAGCCGCGCGCGCGAGGCGCGCTTTGTCGTCGTAATGAACACCACGTGTAACCGCGTCCCGCGGGCACGCGATATCACGCACCCCGTCGAACGTGATTGCATCTCCTTTCGAGAGATCACGAAGCAGTTCGACGCAGCGTGCCGCCGGCACGGACCGGACTTCGCGCGCTGGATCAGGCGTAGCGCGAACAGGTCGGCTGATGATGACGGCCGGCTGTCCGTCCTGCGTCGCAAGCCACGGCGTGAGAGCCGGAATCTGCCGTCGGGCCGCTTCGGTCAGACGCCGCGGCTCGATGGCAACACTCGCATCCGCTTCGCGTAACCTTGCGACGACGAGATCGGCCGCCTGCTTTTGCAAGGCGACAGGCAAAGCGCTCACCTCCGCGACATCGCCGAATCGCACTATGCTGCTGTCGAAGTCGGCGACGTTTCGGAATGTCAGCGTTGTACTGGACGCGTGAACCGCCGCGCTCGCCGCCATGCAGGCAAGCGCGATGGCTAACGGGTCGAGCCGGCGAAAACGGATAGGCGACATGAGATCGGGCACGCCTGGATTGAACACGGGGCGGCCTTATCTGATCGTGAGTGCGAAGCCGGCGACGACCTCACCGAACGGAAAGGTCGACCAGTTGGTGTAGTTCAGTACTCCACCAATTTCCTCGCCTTTGGGGCCGTAGAACCGGCCGCTGATCCGTCCGGTCGATGGATAGCCGTCGTTCGATTTGAGATCGCACGAGAACGCGTTGTTGACCACATCGATGTGGGCGTCGCAGGTGAACAGAGGCGGTGACATTTCGGCTTCCGCCACGCTCCAGTCATTTGCCACTGAGATCTTGGTCACCTTCGGCACCTGAAAAGAGATCTTCCTCGCGTCCATATCGGCCACGCCCTGAATAACAGCCCCGGCGAGCGGATAGCTCGGCGAGCCTACCCAGTCGGTCTGATAGCGCAACTTGCCGACCAACGCTCCGGCATACGTGCGCGAGTGAATCTGGCCAAAGTCTTCCGGACGAGTCTGGCTGCCAAATGCGAATCCGCCCGAGGTGACCCAATAGTCGGTGACGTAGATAGCGGTTCGGCTCGCCTCCCAGGCGCCGGCCGCGACATAACCGCTACCGTTCTGTCCGCGTACGAGCGCGAACCTCAACGGATTGCCGGATGAGATGTCGTAGTTGATGCCGAGGATCCGCTTCTGACTATTTATCAGGGAAACCACGAGTTCGTCGAATGACGGCGCGGTCGGTGCACCGTCGACGCTGGCCGTGGCCGGCATGCTTGCGCCGATCTGCGAAAGATAGCCGCCGGTGACCGATGATTTGGAAACCAGCCGCAGTTTGATATCCCCGGAAACCGGGTTCGTAATCGTATCGATCACAGCAACAGGGTCTGGCGGGAAGGTATAGCTGAGCTTCGAACGAGCGTTCATCGCGACGCTTTGCACGCCTTCGATGGACCCGAGAGGGAGGTCGGCGATCTTCACGTAGCCCGGCGTCGGCGGCCCGACTTCGGCGTCGGGCGGGGGCGTCGCGCCTGCGTTGTCGGGCGGTGAGGTTGGCTCGCCGGGTAGCGTCACCGCAGACGTTTTCGGGGCGGACGCGTCGACGCTGCCCGAATCGCGATCGGGATTCGACGCCGCGTTTTGTTCGCTGGCGTTGGACGAACTCGCATTGTCCGAGTTACCTCCGCCCCCGCAGCCGATGAGAGTGAGCGTGCAACACGCTGCGAGCAGCGTTTTTTTGAACGTAAATTGCATGGTGTGTTTTTGGGTTCGTCTCACTGTTGAATGTCGGTCGATGCATTCCAGCGCTGATTACCGCTTCAACCCATTCGCAATCGCCATCAACTCATCGCCGGCCTGCACGAGTCGCGCATTCGACGCATACGCACGCTGATACAGCATCAGACTGACGAGCTCATCCGACAGCGACACGTTCGAGGCTTCGCTGAATCCTTGCGCCAACGTCCCAGCGTTGTCTTCGCCGGGACGCACGCGGCTGACAGTGATCCCGTCGTCCTGAATGCGATAGATTCCGTCGCCGGCCGATTGCAGCGCGCGCACGTCAGTCGGCATCACGAGTTCGATTTCGCCGAGATCAATCGGGTCGGTCTGGTTCGGCAGAACCGCCTGCACCTGGCCGGTCGCCGAAATGGTGATGCTGGAGGCGTCGCGCGGAACGGAAATCATCGTTTTGAGCGGCAGGCCGTTCGACGCAGTCAGATAACCGTCGGCCCCGACGTGCAGCGTGCCGCCGCGCCACAACGTGGCCGGTCCCGAGTCCGACGCCAGTTCGATGAAGCCGTCGCCCCGAATCGCGAGATCGAGCGCGCTGCCGGTCGGGCGCAACTCGCCCGCCGTGAAAACGTGCAGCGACGGGTCGGCCGCCACGCCCGCGGCGATGGTGACGGTTTCGTTGGCCGGGGCGCGGCTGAGTGGGGCGACCGCCGACGTCAGCAACTCGCTGAAGGACACCGTGCCGCGCTTGAACGCCGGTGTGTTCATGTTCGCGATGTTGTTCGCGGTGACGTCGACGGCTGTCTGCTGCGCGTTCAAGCCCATCGCGCCGATATAAAAAACGTTGTTCACGCTTACATGTCTCCCAAACGCTGCAAAACGGCGCCGAGCATGTCGTCGTACGCATGCACGAGCTTCTGGCCGGACTCGACGCGGCGCATTGCCTCCATCATCTGCATCATGTCGTTGCCGAGCGCGACGTTCGACGATTCGATAAAGCCCTGCGCGATGTGCGGCTGTTCGGCGTCGACGGCCTGCGCGTCCGTGGCATGGAACAGGCCGTCCGCGCGGCGCTCGAGTTGGGTCGGATCCGTAAAAGTTGCGACGCGTATCACGGCCGAAGGCGTGCCGTCGTCAATCAGCGTGCCGTCGCTGGCGATCTGCCAGTTGCCCGAACGCAAGACCACGTCGCCGCCACCCGCGGCTTGCAACGCCCAATTCTGGGCCGTGACGAGACGTCCGTCGGCATCGCGCTGGAATGCGCCGAGCCGAGTGTAGGCCGGACCGCTCGCTGTCATTACCTCGAAGAAGCCGGAGCCGCTGATCGACAGATCGAGCGGATTGCCGGTGTGGACCAGCTTGCCGGCGGAGAAATCGGTGGCGATGCCGGTTGGCGGCGGCGCGAGCATGGCAGACACAGGGACCGTCCCGCTGCGTCCGGCTGCGAGCACGTCGTCGAACGCGATCTGCCGCTTGTAGCCGGGCGTGGCCACGTTCGCGAGGTTTTGCCCAGCGGTTTCGATCCGGCGCGTTTCGTGCGAGATCAGGCTGGCCGCGACAGTCATCATGTTATCCATCAGGAATCCGTTTCAATTTGGCAGGCAGGTGGCGAGCTGCTCGACACTCAGGCGGCGAGCGCTGTAGCGTTCGAGGGCTGCGCGGCGCGCGCGGGAGCCCGAGCCGCAGTTGCGTCGAGACTGACCATCGCGAACGATCTCAGGCTGATCGAGTGCGGAACCTCGTTCATCGACAGCACGGCGAGCCGTGGCGCAACACGATGCGTGAAGGTTTTCAGATGACGACGAATTTCCGGGCGGCACAGCAACGCAGGTTTGAGGTTCTGCCGCATCATCGCGTCGACCTGCGCGGCGAGCCGGGCGAGGAAGCTTTCGGCCAGACGCGGATCGAGCACGAACGCGCCTGCGCCGTCAGCACCCTGCAGGTTCTGCACGATCGCGTTTTCGAGCGCGGGGTCGAGCGTCAGCACCGCAAGCGCATCGTGATCGCTCTGGATTGCCTGACAGATGCCGTGGCCGAGCCGCTGGCGCACACGCTCGCTCAACGCGGCAGGGTCTTTTTCATGGCGACCCGCGTCGACCAGCACTTCGACGATCAGGCCGATATTGCGGATCGCGACCTGCTCGGTCAGCAGATTCTGCAAGACGTGCTGCACATCGCTGACGGCGAGCACGTTCGGCACGAGTTCCTCGACGAGGCCGGGTGTGCGTGAACGCACTCCTTCGAGCATCGCGACGACTTCGGTGCGCGACAGCAACGCGGGTACGTTGGCCTTGATCACCTCGGTGACGTGCGTGATCAGCACGGTCAGCGGATCGACCGCGGTGTAACCGAGCGAGCGCGCGCGCGACAGGTCGGCCGTATCGATCCATACCGCGGGCAGCCCGAAGGCCGGATCGTGAGTGGCGATGCCGGGCACCTTCTCACCCTTGTCCGACGAGTGAATGGCGAGTGTTTTTTCCGGATACAGCGTTGCCTGACCGAAGCGGTCTCCGAACAGCAGGATCCGGTAGTCGTTGGAGCCAAGCTGCGCGCCGTCGCGGAACACCACGGGCGGAATGGACACGCCCATCTCGGCCGCGTACTGTTTGCGAAACGCCGCGATGCGTTCGGCCAGCAAGCTTTGCGTCGGGATCCATGCGGCCGTCAGCGCGGCGCCGAACGACACTTCGACGGCCGGCAGATCGGTGGCCTGGGTGGCCGCGGCCGCGTCGCTGTCGTCTCCGTCCGTCGCGGCCTGGTTATCCGGCGCCGCACTTCGTTTGCGGCGCGCGATCCACCAGGCGCAACCCGCAATCGTTGCAAGGATCAGCACGGGCCATTTCGGCATGCCCGGCAGCGCGAGCAGGCCGGTCAGCGCGACGATGACGAGGATCTGTATCTTCGGGAATTGCACGAGCTGACGCAGCACCTCGTTGCCGAGCTCCCCGTCCGCAGACGAGCGCGTGACGATGATGCCGGTCGCGACGGAAATGATCAGCGCGGGCACCTGCGTGACGATGCCGTCGCCGATCGTCAGCAGCGTGAAGGTCTGCATTGCCTGGCTGAGCGGCATGCCCATCTGCGCGACGCCGACCGCCCAGCCGCCGAGAATGTCGATCAGCAGGATCATGATGCCGGCTACCGCATCGCCTTTGACGAACTTGCTCGCGCCGTCCATCGAGCCGTAGAAGCCGGCTTCCTTTTCGAGCGCCTTGCGTCGGCGCTTCGCTTCGTCCTGATCGATGAGACCCATGTTGAGGTCGGCGTCGATACTCATCTGCTGGCCGGGCATCGCGTCGAGTACGAAGCGCGCGGCGACTTCCGACACGCGCTGCGCGCCGGTCGTGACCACCACGTATTGCACGACGATCAGGATGAAGAAGACGATCAGGCCGATGACGAAGTTACCCTGCACGACGAATGCGCCGATTGCCGCGATGACCTGGCCCGCTTCGGCACCGGACAGGATCAGACGGGTCGCGGCGATGTTCAGCGACAAGCGGAACAGCGTCGCAATCAGCAGCAGGGAAGGGAACGTCGAGAACTCGACGGGTCGCGACACGTAAAACGTCATCAACAGGATCGTGAACGCGAATGCGAAATTGACGATGATGAAGAGGTCGAGCGCCCCTGCCGGAATCGGTGTAAACAGCAGCAACAGGATCGCGACGACGGCGAAGACGAGCGCGAGGTCGGAATGATTGCGCAGGCGGGATCGAAGCGTCATGCGGACATCACCTGCGACGGCGCACGTCGCGCCTGCAAATACATCGCCGCGGTATCGCGATACAGATCGCCCGGCACCTCGCGTTCGAGCACTGCCTTGAAATAGAGCGCGCGGGCGAAACGTGGCGACTCGATGACCGGCACGCCATAGATGAAGGCGAGCTTCTTCAGACGCAGTGCAAAATTGCCGGCCCCTTTGGCGACGACATGCGGCGCGGCCATCCGTGACGGATCGTATTTCAGACCGACCGCATAATGCGTCGGGTTCGCGACGATCACGTCCGCACTGCGCACCGCCTTCATGCTGCGCGAACGCTGCAGCAATTCGCGCTGCAACTGGCGGCGCCGCTGCTTGATGCGCGGATCGCCTTCGCGCTGCTTCATTTCCTGCTTCTGCTCGTAGCGGCTCATACGCATCTTTCTCGCGAATGAGCGTCGCACCAGCACCTGGTCGAGCAACGCGAACACCGACGCGGCCGCGAGCAGCATGAAAAGCAGGTGGACGCCGCTAGCGAGCAGCGTCTGCGCAATGCGTACCGCGGACAGGTCCTCATGTGCGAGCGAGACGGCCGCATCGACGATCGTGAAACGGATGATCGCCACATAGACGACCATCTTGAAGCATGCCTTGGCGGCTTCGATCAGCGTCTGTATCGAGAAAACACGCCTGAGACCTTGCACCGGATTCAGCTTGCTGGTGTCCAGCCTGAGTGCGCCGGGGGCGAACAGGAAGCCGGTCTGCATCAGCGCTGACAGTAGCGCGCTACCCATCGCAATCGCAATCAGTGGCGCAACCGCGTGCGCGCCCTGCAGCAGCAGCGCCGCGCACGCGACCAGCATCGCACGGCCGCTTGCGTCGAGTGACGCGGCTTCGCTCAGCGCATGAGCGCCGAGCGAAGCGAGACGTGCCGCCATTTCTCCGCCCCACACTGACAGGTAGCCGGTACTCGCAAGCAGGCCGAGCACCATGCCGAGTTCCTGGCTGCGCGGCACCATGCCCTTCTTGCGCGCCTGCTCGAGCTTGTAAGCGGTGGCCTGTTCCGATTTGTTCTGTTCCGTATCCGACATGACTAATCCAGGGACGGTACGAAAGCCAATGCGTGCGTCAGCAAACGCAATGTCGCAGGTGCGAGTAGACCCGCTGATAGCGCCATCATGACGGGCGTCGCGATGACTTTGACTTGCAGACCCAACATCAGTGCGTTCATTTGCGGCAACGCGCGGGAGAGAAAGGCGATCGCTACATCGATTAGAAACAGTGTGACCATTGCGGCCGCGATGACCGACAGACCCACGCCGAGCGCAATGCCGAAATAGCCGATCAGCGCATCGGGAGTGACGGCGACTCGCGCGTAGCCGACTGGTATGACGCTCGTTAGCGCCATCAAAAGCCGTACCAGCTCGAGATGACCGCCCGAAGCAAAAAACAGCAGGCCCGCGACGAGCGTGAGTATCGTGCCGAACAGCGGCGCCTGTGCACGCGAACCCGGATCGATCACCATCGCGAGACCGTAACCGGCCTGGACGTCGAGCACGCGGCCAGCAAACGTTAGCGCGGCAAACGCTGCCTGGAACGCGAAGCAGATCGCGAGGCCCAGCATCAATTCGGCTGCAGCGGCGATGAGTAGCGCTGCGCCGTCCATGTAGACCTCGGGTGCAGCGCTATGTGCCAGACATGCGGCGAGCGCCAGCACGAAGCACACGCGGACCCGCGCGGGCACCTGCGTTTGTGAGAACGGCGGCGCAAGAACGAACACCGGGCCGATTCGCAACGAAAGAAGAAGAACGCCGAGCGTCCAGCTCGTGCTGGCTTCGATTGTCATTGCGTTAGCCCAGATCAGGAATGCTGCGGAAAAGCGACGCTGCGAAACCGGTAAGACGCGCGAGCATCCACGGGGCGAGCGAAACCGTCACGATGACGGCGACCGCGAGCTTCGGCACATAGCTCAGACTCATTTCCTGCAGCTGCGTGACGACCTGAAAGACACTGATCAGCAGACCGACCACGAGCGTGGCAATAACAATTGGCCCCGCAATGAGGAAGCTGTTCCAGAACAGCTGCGTCATCATTTGGAGTGCCTGGTCTGCCGACATGGATGAGGTCCCGTGTTTAAGTGGGCCGCATTATGAAGAGTTTTCTTTCGAATTGGAAGTTGTGAAATTGAAAAAAATAGTGAGGCAAACGAATGAAAATAGTGAGGCAAACGAATCAAAAACGAATGTAATCAGAGAGGTAGGTGCTTATATCAAAATAGTCGATCGTCACGTATTTTTAGGACAAGTTCTATTTCGCAGATGATCGACCATTCGCGAAAAGTTAGGCGTTTGCCTATTCCAGTTCTTGTGACGATTTGTTAAAGGGAGGGGTCTTATTGCTCCGGGTCACCTTTCTCGCGATCGCTTTTGCAAGCGTATTGCCTTGTGGGTCCAAGGGCCGATTCAATGCCGCATCAAGGACTTGACTCGCTGTAGTTTGATCGCCTGCGGAGGTGCTGAGCAGACTCTTCGCAAGCGCGGCGGACAGACACTCGGGGTCCAGCCGCAACGCCACCTTCGTATGCGCACGCGCCTCGTCGAGTCTGCCTTCGCGCAGCGCCACGATGGCCAGTGCGCCTGGGGCTTCGGCAAAACCGCGATCTATGTGAGCGCCTTGTTCGAAGCGCGACCGCGCCAGTTGTAGATCGCCATTGAGCAAATGGGCCCAGCCGGCCGCAATCCAGGAGCCCGCATGGGTGCCGAACGATTCGGATGCGGCGTCGATGTGTTGCGCGGCCTGCTCGAAGCGGTGCTGTTCGAGTAGCACGAGCCCTGTGCCGAGAAGCGCGCGGCTGTGTGCCGGCTGGCTGCGCAGTGCCTCCGCGAACAGCGCCATAGCGTCGAACTCGCGGCCTTCGCCGAGTGCCAGCAAACCAGCTATGGCGAGACCGTCGGGAGAGCGCTTTGCAAGAGACGCGAACTGTTGCGCGCTGTCGGGATGTCCGGCATCGAACAAGGCAGCGGCGAGGAGTCCGCAGACTTCGATGCCGGTCTCCGGATGATCCGCATACCGCTTGCCAACTTCGATGACCTCGTCAAGGCGCCCTTGATGGTGAAGCGACCGCATTTGGAGCGTGATGGCTTGCGGAATCGTTGTCAGCACGCCTTCATCCAGCAGCGCTAGCGTTTCGTCGAAAGCGCCGAGCATGGCGTGCGCATAAGCCTTGTTATAGCGAATCGCGGGATGGCTTTCACCGTCCGGTAACGCGGCGAATGCCCGGAGCGCGTCCTCGAATTTGCCACGAGCCATGGCACACAGGCCACGCAGATGCATCGACTCCGGCGGCACCGCACCGAGCGCTTGCTGACGTGCGAGCAGTTCATCGCACCGTTCGAATTGCTGTGCGTCGAATGCGCACGCGGTGGCGTCTCCTAGCAACGACAGGTTGTTGGGGTCGGACTCAAGGAACGCAAGCAGCCGGGTTAGTCGGGCGGATGCCAAAGCAACGGCGTGTTCGGAAGTGGAGTTCATTTGGCGTCGGGTGTTCGCTGCGTCGGTGGACAAAGCCGAGAGTGAGGGATCGGAAGTGAGTAGCCCTTTTCTAGCATAGCAGTCTGGAATTGCTGCGGGATCCTTATTGCGAGATCAGGCCGGCAATCGCCGCCACAATTTATGCTTTATCGCGCGCAAGGACGCACGAGATCCTGAGCGCCTGAGATTTTTGCTAAACAGTTCTAAAAATCTTCGGACAACTTGTTCGGAAGCGGTTCGGGAAACCAATCGCGCAAGGCTTAACGAACAAGTACGGGGCATAGATGGTAGCGATCGTCACGGGCAATGGTTTGGGGTTGCAGTCGTCGTCGGCATTGGGGCTTGGAGCCCATGGCCAGGTCGGCAATGCGGCATTCGGGCAGACCGGAGAGCAGCTCTATGTGAACGCGGCGAACGGCAATCTGGTGATTCAGGATCGTGACCAGTTGCTGCTCGGCCAGGGGGTGAACAGTTCGATCTACCGCGCCTATAACAGCCTCGGACAGTTTGCTGGAGACAACTGGCGCCCAGGCGGATCGCGCACGGTGGATGGCCTCACTGGGACGCTGAATAGCATAGGCAGTACGGTAACCCTGACAGACTGGGATGGTTCGAGTACGGTGTACGAGTACGATGCGTCGCGCCAGTTGTATGTGTCGACCGCGTGGCTTGGCGCCAGCGTTGCCCAAGGCGACTTTGAGCCCGGCTATGCCGATGCTACTGGCACAGGGGCGTACGCGACGCTGTCCTTTGATGAGGCGACCCGCAACTGGCAGTGGAACGACGGAAACAACGGGCTGAGCGAGCTTTACGATGCCACGCGAGGCGGCAGGCTCGTGTCAACCCGCGACAGGGACGGCAATACGGTCGGCTACGCCTACAACGCCGCAGGGCAGCTCGCGCAGGTAACGACTGCAGGGGGCGACGTCACCTATCTCGACTACAACGCAGCCGGTCAACTGACGGATCTGCGCTCGGTCTACCGGGGGATGGGTAACAGTCTGGTCACGTCGACCACGATCCGTTACGCATACGACACACAGGGCCGACTGTCGCGGGTGACAGTCGACCTGAGTCCGGAAGACAACAGCATCGCCGACGCTCACGTCTATACGACGACCTATACGTACGACGGCACGAGCAGCCGGATCGCCTCGATCACCCAGTCGGATGGATCCCAGGTGATGTTCACCTATCTTCAGGTGAACGGCGAGTACCGGGTGGCGACGATTGGCGAAAAGGCCGACGACGGGGTGTTTCGGATCACCACGCTTAGCTATGACACCGCGAACAGGCAGACGACGGTGACCGATCCGCTTGGCTACAGGAAGGTCTTGACGTATGACGATGCCGGCAGGTTGACCAGCATCCGGTCGACTTCGTCTCTGGACGGACAGTGGGTAAACCTGAACTTTACGTATAACGTCAACGGCGACAGCGACCTGCGGATTCTGAATGATGGTAAGGGCAAACCGATCTACTTTATTTACGATGCCGCGGGCAATCTGATCAGCCAATCGGACAGCTCAGCCGACGTTACCCGTACGTACGGGTCGAACAATGAACTGTTGACCGAGACGGTCTTTGACAAGACCAGCAATTTTGCCAATGGTTACGCGAACCAGTACCTGACGACGCGCTATGTCTATGACGCAGCCGGGCATCTGCGATACGTGGTGAGTGCGGCGGGCCGCGTCACGGAGTTCAGGTACAACGCGGCGGGCCAGAAGGTCAGCGAGATCCAGTACACATCGGCGGCATTCGACGTCAGTGCCTTGAGCAACACCGATGCAGTGTCGGAGGCGACGTTGAATGCATGGGCGGCGGGCCTTGTGAATCCCAGCGAGGCGATCCGTATCGATTCGACGTATGACTACCGTGGGAACCTCGCAACGGTCACGCGCTATGAGAAGCTGCTGGCCGACGGCACAGGCGATGTGACGGGAGCAATCATCCAGACACGGTACGTCTATGATGCTGCCGGTCGTCTCCTACAGCGTTTTGCGGGCAGTCCGGGCAACGAGAAGGCTGAAACTTTCACGTACGACGGGCTCGGCCGCCTCCTCTGCGCGATTCAGTTCGACGGCGTCACAACGCTGTATCAGTACGACGATGCGCACCACACGGTTTCAGTCACCTTCAGCAACGGGCTGACGCGTACCTCTACGTATAACGCCGCGGGGGAACTGGTCGCCGTGGTCGATTCGGTGCAGGGCAAAGTGCAGTCGCAGATCAGGAACTACTACGACACCAACGGCCGGTTGCAGATGACGACCGATGCCAATGGACTGAATACGCACTACCTGTACAACGGGCGTGGCCAGTGTGTCGCACAGATCGCCCCTGATGGAACATTGACGGAGTATGTCTACGACACCACATTCGCGAGGCCGCTGCGCACGCTCACCTATGCAACCAGGCTTACGGCCGCGCAACTCGCCTCGTTGACCAACGCCGACGGGACACCCGCCGAAAGGCTGAAATCGGGGGCATTGCTGACGCTCGACTCCTCGAAGCTGCGCCCGCCTGCATCGGTGGACGACCGGACGGTATGGGCTTTTTATCTCAACAACTTCATCGACCATACCGTTGACGCGGACGGAACCGTCACCCAGGTTCAGTACGACGGCAGCGGACGTCCCGTGGTGAAGACGGTCTTTGCGAACCGGGTCGACACCAGCGTGGCGCCGACACAGGTCTTACCAGATGCCGATCCGGCCAACGATCGCGTCACGCGCTACTTCTACGATCAGGATGGTTTGTTGCGCGGGGAACTTGACCCGGAAGGTTTCCTGACCGAATACCGGTACAACGGCGCAGGGGAGCGTGTTGAGACGGTTCGTTATGCCACGGCAACGGACGCCTCGTTGCGCAGTCAGGGCATGTTTGCGCAGCTGGTTCCCGGTAGCAGCGACGCAGACGCTCACCTGAGCTACTTCTATGACTCGCGCGGCCTGTTGTGTGCAGAAGTCGATGCCGAAGGTTACGTGACGCACTATAGCTACGATGCGTGGGGCAACGTCACACAGCGCGTGCACGGCCAGCAAGTCGATCTCGGCTCGATGCAGGCGCCACAGCAGATCCCGGTCACGATTAACGTGACCGGGACGCTGGGTTCAAGCGGCAGTGTTGAAATCTGGATCGATGGCGTGCAGGCGGGAGCGCTCACGTTCGACTTACCATTCGGAGGCTTCGCCACCGGTACGCTTGACGTACCGAACGTAGTGCCGCTTGCGCATCATACGATCGAGTTCCGCTATCCGGCGGACAGCGGCCTCTCGATAGGGTCCGCAACCTTTGGCGCATCCTGGCTGAGCAAGGCTGACGAGCTGAGCACGCCGGTAGGCGGTAACCCCTCGCAGCAAAGCCTGCGCTATGTGCTGCGGGCCGACGCCATGCTCGCGTGGACAAGTCGTCCCGGGCAGATGGAGTTCACCTACTACACCTACGACGCAATGGGACGGCTCACGGGCCGCACGACGTATTCGCAGGACGGTATGGGCGGCAATGTCTCCACTAGCTGGACCTGGGACGACGAGGGCCGCGTGGCCAGCGAGACGACCGCTGGGCGCACGACGACCTACCGCTACGATCTGCAGGGACGGCTGATTGCGCAGCTGGGCGGCGAAGGCAGCACGGCGCTCGCAGCGCTTGGCGCGAACGCAACGCTTGCACAGATCGATGCCGTATGGCAATCGTGGGGGGTGAGCTACACGTACGACGCGGCGGGCCTGCGCACCTCCATGACGGACGCGAACGGCAACACCACGTACTACTACTACGACGTGGCGGGCCACCTCACCCACGTTGTCAATCCGATCGGCGAAGTCGTCGAGTACCAGTATGACGCATTCGGTGACGTGACGGAGACGCTGGTCTACGCGACGCGCGTTGCAGCGGACACACTGGCCAGTCTGGTAGGTGGTCTCCTGTCCGACCCGCTCAGAAGCACACTCGCGGTGCTGGGCGATGATAGTGACGTCACGCGCACCGCTTTCACTTACAGCGCCGCCGGCCGCCTCGTCCAGCGTACCGATGCGTTAGGTCTGAGCACACGCTATACCTACAACACGTTTGGCGAGCAGATTTCCACCGTTCGTGACATTGCCTCCAATGTTCAGGTGCGAGACACGATCGACTACGACCGGCTCGGTCAGGCGATCCGCCATACGTCCGACGCGGGCGGCCTCAACCTGATCACTCAGGCAATCTACGACGCGTTTGGGCGTGTGATCGAATCGATCGATGCCAACGGTGTGCTGCGCCGCCAGGACTACGATCGCAACGGCAATGTGGTGGTGGTGACCGACGGCACTGGCGCGCGTATGCACATGACGTACGACGCGTTCCGCAACATGCTCACCCGCACCGACGCGACGGGCAGCACGACGACATGGTCATACTCGGAGTTCGACCGCGCGGTGACAGTGACGACCGCCGAGGGCATCAGGACCACATTGACGTACAACGACGCCGGCCAGATCGTGACGCTGACCGACGGGCGCGGCAACACGACAGGCTACACGTACGACCGTGACGGCAACCTGGTCACCACGACCGATGCAACCGGTGCGACGACCACGCAAAACTACGATCACGCAGGCCATCTGATCGATACGGTTGACGCGCGCGGTGTTCGCACCACGTATAGCTACGACGCGACGGGCCGCGTGCTGAGCTGCACAGTCGACCCGAGCGGCCTGAATCTCACGACCCGCTACGAATACGACGGCAAGGGTCAGGCGACCCGCGTGACGGACCCGTCTGGCGTCGTGACTGAGACCCGTTATGACGCAGCCGGACACACGGTTTCCGTGACGGCCGACGTAGGTGGACTGAACCTGTTGACGACGTTTGCTTACGATGGTGTTGGCAACGTCCTCACCGTGACCGAAGGCGCCGGCGGCTGCAACCCGCGCGTCACGCGGAACGTGTACGACAAGGCGGGCCGTCTTACCAGCACGACCGTCGATCCCGGCAAGCTTGAACTCACGACGAGCTATGGCTACGACGGCAACGGCAATGTTGTCTCGGTGACCGATGCGGCGGGCGGCGTCACGCGCTACGTTTACGATGAGGAGGGGCGGCAGATATGGTCGGTCGGACCGACCGGCGCGCTCGTCAGGAGCGTGTACGACGCCGCAGGGCGTGTCGTCGCGCGAACGGCGTTTGCCTTCCCTCTGGACGGTTCGCCGGACAATCTGACCGACGCGTACATCACGGGAAGTCAAACGCTTCAGCCGCTGCTCGACCAGACCACGCAATACGTGTATGACGCAGACGGCCGCTTGCGCTACGTGGTGAACGCGCTGAACTACGTTGCCGAGAACGTCTACGACGCCAACGGCAATGTGATCAGCACGATCACGTATGCAAGCCCCGTCAATATAGCGGGTGCCCTCACCGTCGACGCCGTTGCCACAGCGCTGAGCGCCCAATCGGCTCAGGCGCATGCGAGCGATCGCACGACGCGCATGGTTTATGACGTGGCAAACCGGGTGGCAGCCAGTATCGATGCGCTCGGCTTCGTCACATCCAACCGTTACGACGCCGGCGGCAATCTCCTCGAACGCACGCAGTACCAGACGCCGTATGCGGAGGCCGGCATTCCAGACGCCTCGGCGCTGGAACTCTGGCTCGCCTCACCTGGCGTCGGGAGGCCGTCCGGGGATCGCACGACCACGTGGATTTATGATGCCGCCACCCGGCCGGTCTATGTGATCGATGCCGAAGGCTACGTCACGGAGCAACGTTACGATCCAGCGGGCCATCTGCTGACGACCATCCGCTACGCGGACAGATACGAAGCGGCGCGCGGCGCCAGCCAGACACAGGCTGCCGCTCTTCTGCCGCAAATCATTCCGGCTTCGGCGGCCGCGACGGGATACGACTATGACAGCGCCGGACGTCTGACGAGCACGACGAATGCGGCAGGCGTCGTCACGCGCTATGAACTTGACGCGCTGGGACGCGCGGTGAACACGAGCGTCGCCGATGGTCTGCCCGAACAGAGCGTCACACATGCGGTATTCGACGCAGCTGGGCGCATGATCGAACAGACCCGCGCGTACGGTACGTCAGTCGCTGCGACATCACGTTACACGTATGACGGGATGGGACGAGTGACCGCTGAGACCGATCCACGCGGGGTGGAGCTTTCCGAAAGCGACACCGCCTGGGCGCTTGCCGAGCGCAAGGCGCGTGGCTATGTCGACGCGAATGGCGAGGCGCTCGAGGCAGCAGCGCTCAGCCCCAGCCAGCGGAGCAATCTGCAGGCGGCGTATCGCATGCGCTATATCTACAACGCGAGGGGTGATCTACTGGTTACGGCCGATGCGCTCGGCTATATAACCAGTAACACCTATGACGCTTTCGGCAACAGGGTGACGGCGGCCGACCAGAACAGGAACATCACCCAGATCTCCTACGACGTGCTGAACCGCGCGGTGCGGGTCGTCTCGCCGACGGCGAGCATCGTGCTGACCGAATACGACGCGTTTGGCGATGCGGTCAAGGTGACGCAGGATACGAAGGCGGTCACCCGCATGGAGTACGACCGGCTCGGCCACCTGGTGAGGTCGACCGACGCCGAGGGCTACGGCGAAATCTACGCGTACGACGCATTCGGCAACCGCACCGGCTATACGAACAAGGTCGGCGGGCAGTTTTCTTATACGTATGATCGCCGTGGACTGATGCTGTCGGAAACACTACCGGTTACTTCGGGTGGCAAGGCGGTTGTCAACACGTTCGAATACGATGCGCGCGGCAATCGCATCGCGACGATCGAAGCGCAGGGGCTCAAAGAGGAGCGTGTTACGCGCTATGGGTATGACCTGCTTGACCGGCAGATCACGCTGACCGGCGTGTCGGTGTACCAGGCTGGCTTTCCTGCGAGCACGACCGAGACACGGGTCTATGACGCGCAAGGCAATCTCACATCGATTACCGACGCGAATGGACATACCACCACGTTGTACTACGACGTGGCGGGCCGGAAGACTGCGCAGGTCAGCCCGACCGGCACGCTGACGCTATGGGCGTGCGATGCGGTGGGCAATGTCATCGCGACAAAGGTCTACGCGGATCCGGTCGTGGCGCAACCTGGTTCGCAACCGCCTGCGCCTGCCGATGCGGCCAACGTGCGCGAAACGCGATACGTCTACGACGCGGATAACCGGCTCACTCAGTCCCGCGTGCAGAACGTAGCGACAGGCTATTTCGATCCGAGCGCGGGTGACGACGCGCGGGGCGAATACTTCATCACGTCTGGCAGCGAGCTGGTGACGACGTGGGAATACGATGGTTGCGGCCAGGTTACCGCGACCGTCGATCCGGCCGGCAATCGCACAACGTACTTCTATAACAAGGCCGGACAGAAGACGCTCGAAATCGACGCGAAGGGATTCGGCATCGCGTACACGGTGAATGCGCAAGGCAACGTCACGCAGGAAACGCGGTTTGCACTGCCGTTCCCGGACCCGGTTTCGGCGAGCGCCTCCGTCAATACCATCGTCAGCGCGTGGCCCCGCAGCGCCGACGATCGCATCACCAACTACACCTGGGACAACAACGGCCGGTTGCTGAGCGAGTCGCGCGTCGGCGTTGAGTTCGCGAAGGTCGACGCCAACGGCAAGCTCGTGCAGTCGACCGGTGACGCCACGTCGAACTATTCATACGACGGAGAGGGGCACCTGCTGCGCAAGGTCGACGCGAACGGCAGCCAGTACGACTTCACCTACGACGCGCTCGGACGTCTGACGGGCGAGATGCTGCCGCAGTTCGCCGACTATCAGAACCGGCAGGTGCGCGTCACCACGATATACGACTACGACGGCCTGAACAATGTCGTCAGGGAAACCCGCAAGGGTGAGTCGGACCAGGTGACCACGTACCTCTACGACGCGGGTGGTCGACTTCATTCGAAAGTCAACGCGCTGGGTGTGGCGACGAATTTTCGGTATGACGCCGTGGGCAATGTCACGAGCGTCTTCTATCTACGCAGCGATGTGGACGGGAACCAGCGGCTCGACTCCACCACAATCACCTATGACGCGGAAAACCGCGAAATTTCGCGCGTCACCCAAACGAGTGACGCAGCGACGGGTGCACGGGTGTCAACTGGTGCACTGATCGAGCAGCGCTACAACGCGTATGGCGAAGTGACAGGACGGCGTACGGGGGGCGGCGGCGCGAACGGTGAATGGCAGGAATATGCGGACTATGACAACGCCGGCCGGGTGGTGCGCACGAACTTTGATGACGGGGTGTCGCATCTGTTCATGTATGACCGCAATGGCAATGCGACGCTGAAGGTCGAGTCGATGGAGAGCGATCTGCGCTATCGCGTGATCACGACCGGGGACGATCTCGTCGCGCTGCTGCAGAGCGTCGACATGATGCAGACTTACACGCGCTATGACCAGCGGAATCAGGTGATTCAGATTCGGCAGCCGAAGACGTCGGGCGGGATACCGACCATCAGCTTTAGCCCGGTCGATATTCCGATCGATGGTGGGGTGTTCGCGAATACTGAATTGAGCATCTCGGGGTGGATCGATTCGTCAGCGCGGCCGGTGACCGGGCCGACGTTGCCGCTCGTCAACGGCGATGCGGGAATGCTGGATGCAGACGGAAAGGTTAGCGTGACAGGCTCCTGGTCTGTGGACAAATCTGAGGATAACGGCTATATCAGCGTGAGCAGCCTGGATTTTTCTTTGCCTGACTTTGCGCAGTTGTATGGTGCTTATAACGTTGAGGTTCGCGTGAGCTATACCGCCTCCGGATCCGAATGGCAGATCCGTGGTGGACAGGATCAGGCAGCGTTTGCGCAGCCATTCGGCAGGCCGTCGGGTACGGCTTGGTCAGCCGTGGTGCCGATGAATGCGACGCAGGTGAGCGTACCGGTCAACTGGCGTTCGGGTCAGCTTTGGTTAAATGGCTTTTTTGTCGATTCAAGCGTGACCTTTACATGGACCGCTGAAATCTACGTGACGCCGCTCAGCGCGGGATCGGGTCCAGTGCTCGCGGGTACGGTTTCGCAGTCGGCGCAGCTCATCAACTTCAGCAACGGCCAGGCCCTGATTGGAAACAGTGATGTGCTTGACGCCAGTGCTCCGCTGCAGGTTGCTTCAGGCTTGCTGAGTGTCGCGCGCAATTCGCTCCCGGAAGGAACTGCGGGCATGCTGTACTACCGTCGCGCGGGATCGACAGAAACATTTTTGCCGCTTCCAAAGAGTTCGAGCAGCCTCCCAAACTCGTTTACCGTCGACACCAGCGGACTGCCGGACGACGACTATGAGGTGATCTTCATTGCTGTCAGCGATGGTAGTTACGGCGAGGCGGGGTCGTTGCTTCGGCGCGATGGCTATAGGCTTCACATTTCGCATACCGACGGTCCGAAGATCGAATTAGCCGACCTTCCTGCGGCGTCGCCAAGCTCATGTCCCGGCTTTACCGTCGATGCGTCAGGAAACTATATCTGGGCGGCACCGCAGTCGCTGAATATCTTTGGCATACGAAGCACAGAAGGAAAGCTGGCGGACTATATCGTCGTGCGCCTGCGCGACCCGAATAATCCAGGTTGGCAGCTTGACTATCCGGTCTGGCGCAATCCGATTACCGGCGGGTTCCAGATCGACATGGCGTCGCTAGGCGGCGGAGTCTATGAGATATCGCTCGACCTGTTCGACTCGGCCGGTGCACAGATCGATGCACTGCGCGGCACGATCAATTTGCCGGGCAATGGCCAGTCGCCGTCGTTTGCGCTCGGCTACCTTGTGGACCTGAAATCGACTGTGGTGTTTCATAGCCAACCGGCCGGCACGGACCACATGGTCGTGTCGTGGGAGCAGGACGGCACCACGCAGTACACGACGTTGTCCGGCATGGCGGGCGACTTCCTGTGGGACACAACGAAAGCGGGATTGCAGCCTGACTCGGTCTATTCGATCAGGTTCACCGCTTACGACACGGCGGGCCGGCCGCTCTCGATGGGGCAGGGCGATATCAGGATCGGTGTCAACGCGACGTCCGAAGTGACTTTGACCGGTAGCGCACTGCCGTCGATTTTCCAGTTTTCGCCGACGGACAGCAGCGGCGCGCCGCTTACGAACGTCGATACGATCACGCTGTACTACCGCGAATCGACAAAGCAGGATGTCGACTACGACCGGACTTTCAGCACGATAACGCTCACTCGCGACGCCGCCGGTCGCTTCCTGTTCGACGCGGGCGATCTGCCGACGAACGTCGAGTACGAGTACCGCTACCTCGCAATGGACGCCGCCGGCAACGTGTTGATGGAGCGCCAGAGCTACTTCCTGACCGGCACGCGCAATAACCCGGTCACCAATGTCGACATCGTCGGAGTGATCGAGGAACTGGCGAAGGACATGACGATCGACCGTCTGCAGCAGCACGACGCGTTCGGTGAGGTGTCGGCGGAGAGGGACGGGCGCGGCAACTGGACCTACTCGTCGTATAACACGATGGGTTCTCTCACGCTCAAACGCGAGCCGACTGTCATGGTCACGCTGGAGAACGGGGCGCAGATAGAGATGGCGCCGCTCACCACGTACTACTACGATCTGACCGGCAACCTGGTGGGGCTGAAGGACGCCAACGGTCATCTGAGCACCCAGCAGTGGAACTACGGTCTCGCGCAGCCGGCGGTGGCGCAGTCGTGGGATGCGATGGGGTATAGCAAGAACTTCTCGTATGACGCGGTGGGAAATCTGCGCGTGTCGACCGACGAGCTGGGACGACGCACCGATTACACGTACGACAGGGCCAACCAGCTGATCGAGATCGCCCGGCCGGTGTTAGCCAACGGGCAGCGCAGCATCGACCGCTATGAGTACGACGGTGCGGGTAACCGCATTGCCCACACAGACGCGCTGGGCGGACGCGAACGCATCTACTACGACGCCGACGGTCGTATCGTGAAGACCGTCAGCGCGGCGGGCCGCACGGTGCAGTACGACTACCGCTGGGCGAGCACGATCAGCTCGATCGGCTCGGTCGCGAGCGGTGGATGGGTAAAGACGACGATCGATGCGAACGGCCGCTCGATGGTCGACGAGGTGGATCTGTTCGGCCGGGTGACGAAACATACCGATCTTGGTGGCCACGTGTTCCAGTACACGTACAACTGGGCCGGTCTGCTGACAAAACAGGAAGGCACGAGTGGCCAGCATGTCGAATACAGCTATTACTCGCACGGTCTGGTGCGCTCGATCATGGATTACGGCACGCAGACCCAGTCGCTCTACGAATACGACGGCGACGGCAACCGTACGGCGGAATTTTTCACGGACTTCGGCAACTCGTACGTGTTCGCGCAGTCGCGGGTCGAATACGACGCACTGAATCGCGTCGTGGCGATCCGTGACAACAGCTATCAGGTCGGTTACGAGTACGACGCGCTCGGCAATCGCCGCCGGATGATGGCGACGTACACGGACATGGTGGGTTATCACGCGACGGAGCAGGAGTACTGGTACGAGTACGACGCGTTGAACCGCTTCACGGTCTCGATGGGATCGCTGTCGGGCACGCGCGCCACCGATCCGGACGACACCAGTGTGCATATCGTGGCGGGCGCGGCCGGCGGCGACGGCGTGCAGCTTGGCTATAACGCGGCCGGCGAGCGGACGATGGCGGTCTATGCCAAGGATGGACGCACGGAGTACTACACGTACGACGCGAACGGCTTGCTGGCGACGCAGACGGTCGACGGCATGATGATCCAGCAGCGCACCAATGATCTGCTGGGGCGCGTCACGGAGACCATCGAACGGGACAGGAGCAGCGGTCAGATCGTGACGGCGGTGACGCGCGACTGGGACGCCGACAGCCAGTTAATGTCCGAGCATGACAACATCGAAGGTACGACGACGACCTATACGCGCATGGCCGATGGCACGCTCGGGCAGGTTGCCACACGTCCCGACAATGGCAGCGGCACGACCCTGACATCCACCTATTCGTACGAATGGTGGGACAGCGCGAAACAGAGCCAGATCCTGGCGCAGGGGAGCAACCCGGACGCGCCGGGCTGGAGACCGGCATCGAGCTATTTCAACTACGACGTCAACGGCAACCTGAAGGCCACCTACGACGATGGTGGCGGCCAGGCGGGCAGCGCACGCGCGTTCACGTACTACACGGATCTGCGCGGCCAGGTGCAGCGGCGCGACGAACTGGTGGGCGTGACGGTGGCGGACGAGGGCACGATCCGCGGCGCGACGGGGGACAGGAAACACAATTACTACTACCTGAACGGCAACCGGGTGGGCAACCAGGGCAACGACGGGGTCGAGACGGTCGACTACGTGCAGGAACTCGCGGGCAAGCTCGCGAAGGGCAGCGAGAGTCAGTACAAGGTGTTCACGCCGGTGGGCAGCGCGGACTTCGACGAGAACTTCATGGCGATCAACGGGGTGTACCCGGGCGTGAGCCCGGGTACCTGGACGGTGCGCGATGGGGATACGCTGCAGTCGATCGCGTCGTCGCTGTGGGGGGATGCGACGCTGTGGTACATCCTGGCGGACGCGAACGGGCTGAAGGGCGATGACGTGCTGAAGGCCGGGCAGATGCTGACGGTGCCCAACCAGGTCACGAACGTGCACAATACGGCGACGACGTTCAAGCCGTATGACCCGGGCAAGGCGATCGGCAATACGCAGCCGACGTTGCCGGATCCGCCGCCGCCGCCGAGCAAGGATGGGGGATGTGGTCCGGTGGCGGCGATCATTGCCGTCGTGGTTGCGGCGGTGGCAACGGTGTTCACTGCAGGGGCGGCATCGATGGCGCTGGCCGGGACGCTGTCGAGCTTGACCGTGAGTGGCGCGATGACTGCGGGCGCCGCCGCGCTGGTAGGCGGCGGTGCGGCGATGGGCTTCGGTACTGCGGTAGCGGCGTCTGTGATCGGCGGTGCCGTAGGAGCGGCAGCGGCCCAGGGCGTCATGATCGCGGCTGGCGAGCAGAGCGGCTTCAACTGGAAGGGGGTGGCGATGGGCGCTGTCGGCGCAGCGGTCGGCTCGAGCGTTCTTGGCGTAACCGGAGTTGGCACGGCGGTCGGTAGCGCGTTCGGCGGAAGTGCCGCCAGCCAGTTTGCCGGTGCCGCCGCGCAAGGAGCAATCCGGTCGGTAACTACGCAGGGTATTGGCGTGCTGACTGGCGCACAGCACAGCTTCGACTGGAAGGGGGTAGCTGCTTCTGCGATCGCGTCGGGAGTCGCGTATGGCGTGGGCGCCGCAGTGCGCAGTGTCGGGGCGGACTTTGGCTTCAATATGCAGTCCGACAGCGGTCGATTTGTGACGGGCGTGAGCGCGGGGGTTGCTGCAGGTGCGGCTAGTACAATCGTGCGCGGTGGGAGCCTTGGGCGCAATGTTGGCGCAATCTCGATGGATGCCGTCGCGAGCACCATCGGGAATATGGTGGTCGACAACGTCGCGAGTCGGACAACCAGTACGAGCACACTGTACGGGGTAGGTGGCGACGTCGACAGGATGGTGCAGGCCGCCTATCCGACCGATCCGGGCAAGCAGTTCGCGAGCATGGCGAACTGGGATCTGTCGTTAGAGGGAGAACTTCGCGAGCAGGCGTTCGTCGGTGGTTTGCAGGATCAGTTTGGTCGTTTGGCAAACGATGCAATCGCGCAAGATATCGCGATCAACCAGCAACTCGGCAGTGAATTCGCAAGCTCCGCGAATCAGGCCCTTTCTGTACAGCGCGCCCAGAGAGCTTTAAACACGCAATCGCCTCGACAATCAGAGCAGTTAGCCAGCTTCCAGACTTCAGCCGCAAATCCGCTAGGCAATGGCGACGCGTTTAGCCCCGCAGACATTGAATATGCCTACGGCCTTACCTCCAATGCGAGGCCAGTCAGTACATCCACCAATCCGCCGCCGACGCAGTATGTGTCGAAGTCCTTCACTCAACTGCCACTCCAGGCTACATCGTCATCGACCGACGTTCGCGGTGGCTTCGATCAATACGGAAACAGTACCGCCGGACGTGCCAAATTCGACGTGACTAGCCTCGTGGCACCCAATTATTCGGTTTCAGTCGGCGCGTATCTTGGTGTCGGCGGTGAAGTCGAGATGACGTTCAACGGCATAGTCCCAAGCGAAGTGAGACTTGGTATCGGTGTCGGATTGGGTGCTCACGGATATCTGAAAGCGGCAGGCTCTTCCGCGCAAGGCTTTTCTGTCGATTTCATTTCCAAGGGAGATAGCAATCTCCAAGTCGGCGATTATCGGATCGGCGCGTCACTGGGCGCCAACGCAGTAGTTGGCCCTGCGTCGTTTCAGTTGGGTTCGGCGGGGATCGGCGGCTATTCCAACATCATGCAAACGCCGAAAGCCGGAACGTACGCGTACTTCAAGAATGGCATGGCCCTCACTCCCTCGCTTGGACTGGGCCTTGAATTCAAGGGAAATATCATTGAATTTGATTACAAATGGAGATGAGTCAGTGAGATCCGATCTGCAACGCGTTCACCGATTTAATATGATCAGATGGACTTTGATTCTTGGTATCGCGATATGGCTAGGACTGATGGTTCTCGTGAAATTCTATGGAGCGGGACACTATGACTCACTTGCGGTGTACATGTTTTTTCCATGGATACTCGGAATGGTGCTCGTAGCAATCCAATACAAGTGTCCATTCTGTGGAACGATTCCACGGGGGCGTTTCATCCGGTTTATCGATCTCAACCCGAGAGCCTGTGCAAAATGTGGTCGCTCGCTCAGAGTAAAAGGATGCGAAAACAAGAGCTGAATAGTGTTCTTTGGGCCATTTGCGGTGTCGATCTCTTACACACTGGGCGATATCGGGGGCGGACAGAACGATGCACGTATGGGCTGGCTCAACGAAAAATTTGCGAAAAAGACGTATTGCGGTATTGGTCTTCGGATCGGACACCGCACAATCCGGCCGGGATGGCTTTATCTGTGAAGAATACCAGGTGGGTTTGTCGTTTCCTCGGGCGTAGGCATTAGCCCGGCCTGCGTTCGGGTACCGCTGGTTTCTCGAAGGTTGTTTCCTCTATCACTAGCTTCACGGGCAGCAACTCGCGCAGCCGATCGAGCTTGAATTTGTAATATAAATCAAAGAAAAGGGAGTATCTTGAAGAAAATCCGTGCTGTCACAATGCTTGCGAGTCTCGTTGTTCTTACCGGGTGTGCTCGCCCGCCGCTCACCCAGTCTGTGGAGCACGATGTTCTGACAACCATGCAACCTGTCGAAGTTCGGGTGGGTATCGCGCAACCAGAGTTGTATGCGGCGTTCGTCCCGTCGACCACGGGCTTGGCTGCGGCCGCGACCTGTGGGGTGATTCCCGGCATTGGCATTCTACTGGCCGCTGCCTGTGGCGGTGCTCTCGGCGCGGTGGACGCAGGTATCAATGCTTCGCGTGCTAAGAGCGCTGAGGAAACGATCCATCCTCTAAAGGACCAACTGGTCGAGCTAAATTTCGACCAACAGATGCGCGAATCGATATTGAATGCGCTTCGAGAAGCGCCGGAGATGCAAGTCGAGCGCGTTGAAGTGACTAAGGATGTAAAGGACCAAGCCTATAATGAATTGTTCATCGCCTCGCAGTCAGGCTCTGTGATGTTCGTGACTGTTGACTATCACCTATCGCCTGATTTTTCCACATTTGAGCTTTCGACACGCAGTCTGCTGTTTCCGCGTAGCTCCAAGGCTCGCGCCGCGGCCAAACTGCAGCCAATCGTTCAAGCGACGGCACCCGACAACGGACTAGCGGTTGCTCCGAAGAACTCAGTGTACCGGGCCAGTATCACGTACCGCGCCAAGCTAGTGACCTCTGGCAAAGATTCGGCACAGAACGTCGCGATATGGAATGACAACAATGGCCGTCTGCTGCGAGCAAGCATGCATGATGGTATTGCGCAGGTGGGCCGTTTGGTGGCCGAGAGCCTGCAGCGCAAGTATGAGATCAACGGAAACGACACTCAGGTCAAGGACGATAACGGCATTGCCGCGAGTCAAGTATCGATGGGGAACACAGGGTCGCTGCTGCGCTATCCTGATGGGTCCCTGCAATTTAACGCCAACCTTGAGGTAGCGCTGGCGAACTTCGACGTAGTGCGACAAGCGGCGAGTGTATCTGAGGCATCGGCGCAAGCGGCTACTCCCAATGCGGATTAGAGGTCACGGTAGGTGTTGCGCACTTCGTATCCATTGCATTTTCGAAAGAGAAACGGCACGACGCGCCACGCGACCTTCTTGAACATCGAATCGTCACTCGCGACGGGCGCGGCGCAGCCAATAGCGTTGCCATCGAAGGAATGCTGCATGTCGCGCTCCGCGTGCGGAGCGCGCCTTCATGGTCTAAACGGAAGTGAGGAAAGACCGAACGGCCTTTCCCCGAATGCACAGAACGATCAATTCTGCAGCGCGTCCCACATTTCCTTGTCGCGCTGCGCGGTCCAGATGCGCGGATGGCTGATGCCGCTCGCTTCGTCGTAGGCTCGCGACACGTCGAACGGCAGGCAATGCTCGTAGATGAAGACGTTGCCGAACTTCGGGTCCATGGACTTGCGCGTGAGCGCCATCGCGCCCTTCAGATCGAGCTTGTCCCTGAATGCGTCACGGCCCGCCTGCAACAGCGTGGTGACGAAGTCTTTCGTGTAGTCGAGGCCCTTGTTCACTTCCGCCGGCGACAGCAGCGCGGGGCCGCGACCCGGCACCAGCTTCTCCGCGTTCAGGGCGCGCAATGCTTCGAGCGTTGCCGGCCATTGTTCGAGTTGCGCGTCGCCGCAGTAGCAGGCCGCGTCGTACTCGACCAGGTCGCCGGAGAACAGCACCTTCTGCGACGGCAGCCAGACGACCGTGTCGCCCTTCGTGTGGCCGGAGCCGAGATGCGCGATGCGCACTTCGAGCTTGCCGAGAAACAGCGTCATTTCCTTTTCAAACACCAGCGTCGGCCACGTCAGGCCGGGCACCGTTTCGACGCCTGCAAAAAGACGCGGGAAGCGTTCGATCTCCGACTTCATATCGGCTTCGCCGCGCTCGACGATCATTTCGTAGGTGCCGCGGCTGG
The DNA here is from genome assembly GCF_014397665.1 of Paraburkholderia sp. UCT2. Taxonomy (NCBI): domain Bacteria; kingdom Pseudomonadati; phylum Pseudomonadota; class Betaproteobacteria; order Burkholderiales; family Burkholderiaceae; genus Paraburkholderia; species Paraburkholderia sp. UCT2. Next base: position 52,891 of record NZ_VZQO01000035.1, read on the forward strand.
CGATCACCTGCTGCGCGCCTTCCTTGAAGTACGCCGACGCGCCCAGCACCCGTACCGCGTGATAGTGCGACAGCACGACGTATTTGATCGGTTTGTCGGTGACGCTGCGGATCTTCGCGATCAGGTCTTGCGCCATGGCCGGCGTGGCGGTGGTGTCGACGATCAGCACGCCGTCGTCGCCGATGATCACGCCCGAGTTAGGGTCGCCTTCGGCCGTGTAGGCATACGCGTTTTCCGACAATTGGGTCCACGTGATCTTCTTCTCTTCCAGGTCGGCCTGGGATGCGAAAGCCTTCGCCATGTCTGTCTCCGTCTCACGACTCGTTGGGGATGACTAATAGTCGTCGTCACGCTGATATTTGTCAATGACAAAATACCTTGTCATTAACTAAGCCAGGGTAAACTCCGTTGGTTGGTCGGCACGGTCCGATCGGATACCATCTAGGCCTTCCACGGGCGACACCGGACGGGCCGAATCTCCTTCGGGTCAAGGGCGGACAACACGATGGCTGATACGACAAGCGAAAAGAAACAGCGGGGGATTCAGAGCGTCGAGGTCGGCGGACGTCTGCTGCAGGCGCTGGCGCGACAGCGCGAACCGCTCGGGCTGACCGAACTGGCCGGCGAGGCGCAACTGTCGTCGGCGCAGGCGCATACCTATCTCGTGAGCCTGACGCGCCTCGGCCTCGTCAAGCGCGATGCCCTGACCGGCAACTACGAGCCGGGGCCGCTGTCGTTGCGGCTTGGCCTCATGCATATCGAACAGCAGCCGGTCTATCGCATCGCGGCTGCCCACGCGGCTTCGCTCGCGGAGCGGATCGGTCTTAGCGTGGCGATCTGCGTGGCGGGCGTGCAGGGCCCGACCATCGTCCGATACGAGCGCAGCGGTGCGCCGCTGCATGTCAATCTGCACATCGGCACGGTGATGTCGCTCGAAGCGACATCGACGGGCCGCGTATTCTGCGCGTTCTGCGCTGCCGAGCAGGTCGCGCAAATGGCGCGAAGCCAGGCGCATTCGGCGCACCCGACGCCGGCGCGCGGCCGCGCCGCCAAAGGGCCGACTAGCGCGGAGTGGCGCAAACGCTTCGATGAGATCCGCGCGCGCGGCATCGAGCGAGGAATCGATGCGCCGAGTCCGGGCATCAGCAGTCTGAGCGTGCCGGTGTTCGATGGCGATCAACGGATGCAACTCGCGTTGACGGCGATCGGCTCGTCGGGCTCGATCGAAGTCGCGTGGGATGGTGTGGTCGCGCGTCAGTTGCTCGAAACTTCCCGACGCATCACCGAAGCGCTGGGCACACCCAGCTGAGAATCATGCAGATCGAAACCCCGGACGCGTCCGACGCGAACACGCCGCAACTCAACGACACGAAAGCTCAGCGCGGAATCAGCGCGCTCGACAACACAGGCGAACTCCTGCTGGCACTCGTTGCCGCCGGCCGTCCACTGTCGTTGCGCGATCTGGCCGCGGCCGCCGATATGCCCGCCGCCAAGGCGTTTCCGCATCTGGTGAGTCTGCTCAAGGTCGGCTTGCTGAGCCGCGACGACGCCGGTCTTTTCAGTGCGGGACCGCTCGGCATGGAGCTCGGCCTGATCGCATTGCAGCGCATGTCGCCGATTCGCGATGCCGAACCGGAGATCGTCACGCTTGCGGCGGAGTCCGGCATGAGCGTCGCGGTGGCGATTCTTGGACCTTTGGGTCCTACGGTAATCCGTTTCGAAGAATCGGCGAGACCACAACACGTGAGCCTGCGCGTGGGCACCGTGATGTCGCTCGTCAACACGGCGATAGGGCGCGTGTTCGCCGCGCATCTTGCGGACGACGTATTGGTCGGGCTGTTGTCGCAGGAATCGATCAGACTCGCGGGCGCGCCGGTTGCGGAAGTGCTCGTGGCGCCGAAAAAGGGCCCGCCGTCGTTGGCCCCGGCCTATCTGGCACGTCGTGCGAAGGTTGTGAGCGACGGCATCGATGACGCACTCGATGCGCCGGTGCCGGGCATCGGCGCGTTGGCCGCGCCCGTGTTCGATCATACGGGCAGCGTCAGTCTGGTGGTCGCGGTGATCGGTCCGTCGGGCGGCTTTGATTTCAGCACGCACGGCACGACCGCGCAGAGGCTGCTCGCCACGACACGACGGCTGTCGTGGCGGTTCGGCTGGATCGGGCGCTGAGCCTGGGTCGTCAATCCGCGCGCGCCAGCGCCAGCGCTTCGAGCAGCACGTCGGCATCGCCGATGTGGTTCGCGAGCAGCAGCACGAGCTTTGCGTTCATGAAATGGCTTTGCTCGTCGGTCAGTCCATTGTGCGCGTCGATGAGCTTTTCATAGAACGCATCGGGATCGGCCATATTCGTTTCGATGTTCAGCTTGGTCATGATGGTTATCCGTTGCAGGTTGCGCGATCCACGGCCTTGGCGACCGATGCGGTGTCGAGGGCGCGCCAGCGCGCGCAGACGTGCTGGTCCGGACGCAGCAGATAAAAGGTGCCGGGCCGCGCATCGAAGCGATGCGTGACGATGCCTTCGACGTCCTCGATCACCGTGACGTGAGGCATCTCCGGAAGAGCGGTCACGGCCGCGCCACGCGGCACGACGATCAACGAGTGAACCGGCACCGCGAGGCATGCGAGCGCGCGAAGCCGTTCGGCGCATTTCGTCAGGTCGTCTCCCGGGCCGCAGAATTGCACACCCGTGAAGCCGCCATGTCCGGTCTGATTCAGGAACCAGGCGTCTTCGCCAGCGAGCCTGACCGGCGCGTCGGTGCTGGCCGCGCCGGGCACCATCGCACCGGTGAACGCGTCGGCGTCGGGCGTGTTCAGGGGCGAGTCGCGCAGCACCGCCGGCACCGACAGACGGCCGCTGTTGACGATGCGCCGCGCGAACGGACACTCTTTCGCGAGCTTAAGCGTGGCATCGCGGAACATCCGCGAAACCGCGCTTTTCGGCGTGATGAAGTCGGTGGCGCGCGATGAGTTCAGGATGTTTTCGTCCGCCGCATACTCGCGCTCGGATGCATAGGTATCGAGCAGCGCCGGCGGCGCGTCGCCGTTGACGACGAGCCGCAGCTTCCAGGCGAGATTGTCGGCATCCTGCACGCCGCTATTCGCGCCGCGCGCGCCGAACGGCGACACGCCATGCGCCGAATCGCCCGCGAACAGCACGCGGCCATGCCGGAAACTGTCCATCCGCAAACACGAAAACGTGTAGACGCTGACCCATTCGAGCTCGAACCCGGCATCGTCGCCGAGCAGCGCTTTCACGCGCGGAATCACTTTTTCAGGCTGTTTTTCGGCGACCGGATCGGCGTCCCAGCCGAGCTGGAAATCGATGCGCCAGACGTTGTCGGGCTGCCTGTGCAGCAGTACGGATTGATTGCGATGGAAGGGCGGATCGAACCAGAACCAGCGTTCGGTCGGAAACGGCGCCTTCATTTTCACATCCGCGATCAGGAAGCGGTCCTTGAAGGTGCGACCATGACTGTCGAGACCGAGCGCCTTGCGCACCGCGCTGCGCGCGCCGTCGGCGGCGACCACGTATTGCGCGCGCATCGGATAAATGCCGTCGGGCGTTTCGACCCGCAACTCGACGTGGTCGTCTTGCTGGGTCACACCGATCACATTGCTTTTCCAGCGCATCTGCAGATTCGCGGTTCGCTTCGCCTCGTCTACCAGATAGCCCTCGACGTAGTACTGCTGCAGATTGATGAATGCCGGGCGCGCGTGGCCTGTCTCGGGCAGCAGGTTGAACGTATAGATCAGTTCATCCTGCAGGAACACCTTGCCGACGTTCCAGCTCACGCCTTTGTCGACCATCTGCTTGCCGCAGCCGAGTCGATCGAAAATTTCCAGCGTCCGCTTCGCAAAACAGATTGCGCGCGAACCGCTCGACAGCGTGTCGTCATTGTCGAGCAGCACGGTGCGAACGCCCTGCTGGGCCAGATCGATGGCCGCTGACAACCCGACCGGGCCAGCGCCGATCACCACGACCGGATAGGTGAGCGGTGCACCGGCATCGTGGTCGGCGGCTCGCTCGTAGTCGAACCGCATCGTTTGGTAGTCGATCTGCATGGCGTCTCCGGGTTCTGCGGGATGTCTTTTATTAATCTATAGCAAGCAGTATTGCTCCTTGCTAATATTAGCCATTCTATAAAGCTTTTTGAGCGATCGAATCTGTATTTACCCTGGTGCGGTTCCATTGCACGCAAACCCGGCAACGAATATCCCGGCGAATCGCACTTTCGACAACGTCGAGGAAGCGCATGTCGCGCTAGAGGAGCGTCGGCAGGCAGGGAAGACGGCGGTCGAGATCGGCTGAAGGCAGACGCGTAGCGCGCCGCCAAGCATTGAAACGTCGGGTTGACCTTGGCAAGTGGCATTCGTGATACGTTAGCTGGCACAAGCAGCGATGGAGACCACCCATGCTGATTCCTCTGCTGTTACTTGTGGGGCTTCTTTGGTGGATGTTCGCGATCCATCCGGGGCATGCGGCGCTCGAGCGACTTCGTGCGATGATGGAATTTGCCCGCTTGGACTTCAAACATTTTCCGAAGCTTGCCCCGCAATCGACTGCCCGGTCTGCGATTGCCCTGGCTCTTTACGCCATCGCTTGCGCGATCAGCACAGACAAGCTTGGCCTCGCGCAGGCTCAAGCACAGCCGCCGTCGTTCGAGAGCTTCGCCGTCCCGGCTGGCAGCGCACCGCATGACGTCGCACCGGCGCATGACGGCACCGTGTGGTACACCGCGCAGGCGCGGGGAGCGCTCGGGCGGCTGGACCCGCGCAGCGGCAAAACCGACACGATCGCACTCGGCGCCGGATCGGCGCCACATGGCGTGATCGTCGGCCCCGATCGTGCGGTGTGGGTCACTGACGGCGGCCAGAACGCAATCGTGCGTATCGATCCGAAGACGCTCGCCGTCACGCGTTTTCCGCTACCCAAGGACCGGCCAGACGCCAATCTGAATACCGCCGTGTTCGACAAACAGGGGCATCTGTGGTTTACGGGGCAAAGTGGTATCTACGGCGAACTCGATCCGCAGCGATCGCGCATGCGCGTCTTTGATGCTCCACGCGGCGCCGGGCCCTACGGTATCTGCGTGACCCGCTCCGGGGATCTGTATTTCGCTTCGCTGGCGGGAAATTACGTTGGTCGCATCGACCCGACGACGGGCGCGGCACAGGTCATCGAGCCACCAACGTCGAATCAGGGCGCGCGCCGCGTCTGGGCCGATTCCAGGGGGCGCATCTGGGTCAGCGAGTGGAACGCCGGAAAAGTCGGCGTGTACGATCCTGGCACGCATCATTGGCGCGAATGGCGACTGCCCGGCAACGATCCGCACGCGTATGCAATATTCGTCGACGACCAGGACATCGTCTGGCTCAGCGAATGGAGCGCTAATGCGCTAGTGCGCTTCGATCCGCGTGCCGAGCGGTTCGACGTGTTGCGGCTGCCGCGTGACCACGCGAACGTGCGTCAGATGATGGGTCGTCCGGGCGAGGTCTGGCTGTCCGAATCCGGCACGGATCACCTGCTGCTCTTTCGATCCCGTGCAGCCGATGTGAGCGGGCAGTGACCACGCACTGCACCGGGAGCGGAATTGCGCGGTCCGCTGCGCCCCGCGTGCGCGGGACCGCTACCAAAATGGTCTAGAGCAGCTGGAGGGTCCGCGGATCGGCTTCTCCGCCGAAATACTTGCGCAAAGCTTCGATGAATACGTCGTTGTCGTTCGTGGCGCGCGCGAACAAGGTGACCGACGAGCGAAACTTCAGGTCATCCGGATACCCGAAAATTTCCTCGATGGACCGGTCGCTGACGAGGTTGACCAGGTGCGTCGTTTCGCGCAGCCGTGGGCCGAGTATCGGGTGGCGCAGATAGGCTTGCGCTTCGTCCAGCGACGAAAGCGCGAATCGCTGAGCCATTGCGCTGGTTCCGAGCCCCTCGATTTGAGGAAACACGAACCACATCCAGTGGCTTCGCTTACGTCCGTGCCTCAGTTCATCGCATACCTGGTCGTAGACCGGCTCTTGTGCATCGAGGAAGCGCTGAAGATCATAGGGATCGTCCATTTCGTACTCCGCTGCAGGTGTGGAAACCATCGTTAAACCACGATTCTCGCGCGCATGCAGGCACGGGTCTACGATGGATTCGAACCGCCGTATCTTGCAAGCACGCGGTCGCCAATTCAGGTATTGGGCAGGACTCGCCCTCGGTTATCGATTGGAGTTCAACCAGGTTGCCACTTCTCTCGCCTCGCGCGCTCGCGGCCCAACGCGGCGACGGACTACGCCATGAACAATAACGCCTGGCGCAATCGGATATGTCGGATGCGTCGCGGCCATGCTTCATGGACATGCGACGTATCGTGATGGTCGGTCGTGGGGCGAAGTGGAGGCGTTTGAAGCGGCTAAGACGGATGTCGTTTGCTGGCCGCTTCAAGGAAGATGAGGACTTCAACCCGGCTTGCCATGCGCGGCGATGTGTCGACTTGATCTGATTCGATCCTGATGGTCCGCTTCATGACTGCTCCAAACGGCAACTAGCTGTTGATTTACCTTATACGCAGGCCCTTTTCGCCGCATGCGACGAATGTTCGCGATAGGGGAAACGGCTGGATTCCGATCGCGCGCAGACTATTTCCGATCGAACGTTGATTCGCTCCGTCATTAGCGATACCTTTACGTCTATCCAGGTCGTCGGGTGCTGGTCAACGAAGGGAGAACCGTTTCGTGAAGAGAGCGTGGGCTGTCTCCTGCATCGTCGCATTGAGCGCGGTCTTCGGCGGATGCGGCAAGCAGGGACCGCAAAGCGCCACTGAGGCATCGGGCGCATCCGCGAGCTCGGCGCCGGTTCAGCCAGCACAGGGTGCGAGCGATGCAACCGCTGCATCAGGCGCCCAAGGAGCGGGCGCGCTGGTCACCGTCACCAAGGCGCAGTTGCCGGCGGAGGCGGCCGAAACTCTGCGACTGATCAAAGCGGGCGGCCCCTTCCCGTTTAGCGATGACGGCGTTTTGTTTCGTAACAGTGCGGCTTTGCTGCCGAAGCATCCGCGCGGTTACTACCACACCTATACGGTTCGCACACCAGGCGCGACGGATCGCGGGCAGCGTCGGATCGTATGTGGTGGGCCGCGCAAGCAAACCGGCGAGTGCTATTACACCGACGATTACTACGCCAGCTTCAAGCGCATTGGAGAATAAAGACGGAATGAACTGCATCAGCGACGCTATCTGCGAACTGGCGGCGGCGTCGCAAGGCATCTTTTCGCTAGCTGCGATGGCGCCTGTTTCAGCGAGTTCGGCGACGCAGTCATCGTGCCATTGAGGCCCACAACGATGAGATACCTGCCGACAGCATCAATCCATCGACCAAAAGTGTGAACGTCGATGGCTTCATCCTGATCACCACAGATCTGGCGAAGAACGACCCCCAGCCGTCAGCGCGGCACCTACGATCATCCCTTTGACGACCACGCCGAGTGGAAGGGCGCCGAACTGCGTTCAGCAGTACGTTCGAGCGCCCGGCCATCGCGGCGAGCCGACTGCGCCGAAGTGAAGTCGCGCGTCGGGTCTTGGGGCTCGTGCGTGTGAACCTGGAGGGGTTTCCAGACAGTGCGAGTACGCCGTTGAGGGCGAGGTCAGTAGGAGATCTCTCAATCAGAAAACCTGAAGGCAACCATCAGAACTATGAGATTTTCCTGCTGTCGGGCTTCTGCGATAGTTGTTCTCAACCGTTGTGCTGGATTTCCGTACCGCGCGTCGTCGACCTGGGAGAATCTGCATGCATCGTTTTGTGATCGTGGGAGGAGGGGCGGGCGGCATCGAACTCGCAACGAGGCTAGGCGATCGTTATGGTGGTCGGCGAAGAAGCGGGGCGCAACGTGCCTCCATTACGTTGATCGACCGCAACCCGACGCATATCTGGAAGCCCCTGTTGCACGAGGTCGCAGCGGGAAGTCTGGACCCATTCGCACAGGAACTGGCGTACGCCGCGCAAGCCCAGTGGCACGGCTTCCAGTTCATCCAGGGCGAACTTGTCGGACTGGATCGTGGCTCGAGGCAGGTCCTGCTTTCGCCACTGCTCGATGACGACGGAGCCGAACTGGTACCGCCGCGCCGAATCGGGTACGACTCGTTGATTCTTGCCATCGGCAGTACAACGCACTACTTCGGCGTGCCGGGCGCGGCGGAAAATTCGCTCGCGCTTGACAACGTCGCTCAAGCGGAACGCTTCAGAAAGCGCCTGATTTCAGCTTGCATTCGCGCCGAACAACAACGAGACGCCGGTGAGCGGAGTGCATGTGGAGTGCCCGTCGATCACGCGCCTCGTGTTCAGGTCGCGATCGTTGGCGGGGGCGCTACGGGCGTGGAATTGTCCGCCGAATTGCGCAATACGGCGAAGGTACTTTCATCATACGGCTTGCATCGGCTCGACCCCACACACGACGTCGGGATCGTGCTCATTGAAGCTGGGCCGCGGATTCTGCCGGCGTTGAAAGAACGCGTGTCCACGGCAGCTGCCGGACTGCTGGGCAAACTCAATGTCAAGTTGATGGTCGACGAGCGGGTCGCGGAGGTCGCGCCCGGACTCATCCGCACGAAAAACGGCAAGACGATACGTGCGGATCTCACGGTGTGGGCCGCGGGCATCAAGGCACCCGCGGTGCTTTCAACGCTCGATGGGCTGACCGTCAATCATCTGGGGCAACTCAGTGTGCGTCGCACGCTTCAAACGGATCTTGACGACCATATATTCGCATTCGGCGATTGCGCGGCCTGTCCATGGTTGGGTTTCGAGCGCAATGTTCCACCGCGCGCCCAGGCGGCTCATCAGCAGGCATCGTTTTTAGTCAAGGCACTTGCGCGACGCATCGAGGGGCAAAAGCTTCCGGAGTTTGCCTATCGCGATCTCGGCTCGCTAGTGTCGCTCGGGCATGCGAATGCGGTAGGGAGTCTGATGGGAGGTCTTATCGGCGGCAGCATGCTCGTGGACGGACTGCTTGCTCGCTTCATGTATTTGTCGCTGTATCGGATGCACGTTGCAGCGCTGCATGGCTATGCACGCATGATCGTCAATACCCTCGCGCATCGGCTCCGTCGAAGCACCGCGCCGCACGTCAAACTGCACTGAGCACCATTTCGCTTTGGATGGCGAAAGGGTCTGGCCGCCACAAGTTTGTGCAGCGTGCCGCGCGGCACTACGTGCATCGAACCCGCGGGCAAATCGACGACGTGTCCGCCCTCATATTCGATCTCCAGATGTCCGCGCACGACGAAGAACAGTTCGTCCTCGCGCTCGTGGTCGTGCCACACGAGCTACCCGCGCACTTTCGCGACCTTCACGTACTGATCGTTGACCTGTGCGACAACTTTCGGCGACCAATGATCCGACACATCGGCGAACGCGGCTTCAAGGTCGAACGATTCGGCGAACGGATGGGAAGACATGCTTATCTCCAGGTCGGAATGAGGGATGCGGCGAGCAGCAAACCCATCGCGAGATTGAGAATGCGCCAGTGGCGCGGCGTCCGAAACAGCCGGGCGAATAGCACGCCGAGCGCACACCACAGCGCGAGCGACGCGCACGCAGTCACCCCGAACGCTGCACCGAGCAGCATCGCGAGGCGGTTCGGATTGTTTGCGAGCAGCGCGAAAGACGCCGCCGCGCCAACCGTCATCGCCCAGCCTTTCGGGTTGAGCCAGAGCAGCAGGAAACCGTTGACGAGCGAAACCGGGCGCACGGGGCCATTGCTCGCGTTTGGCGGCCCGCTGCGCGCGATGCGCCACGCGAGCCACAGCAGATACGCGGAGCCGAGTGTCCTCACCGCCGTTTGCAGCGACGGCAGCGTGAGAAGCAGACCGCCAAGCCCGAGTGCGGCGAGCGCAGCGAGCAAGGCGAGGCCCATAGCGATGCCGAGCATCAGCGGTATCGAGCGTACGAAGCCGAAGCGTGCGCCTGAGGCGGCGGCGAGCGTGGTCGCGCCGCCGGGCGTCACGGTCGCGACGGCGACGAAGAGCAGAAGCGGCAGAATCGAGGTCATCGGTGCACATTCGGATCAGTGAATCTGCACTGTACGGATCGTCAAGGCAACGTGAAAGCTAATAATATTGATGCGGTACATTACGCCGCATAATGCATAGATGAGCCGAAACCTCGATCTCGATCTGATCCGCACCTTCGTTGCCGTCGCCGATAGCGGCAGCATGACGGTCGCCGCGAATCTGCTGCACATGACGCAAGGCGCCGTGAGCCAACAGGTGAAGCGCCTCGAAGATGTGCTGGATTGCCTTCTGTTCGTTCGCAAGACGCGCCGGCTGGAACTGTCGCACCAGGGCGAGCAGTTTCTCGTGAAGGCGCGCAAGCTGCTGCGGCTGAACGATGAAATCTGGGCCGACATGACCGGCCAGCCGTTGCGCGGCGCCTTGCGTGTGGGCGTGCCTTACGATCTCGTGACGCGGCTCGCGCCCGCGATGAAGGCATTCGCCGAGGCGCATCCGCATGTCGAAATTTCGTTGGTGTGCGCGGCGTCGCCGGAACTGAGCGAAGCGGTGAATAGCGGTCGCGTGGACGTGTCGTTGGTCGAATATGTCGCGAGCGAAGCCGAAGGTGAAGTGGTCTGCATCGAGCCGTTGGTGTGGGTCAAGGGGCGCGGCAGTGATGCATGGCAGAAGCGGCCGTTGCCGCTGTCGATGGTCGACGAGCGTTGTGCTTTCCGTCCGGTGGTGCTCGGCGCGCTCGCGGACGAGGGCATTGCGTGGCGCACGGTGTTCGAGAGCGGAAACATCGAGGCGACGGCCGCCACGGTGCGCGCGGGCCTCGCGATCACGGCCTGGCTCGCCTCCACGGTGCCGGCCGATCTGGAGACGCTCACGTTTCGAGTCAGCGGCTTGCCTGCACTGCCTCCGATCGCGATCTGTCTGCGATTGCCCGCGACGGTTCAGCCCGCGGCACAGGAATTCGCGCGCCACGTGCGAGATTCGATGTCGAGCGACGCAGGCACTCGACGCACGCCGCTCGCGAACATTGCGTGACGGACGGCGTTTGAAGTGCGCGCCGCAATCGACTGATTCAGACGCACGCAGTGCCGCCAGCCAGCTTTTAGTTCACGGACGTCGCTCCTACAAGCGCTGCGGCAGCGCAGCCGCAAAATAGTCAGTCACCCGGCGCACACGCGCAGGCACGAAACGACGCCTCGGCCAGATGATGCTTACATCACGGGCGTCGCGAATGAAGTCGTCCAGCACGGTCACAATGTCGGGATGCTTGAGTTCGTCGGCGAGCGAGAGCTTCGCGAAGAGGCCGATTCCCACACCCGCGAGCACGGCCGATCGTATTGTCTCGACGCTATTCGACGACAGGTTGCCTCGCACCGGTACGCTGAATCGGCCTCGTGGCCCATGAAACGGCCAGTTTGCCGACTCCATCAGACCGCCGTAGAGCAGGCAATTGTGATTGGCGAGTTCCGCAGGATCCTTCGGTACACCGTATTGCTCGAAATAGCGACGCGATCCGACGCAGACCAGCGGGGTGCTGGCAATCCGCTTCACGACCGAATCGGGATCGTTGACGGAGCCCACTCGAATCGCGAGATCGATTCGATCCTCGACCATATCGCGTACGAAATCCGACAACACGAGATCGACCCGCAGACCAGGATAGCGCGACAGCAGTTCGGGAATGAGCGGAAGAACGTGCAGGCGGCCGAACGTGGAGGCGCAGGCGATCCGGACAAGGCCCGAGACGTCCAGCGTGCTGCTGGTCAGTTCGCTGTCGGCCACCTCAATCTCGTCCAGCAACGGCTTGGTGCGTTCGTAGTATTTCTGCCCCTGATCCGTCAGGGTCACGCTGCGTGTGCTTCGGTTGAATAGCAGCACGCCCAGGCGCTTTTCCAGCGCGCCGATCGACTTACTGATCGCGGACTGTGACTCGCCGGTTCTGCGCGCCGCGGCGGAAAAGCCACCCGCTTCAACGACGGCGAAGAAGGCGTTCAATTCGTGAAACCGATCCATTGTATTTCTCTCGTGCGATCTATTCTCTCGGTGAATGGATCTTATGATAAATCCGCCGATTATCATTCGCAGGGACCGCAATTACGATGTCACTTCCATTCACGAACAGGCAGAAGCTTCAATGTCTACTCTCACAGGGAAGATCGCGGTTATTAGCGGCGGAACGACGGGTATCGGCCTGGCGATCGCCAGGCGATTCGTCGCCGAAGGTGCTCACGTCTTTATCTTCGGTCGGCGCCAAGGCCAGCTCGACGAGGCCGTCGAACTGCTCGGACGCAACGTTACCGCGCTTCAGGCCGACGCCGCGAATCTCGATGACCTCGACCGTGTCGCTGCGGCAGTCAGGGACGAAAAAGGTGTCGTCGACATCATCGTGTCGAACGCGGGCTTTACCGAGCAGGCTTCGATCGACACCATCACGCCTGAGCATTTCGACAAGGCATTCAACCTCATGGCGCGCGGCCCGGTATTTCTGGTGCAGAAGCTGCTGCCGATGATGACAGGTGGCGGGTCGATCATCCTGGTTTCGTCGGCCATGCACGTCATGGGCATCCCTGGTCATACCGCCTACGCGGCGACCAAGGCCGCGTTGCGTTCCTATGCTCGCACCTGGGCCGCCGAATTCAAGGATCGCGGCATTCGCGTCAACATGCTTAGCCCCGGTGTCACCGACACCCCGATTCTCGACTCCCAGTCGGCGACACGCGAGGATCTGGTGAGCATGTACAAGAGCATGGTCCCGATTGGTCGACTCGCCCGCGCCGAGGAGATGGCCAGCGCGGCGCTCTTTCTCGCCTCCGAACAGAGTTCCTATATGACGGGCGCGGATTTGATGAATGACGGCGGCATCGGCCAGGTCTGAGGCCCGAGGCTCTCACCTCCGCGTTTTTACTCGTGCTATTTAGCGGCCGCGTTGTACCACTCGACAGCGTCCTCGCCGGCGGGGATGTGGAACGGGCTCGATGAATCGGTCGCTGCGAGCCAAACCGCTTCGGCGACATCCGATGCGTGCGTGACGGCCGTTTCTTTCTGCCAGTTTGCGAAAATCTGCTCCACGAGCGCGCCGTACGGCTCGGCGAATCCGTCTTTCATACGTGCCTGCGCGTTCTCGCCGAAGCGGGTGGAAGGCGCGCGTCCCGGCAGCACGACACGCACGCGCACATTGAACTGCTCCAGTTCGAGCGCGAGCGATTCGCTGAACGCGTTGACCGCGGACTTGCTCGCGGTGTAGACCGACAGCAAATGCAGCGGTCTGCAGGTGACGGTCGACGTCACATTGATGATCACACCTTCGCGGCGCTCGCGGAACTGCGGCAACACGGCCTGCGCCATCGCGATGGTACCGAGCGTATTGGTCTCGAAGATATCGCGCACGGTGTCCATCGGCGTTCCTTCGAGCGCGTTCAGAAAACCGATACCCGCATTGTTGACGAGCACGTCGATCCGACCGGCGGCATCGATGACGGCGCGAATGCTTTGCGGGTCCTTCACGTCGAGGGCGAGAATCGAAAGACGATCGGAGCGCGGCAAGACGTCTTCGCGTGGCGCGCGCATCGTGGCGATAACGCGCCAGTCGCGATCCAGAAAATAACGCGCGATTTCGAGGCCAAAGCCGGACGAGCAACCGGTAATCAAGACGGTCTTCATGTCGAATCCTGTGGTTGGTGACAGTCCCAACACAATAAGTCCTGACCGCCCGGACTCGCTACAATTGAGCGTCCAGGTTTCATTCGAAATCGTCCGATCATGATCGACCCGCTCGCCGAAATCGTCACATTGCTGAAGCCGACGCCCACGTTCTCGAAAGTGCTGAGCGGCGCCGGGCGCTGGCGCGCGAGCCGCACGGAAGTCGGCCAGCCGTTCTATTGCGTGGTGCTCGAAGGTTCCTTCCGTCTATCCGTCAATGGTTGCGAGCCGCTCATTCTTCAGGCCGATGACTTCGTGCTCGTGCCCGAAGTTTTTAGCTTCACGATGACGAGCATCAACCCGCCCGACGATGACGACGTCTCCGATATCGCGCCCGCGGCACTGCCCGACGGCAGCTTTCGTTTCGGCGATGCATCGGTCGCGCCAGAAGCCCAATGGCTTGCGGGCCTCTGCGCGTTCGGTTCGCCGGATGCGGCCTTGCTTGTCTCGCTCTTGCCCAAGCTCGCGCACGTGCGCGGTGAACCCAGGCTGGCGACGCTCGTCAAGCTCGTGAGGGAAGAATCGCGCGCGCAGCGGCCCGCGCGCGAGGTCGTGCTGGCGCGACTGCTCGAGGTGCTCTTCATTGAAGCGTTGCGAGCCACGGGGACGGGGGCGTCGCCCGGACTCGTCCGCGGCCTCGCCGACGCCCGTCTCGCGCTCGCCATCCGTCATATGCACGAGAGTCCGCACAAGCCCTGGACGATCGCACAACTCGCAAAAACCGCCGCGCTTTCACGGTCCTCTTTCTTCGATCGATTCAGCCGCGCAGTCGGCGTGGCACCGATGGAGTATCTGTTGTCGTGGCGCATGGCCGTCGCCAGGAGCCTGCTGCGCCGGAACGAAGTCAGCATCGCGGTGATCGCGGAACGTGTCGGTTACGGCTCGGCGAGCGCATTCAGCGTCGCGTTCACGCGTCATGTCGGGCTGCCGCCCACACAGTATGCTCGAGACGCAGCGAATGTCGTCGCTCGATAGCGTCGGGATCCTTGTCGTGCGTCTCGATCTTGTCGGCGGCCGCCGGCGAGTAGGACTGCAACAGGCCGTCAGCTGCGGCTTTCTGCGTGAAGGGCTAAATGCACCGAGCTGAGGCGAGAACGACCCGAAATCAGGTTTTCGCGCAACAGTCGCGCGTTGCGTCTTCGTGGAGCTTCAGGTCGATCCGGAGATTCTCACTAGAGCATCGTCTACGCCGAAGTGATGAGATCAACATCGAGCCTATCCGGCCGATGCCGCGAGACGTTGCTCAATGCTTGCTGCATCGCTCTTTCGCACTGTCAATCTGTTCGTCACCGACTTGACTCCCAGCACTGATCTTGCTGCATTGCCAGCGCGCGAGATCTGCCAGCTTTCCGGCACCGATCCGGTGAGCGTGACGACGCCGTGGCTCGCTCTGATGTGAATCTCTGAATCATCCATATCCGGTACACGCCTGAGGGCGCGGCGAACGTCACGAACTATCGAAGTATCCGGCCTGGGTCGAGGCGGCGAGCCCGAGGCCGCCACCCTTTGGGCGACCGCGCCGGCCGTCGCGCTCATACCTTGTTGCGCGTTCGCATAGGCCGCGCCACTCGCGATGGCGGCAATTAACATTGCGTCGATTATTCTGCTCGCATTGCTTATGTTCATGCTGGCTCCTTTGGGTTCTGCCAACCTTGCAAAATCCGCTGTCCGTGTCGAACGATTTCTTTGACCAGCAGATCCAGGTCGTCCTTGCGGGTTCGGTGGTTGCATATCGCGACCCTGAGGCAATGCACGCCGTGCACCGTTGTGTCGGACAAGGCCGCGATGCCAGCTTCCTGAAGCTGCAACATGATCTCGATGTTGAGCGCCTTCAATGCTGCCTCTTCCATCTCCTCCGGTCGATATCTGAAGCATACGATGTTGATGCTGGTTGGCACGACCAACTCGAGGTGTCGCTCGGAGTCGATGAGCTCACTGAGGTAGCGAGCCTGCGCGATGTTTTGGTCGATCAGACGGCCGAACTTCTCGACTCCATGCTCTTTTAGAGCCATCCAGACTTTTAGCGCACGGAAACCTCTAGACGTCTGCAATCCATACTCGTAGAGCCAGGGGGCCGAAGCAATTCCGCGCGCTGTTGGTTGCAGGTATTCCGGTGTCACCGCGAATGCGCCTCGATGCGCCGCAGCGTCGCGAACGAGGGCGCAGCCGACCTCAAACGGAGCGTGCAGCCACTTGTGAGGATCGAGGGCGATCGAATCAGCGCGTGCAATGCCCGCGACGCGATATGAATTGTCGGGTGCGATCGCAATCAGCGCGCCGATGCATCCGTCTACGTGTAACCAGACGTTCTCTTCAGCGGCCAGATCCGCCAGCGCCATCAGATCGTCGATCGCACCTGTATTGACTGTCCCCGCCGTTGCGATCACGCAAGCAGGCTGAAATCCCGCTGACCGGTCCTCTGCGATCGCAATCCGCAGAGCGGCGACGTCGATTCTCAGCGCCGCGTCTGTCGGGATGCGCCGCAACGCCGCGTTTCCCAGGCCTAGCGACTCCATCGCCTTACGATGGCAGCTATGCATCTGATCCGAGCCATAAAATCGCAACGGTCGGTCGATGGCGGCTACACCATGCTCGCGCACGTCGATTCCAGCCTTCGCATTGCGTGCCACTGTCAGGGCAATGATATTTGCCATCGAGCCGCCGCTAACCAATGTGCCGCTGGCGGAAACTGGAAAGCCAACCATCTCCTTGCACCAGTTGACGACCTGCTGATCCATCGAAGCCGCCGCATGATTGCCGCCACCCAGGTTGGAACCCTGAATTGCCGCCAGGAAGTCTCCCAGTGCGCCGGTGAAGTTGCTTGCCCCCATATACCAGGACCAGAAGCGAGGATGTACGTTGCCCAGTGGATAGGGCATCAAATTCTCGCCAAGCTCGTGATAAATACTTTCCACTGGTGACGCCGAGCGTGGCAGCGCCTGCTCGAATAAGGCCTTGGCGCTCTCGGGCATGCTTCGCCACACTGGCCGGCTGCGCACGTCGCGCAGGTAGTCGACCGCATCGTCGACGATGCGGTGCGAGAGTGTCCGCAGCGCAGTCCAATCGTCCGGATCGAGCGTTTCCTCGGAACGCGGCTGAACGCCGTGCATAGGGAGCAAACCGGCTGCGTCGTTCTTCTCCATCTCGGCACCTGTCGGGTTCGACGTTGAGCAAACAAGAGTAGCCCCAAGAGGAGGCAAGATCGGCGCCGTAAGCCGTCACCACTCGGACACGATGCGATACACGCTTGCCCTGCCCTGGAGGCCGCGAAGCGGAGCCTCAAATTCGACGACAGTGCGGCCACCAAGGAGGTCGCGGACCCCAGGCGCACTATAGAGCGCTTCCGAAATGCAAATCTCCCCGGCGTCGGCGAGAGACTGCACGCGTGCGGCGACGTTGACGGCCTGACCGAAATAATCGAGATTGTCGTTCAGTGTCACCGCAATCGACGGCCCGCAATGTGCCCCGATCTTCAGGATGATCGCCGGTTCTCCACGTTCGCGATTGAAGCGCCCGATTTCCTCCACGATACTCAACGACGCGGAAACTGCGTCCGTTGGTCGACAAAAGACGGCCATCACAGCGTCGCCAATCGTCTTTACGATAGCGCCGGAATACCGTTGTGCGATCATCTCGAGCAAGGCGAAATGCTGTCTGACGAGGCCGTACGCATTCAGATCACCGATGCGTTCATACATGGCCGTCGAACCCTTGAGGTCCGTGAAAACGAACGTCACTTGCCGAATCCCAAGGCCTTCCTTCTCGTCAACGTTCTCCGAGCGGAACAGGCGCCGGAAGGTTTGTCGCGCCACCAGCGCCCCGCCGGAGAGATACGGTTCGAATTCGAGCGGCGGCTTGATGGCCTGAGCGACGACCTCTGGAGGCCAATTGATCAAGAGCAGCGACCCGCGCGTGCTCCCGGTATTCCTTACTTGAATGACGACAGGACCCGGCGGCACAACGGAGAGCGCCGGGGCAAACCGTTGACCGTCATAACCGACCTGCAACAGTGTCGGCGAGGTAGCGGCCTCACCAGCGATCGGAACGATGAGAGCGGCTTGTGTCTCGACATTCACACCCGTCAAGGCACCGGGGCCAAGAACAGCCTGCAGGGTCGTCGTCGAAGCTGGCGGCAGGAACGTGAGGCCGCGCACGAGCCCCCGCAAGAAGTCGAGAAACCGGACTTGCTGCCCGGCGAACCGACCGTCACCGTTAAATCGCAGTTTCCAGTGGAAATCTTCCACGGAAAGCGACTCGGGATCGTGGAACGTCAGCCTCCGAAGTTCGGGCGATATTGAAAACGTGACCTGGATGAAATCGTCGAGGTCGGTTTCGCCCGTAACGTCGCATAGCCCACAGACATAATGGGTCTTGAGAGTGCGCAATGATCCGAAGCTGTGGAGGACCATTCCCGACTGCGGACAAAGAACGTCCCAGTTCATCTCGAACAATCCGTAGCGCGCCGCATGAAGAAAGAGGTCAATGCATTCAGCCTCGCTTATGCCGCGATCTCGCGCAAACGCCAGCGGATTGACCCGGTAAACGGACAGCTCGTCGCCGCTCCTGATCAAAGTCTCGAGCTTGGAAATGACGCGCGGACTCCATGATCTCGCCTGCTCGATCGCGATCATTTTGCTCTCGAGAAGCCGATCGTCAATGTTCATCGTCGTGGCCAGGTCAACGGAAAACAGTCAGACACAACTGCCGTGTCATGTCGCTTTACCTTGGATTGCAAGATACGGTGATGGTTGGACGGCGTCAACAGGAGTGAGCGCGGCGACCTTATCCTCCTCTATCGGCCTCGCCCGAAAGCGCGGCCTCGATCGCCTGGAGCGCATAAAGGAAACCCAGGCTGCTGCCCTCCTGCCGTAGCCGCTGGAGTTCCTTCAGCGATGCCGGATCGCGATTGCCGGTTCCATACGAGACAAGCGCCCGTGCGCGCGCCACGAAAAATCCGGAAAAGGGCGATGGCTCGCGGCGTGCGTAGTCTTCAAGGGCCGCAGCATGGTGCGCGGCCGCATCCCAGCGTTTGCGGTCGATGCATGCATCTATCGCATCACGTCGAAACAGAAAGTGGTTGTGGCTCACCGCTCCGGCCGCGAGCAAAGCTTCACCCTCCGCGAGCGCCTGTGCGAAGACAACGGGGTCGTCCGTCGTGCGCGCGAGCACGCCGAGATAAGCGGGGCCCAGGTAGTTCATGCCGGTCTCCCGGCTGATCGACAGCGCCGCTTCGATATCGGCGCGCGCTTCGCGCGGACGGCCGGCGACCCGATGCAATTCCGCGCGAAACGCGAGCGCTTCACCTTCGAAGCGCCTTGATTTCAGCTCGCGCGCGCACTGTAGCGCAGGAGCGACGTGCTCCCACGCGCGATCCCACTCCGCGCGATCGTGCAGGCAGTGCCAGGCAGCGTGATGGGCGACGGCGAGTGCGCGGGGATGCCCCACCTTCTGCGCTGCGGCGACGCTGGCAAGCGCGGCGTCGAGTGCGCGCGCGGCTTCGCCGGTAAACCACGTCGTGATCGCCCGCATCGGAAGGTTGGCCACCTCGATCCGTCCGAAGCCATGGCATTGGCAGAGTTCGATGCAGCGGCTGAAGGCCGCGTGGGCGCTGATCATCCGGCCGCGCATGTACTCGCCATCGCCAAGGCCGCCGAGTGCGGCCGCCTCCTGTTCGGGATCACACGCGTCGCGCGCGAGGGCAAGGCTGCGCCCGTGCTCACGCACGCAGCCGTCGATATCGCCGCGGGGAAAACACAGATTGCCGCGCAGGAAGTGAATGCGAGCCTCTTCGCGCAACAGGCCTTGGGAGGCTTCAGCGGCGGAGTCGAGGTCGGCCCATGCACCGTCGAGATCGTCGATGATCCGCTTCACGGTGGCCCGCCCGATCCATGCGCGGCAACGCTCCGCGTCCGTCGTCGCATATTCGAGGGCGATTTCGAATGCATGAAGTGCCGACTTCATGTCGCCGAGGTCATGCAGGACGTTGCCATGTAGACACTCGAGCGCGGCGCGGTCGCTACGTTGGTCCGCGAGATCGAGACCTCGTGCGACAAGCCGGAGCGCGGCTTCATGGCGGTGCCCCGACGCCTGCAAGCGCGCTGCTTCGCAATAGGCGAGCGCTGCCCCGGGTTCTCCCGCGCGATCGAGATGTTCGGCTCGCAGGACGAGCTCGCGCTCGCCGTACCACTGTGCGGCGCGACGATGCAAATCGCGGCGCCGGCTTTTCAGCAGCCCGTCATAAATGGCGTCGCGAATCAGTGCGTGATGGAAGATGAATCCGGTGCCCTGACGTCGTAACAGCAGACCGATCACAAGCGGTTCCAGCGCAACGCCGGCATCCGCATCGGCGCCGGCGCCATCGACGAGAAAATCGACCGCCTCCTTCTCGAACAACTGGCCGAGCACCGAGGCAGCCTGCAGCACGGTCTTATCGGCGGGATCAAGCCGATCCAGCCGCGCCTGTACGAGGCTTCGCACCGACCCCGGCACGCCGGTCCCTTCGCCGTCCTGCGCATCGTTCAGCAACTGCTCGAGAAACAGCGGATTGCCCGCCGCCCGTTCGATGCAGCGTCCCGCCAGACCTGCCTGCGTCCCGGGAAACGATCTGGCCATCGCAAGCGCGTCGCCGGCGCTCAGCGGACCCAGATCGATCAGCGAATACGGTCCGCCGGTCGCCACGCGCCACGGCTCTTCACTCGAATCGCCGTGCGTCCGCACTGTCAGCACGAGTACGGCCGGACATCCCGCCATCGTTTCCGACAGTCCGGCGAGGTCGCGAAGCGTCGATTCGTCCGACCAGTGAATATCCTCGACGACCAGTACCCGAGGTTGCTGGCGGCTCGCGCGTTGGACGAGCCGGGTCAGGGCGTTGCGTCGGCCGCGAACGCGCATTTCATTGTCCATGGCGTCGTAGACTGCCCGGTCCTCGAACCCCATCGGCAAATCGACCAGATCTTCGAGAAAGAGTGCGTCGCCAGCGTCGATCAAACCGCTGGCGAGCGCGTGCTCGACGCCAGTGGCACTCGCAGCTCCGTCAGTTGAGCCGTCGGCTGCCAACAGGCCGCGCACGAGAGACTGGATTGCGCCACGTCCGGTTGACGCACCGAAGTCGAGCACGAGGCCAGTATGAGAAAGGAATCCTGACTCCCGCGCCTCGCGTTCGAATTCCTCGACCAGGCGTGTTTTGCCGATCCCGGCCTCACCGCGCAGCAGAACGGTGCGTCCGCCTCCGGTGTCGCGGCAGGAATGGAGCACGGATCGAAACTGCCGCATCTCATGATGCCGGCCGACGAACGGCCGGCCCGGGCGTGAGCGCCGAAGGCCGGCAATACACCACGCCGTGACCGCTTCCGCGAAGCCTTTGACCGACAGCGCGCCGCGTTCGACACAGTCCAGGCGGTCAGCCAGCGGGCGTCGCACGCTTTCCGAGATCAGGATCGTCCCCGGCTCAGCCGCATCGGTGAGACGCGAGGCTAGGTTGACCGTGTCGCCGGTGACGGTGTATTCCCTGTGAGTCGCGCTACCGGTGCCGCTTGCGACGACTTCGCCGCCGGCTATGCCGATATGCACGCAGACCGGGCGGCCGAGCGCACGCGACAGGTCGGGCATCCCGTCCCTGATCGCGAGTGCCGCCCGCACGGCGCGTTCGACATCATTGCCATGCGAGATCGGCGCGCCGAATACTGCCATGACGCAGTCGCCAACGTGCTTGTCGACGTGCCCGCCATGCTGCTCGATGGTGCGGTCAACCTGCTCGAAGTAGCGATCGAGCACGGCGAGTACTTCCTCCGCGTCGACTTCACGGCTCATCCGCGTGAAGCCACAGAGATCGGCGAACAGGACGGCGACCTGCCGTCGTTCGCCTTTCGCCTCGCCAGGGCTCGCGGCGCTATGCCGGGGCCCGGTTCGCGCCCGCAATTCAGTCAAGGCATCGAGCAGTTTGCGGCGATGACCGACCGACGCAATACCCAGTTCTTTCAGATCGTCCGCGGTGAGATCGCGAAGCACGTCGGCGTCGATGGCGTTCTCGCGAAACACCGGTTCATACCGCTCCATTCCGAGGCTGTGCAGCCACACGGCGACGTCCACGAGCCCTCCTGAGAGGAAGGTGTCGAATCCGTCAAAGATAGCACGGGGCTGGCTTCGTGGAGCCCTGCGCCCCGGGCGGCGGCAGCTTCGGCACTGGCTCGAAATCAGCGCGGTGGCCGTCAAGGAAATCACCAGCCGCACGAAACGGCAGTGAGGCTACACCGCGCCTGTGCTGGGCTTTGAGCGTGCCAACGCTAGCGCCAGCCTTGCGCCGACCTCGGCGTTGTGTTTCACGAGCGCGATGTTTGTCGCCAGGCTGCGCCCGCCTGTCAACGCCTTGATGCGCGCCAGCAGGAAGGGGGTGACGGCCTTGCCAGTGATTCCTTGTGCAGCGGCCTCGTCGAGCGCCTGCTGGGTCAGCGCGTCGATCTCTTCGAACGACATCGCTGCGGCTTCCGGCACCGGAGTGCTCAACACCACACCGCCGTCGAGGCCCAGGTCCCACTTGGTGCGAATGAACCGTGCCTGTTCCTCCGCGTCGTCCAGCCTGAAGTCCGCGCGAAAGCCGCTGTCACGCGTGTAGAACGCCGCAAAATTGTCCTGTTCGCAACTGAGCACCGGCACGCCGTGGGTTTCCAGGTATTCCAATGTGAGCCCGATGTCCAGGATGGACTTCGCACCGGCACAGATCACCGCCACCGAGGTCTTCGCCAGTTCCTGCAGGTCGGCCGAGATGTCAAAGGTTTCATGCGCGCCTCGGTGTACGCCGCCAATGCCTCCGGTGACGAAGACCTCGATGCCGGCCAACGCCGCACATATCATCGTGCCAGCCACGGTCGTGGCGCCCAGCCCGCCGCCGGCCAGCACGGCCGGCAGGTCGCGGCGGCTGACCTTATGTACGTGGTCCGATCGGCCGATCGTTTCCAGCTCGTCATCCGAAAGGCCGATGTGGATTCGCCCATCGATCAGCGCAATAGTCGCCGGCTCGGCACCCGCGTCACGGATCAAGGCTTCCACTTCGCGCGCGGTGCGAACGTTCTCCGGGTAGGGCATGCCGTGGGCGATGATGGTCGATTCCAGCGCCACGAGCGGGCGACCGGAGGCCTGCGCAGCGGCTGCAGGCGCGCTCCAGGTCAACCAGGAGCGTGCAAGGTCGGAAACCATGTCGATCCTTTCGGTGGTGTGATTCACTGAAGTATGCGGTACTAGACCGGTCCACTCAACGCGCGAGCCAAGGCCGCGGCCCGTCAGGGGCGTCGGCCTTCAGCGAGTGGTTAGGCGTCCGTGTGCCCCTGGCGCCTTAGGACGACATGCGTGGCCTTCTCCGACGCTACGAATTCAACGCATTCGTATCCCAGAGCCCGCAAGTCGACCCCTTCGAACAGCGATTCTCCCCGGCCGAGCAGGACCGGCGCGACGGCAATGTGCAGATCATCGATGAGGCCCTCGCGAAGATACTGCTGAATTGTGTCCGGCCCACCGCCAATGCGCACGTCCATTCCGGCAGCGGCCTCGCGTGCACGGTCGAGCGCCTCGCGAATGCCTCCTGTTATGAAGTGGAACGTCGTGCCGCCTGCCATCTCGATGGGGGGACGAGCGTGATGGGTCAAGATGAAGACTGGAACGTGATACGGTGGATTGTCTCCCCACCAGCCTTTCCAGTTTGTGTCCGGCCAGTCCCCACGAATGGGTCCGAACATGTTCCGCCCAAGAATCCAGGCTCCGACATTCTGAAAGCCGCGGGCGGCGAAATCATCGTCAACCCCGGTCGTACCGCCGTCCTTGCCGAACAAGGCTTGCTGGAACGTGTGGGTTGGGACTAGCCACTGATGCAGTTCCGTCCCGCCAACGCCGAGCGGATTGTTGATGTCTTGATTCGGGCCTGCACCGTATCCGTCGAGCGAAATGGTGAAGCCCGCAACGCGAATGCGTGTCATCGTTTGCCTCCGTTTAGACGCCTAAGGCTGCGCTGAAGAAGCCGCCGTTTTCGGCGACGGTTTGCTGCTGAATTTCGGAATGCGAGATCAGCGACGCGACTGGTTCGATTTTCTTGCCCTGAAGGGCCTTGCAAGCGGGTCTCTCGACCCACTTTGGCCCCTCATGGACGCACCTGTGCCATGAGCCGCTCGCGGCTCATGTAGATGTTGCTCAACGCCAGTGCGGTGAAGGCACGCGTGGCGTTCTTCGCCAAGCCGCGATAGCGCACCTTGATGAAACCCCACAGCCGCTTGACCACCGCAAAGACGTGCTCGACCCGCGCACGTATCTTCGACTTGTTGCGGTTCTTCGAGCGTCTGGTGTCATCGACCTCACCACTTCGCCTGCGCACGCGCTGGTTGGTAAAGTCCTTCGCTTGCGGTGCCTTGCTGGCGATGAGTTCCTTCTGGCTCGCATACGCGCTGTCACCATACACACGCCGCTCGGCGCCATGCAGCAGAGCCGGCAGCGGATGCTTGTCATGCACGTTCGCAGCCGTCACTACCGCGCTGTGTGCCAGCCCCGTCTGGCTATCCACGCCGATGTGCAGCTTCATGCCGAAGTACCACTGCTGGCCCTTCCTCGTCTGATGCATTTCGGGGTCTCGCGTCTTGTCCGCGTTCTTCGTGGAACTGGGCGCACCGATGATGGTGGCATCCACGATGGTGCCGGTGCCAACCTTCAGGCCGTGCCCTTGCAGTACCTCGCCGACCTTGGCAAACAACTGCTCGCCGAGCTTGTTGCGCTCCAGCAGCCGGCGAAACCTCAACAGCGTCGTGCCATCGGGAACGCGCTCGCGCCCCAGGTCAATCCCAACGAATCGCCGCAATGCGGTGCTGTCCAGCAGCGCTTCCTCGCAGGCTTCATCCGCCAGGTTGAACCAGTGCTGCACAAAGTGCATGCGCAGCATGCGCTCCAGGCCAACTGGCGGGCGGCCGCCTTGCCCCTTCGGATAGTGCGGCTCGACAACCTCGCACAACTGCGTCCACGGTATGATCTGCTCCATCGTCTCAAGGAACACATCACGTTTGGTTGGTCGACGGTACTGTTCGAATCCGGCGCCTTGATCGGCCGCCATCGCAAGGGTCTGTTGTTTCATCCGCATTTAACGTCTTACCGCCCAACGGCGTTGACCTTTTTCAGCGTAGCCCTAACGTAATGTGGACCGCAAAGCTGCATGGTTTGCCGGAACTACGCGAAATAGTCTGGCAGCAGATTTTTGCTCAACCCTATGTCTCCAGGAGAAGTTTTCCGAATTTGTAAGCTGGCATACAGCGGCGACCATCCATCCAAACACGGCACGCACCTGCCCAGAGCCAACTTTTGCCTGCCGCAGGCGTACGATGAACGGCATAGTCCCGTTTGAGGACGGCTTGATTGATGGAGGGTCGAGATGAGACGTCTTTATTTCCTCGCATCTGACACGTCGACGGCGAAGGCGATCGTAGACGACTTGCTGCGGACGCGGATCACATGGCGACATCTCCATGTTCTCGCGAATCACAGCGTCGCACTCGAACAGTTACCCGAGGCAACTTTGCTGCAGAGCAGCGACGTCGTGCACTCACTCGAACGCGGCGTGGCGCTCGGCGGTGCGACCGGAGCGCTTGTCGGCCTCGTGGCGCTGGCGTTTCCTCCCGCGGAGCTCGCTATTGCGGGCGGAGCCGTCATCGCATTGACGTTGGCGGGTGCCGGCTTCGGGGCCTGGACGGCCGCGATGATCGGCGTCGCCGAACCGAATGCACGACTCGAGCGCTTCCGGGACGCCATCCGTGACGGCCAGCTCCTGATCATGGCCGACGTGCCTGGATCGCGCGAACAGGAGATCGAGCAGATGGTCGCGCAGCATTTTCCGAAGGCCGATATCGAGGGCGCGGAGCCCACGACACCGATCTTCCCCTGAGAAGCAGTCGGGACGAGGCGAGCGGCGCCACCTTTGGGGGCGACTGCGATCGAATAAGGGCGGGGACGTCTCGGCCGATACCGTTGCGGGCAGCTTTCGTTAGAATCTGTTTTCGATTCTTTTACTCGTCAATTACCGGAGGCGAACGTGCCAGGTCTACTTCCCGATGTCGACCGCGATGGACTCCTCGAATATTCGGTCGTCTACACCGACCGATCAATCAATCACATGTCGCAGCTCTTTCAAGGAGTCGTACGCGATATTTCCGGCGCCCTGAAAAAAGTCTACAACGCGAAGTCGGCCGTTATCGTCCCGGGCAGCGGGACTTTCGGCATGGAAGCCGTCGCCCGGCAGTTCGCGACGAACAGGAAGTGTCTGGTCATCCGCAATGGCTGGTTCAGTTTCCGCTGGTCGCAGATTTTCGACATGGGCGACATTCCGTCTGAATCGGTGGTGTTGAAGGCGCGTCCGGTCGAACGAGGTAGGCAGGCCGCATATGCACCGGCTCCGATCGAAGAAGTCGTCGCTGCGATCAAGGAAAACAAGCCGGATCTGGTCTTTGCGCCGCATGTCGAAACCGCATCCGGGATGATGCTGCCTGATGCCTACTTGCGCGCGGTGTCCGACGCTGTGCATGCCGTCGGCGGCATGTTTGTACTGGATTGCATCGCCTCCGGTACGATCTGGGTGGACATGCAGGCCAGCGGCATCGATGTCCTGATCAGCGCACCGCAAAAAGGATGGAGCGCGTCACCCTGCTGCGCAATGGTCATGCTCAGCCCTCTCGCCCGCGAAAGAATCGACGCAACGACCAGCACCAGTTTCGCTTGTGATCTTGGGAAATGGCTGCAGATCATGGAAGCCTACGAGAACGGCGGGTTCGCCTATCACGCCACGATGCCCACGGACAGTCTCGCGACGCTGCGCGACGTCATGAAGGAAACCGAGGCATATGGCTTCGAGAAAGTCAAAGCTGAGCAGCTTGAACTCGGCAAGCGCATTCGCTCGCTCATGAGTGACAAAGGTTTCAAAAGCGTGGCGGCTGAAGGTTTTCAGGCTCCTGGCGTCGTGGTCTGCTATACGGACGATGACGGCATACGATCCGGCAAGAAATTCGCCGATGCCGGCTTGCAGATCGCGGCCGGTGTTCCCCTTCAATGCGACGAGCCAGAAGACTTCAAAACCTTCCGCGTCGGATTATTTGGCCTGGACAAACTGCATGACGTCGAAGCTGTGGTCGCCAGGCTCGCCAAGGCGTTGGACAGTATTCTTTAGAGCGTTTTTCCAAAGCACGTGCGCGTGGCTCGCTTTCGCGACCGGCCGCCGCACGGCGCCGCGGATGGTGCGACTGGCTGCGCACCATCCGGTTGCAAGTGGCTGTGCGACTGGTCTCCCGCGCGATACAGAAACCGTTCCAAAGAAGAATGATGGGCTGCGTGCAGGCGATACGGCAGCAGCGGGAAAAGGCTTCCCGCTCAGCCGCCGTGCGCGCGCAGAAACCGGCCAACGCGGACATGCTAAGGTCGCTCTACCGTGACACCCCACGCGTGCCGCAGAACTTCGACAATGCGCAGCCGTTCAAGTACACACCGGACGCGATAAGCGACGATGTGCAGAGCATCGCGGCGCGCGGAGTGAGCGAAGCGCACGACGCAGAATGCCACGCGCAGTACGAACGAGACATGGACGAATGCACTGCCTATCGGATGGCAATGGGTGGGCAGAGATTCATGGATGTGTGCTCGCAGAGAGCATTTCAGCACTATCAACGATGCAGACGATATTGAATGGCAACTCACCCACAAAAGCGATGTGTCGTGGTCATGTGGTCGGAGGAAAAGCAGGCACTGGTCTCCTATACGCTTGACGTTGAAAAGGTGCTGGCGGTTACCACGCGACAGTTTCCTTTAGAACTTCCCGTGGCCGACTACAACAATACGCTGGACGATGAGTTCGCGCGTCGGTTCGGCGGGGCGACGCTCAATCTTCTCGCTCTCTCAAATCCTGAACTCAGGCCGTTCATCAAGATTACCTCGGCTGACGACTGACTTGCCGAATGGAAACCCTCGACGGGATCATCGGGGGTGACGAATGCCTCAGGAAGTCAATCGAATGTTAGGTTCACTGAACAGTAGCCGACCCGATCCCGTCGACCGCTCGCGCCGCCTCGACGGCAATTTTCAAGTCGAAGCGGGTACCGCTTCGAAAATAGGCCGGTGTATAGCGTGTTCGGGGCTTTGCGAATGCTACGGAGTCACGGGATCGTGACAA
The DNA here is from genome assembly GCF_014397665.1 of Paraburkholderia sp. UCT2. Taxonomy (NCBI): domain Bacteria; kingdom Pseudomonadati; phylum Pseudomonadota; class Betaproteobacteria; order Burkholderiales; family Burkholderiaceae; genus Paraburkholderia; species Paraburkholderia sp. UCT2. The sequence goes on from NZ_VZQO01000035.1 coordinate 80,756, forward strand.
CAAACGCAAATCCTGTTTCCCTCCGGGTCGCGGAAGTACGCCCCGTAATAGTCCGGGTGATAGTGTGCTCGCAAGCCGGGAGGACCTTCGCAAGAACCTGAGTTTGCCAGCGCGCTAGCGTATGCGTTGTCGACTGAACGACGATCAGGCGCAAGCAATGCCACCATTTGACCGTTTCCGTGTTCTGCTGCGTTGCCATCATATGGCCTGCCGATAAGGAAGAGCGGGCGCGGCATACCCTCAGCCATCCAACCAGCCCACGGTTTATCTGGCTCGCAAAACTTCAGTCGATGTCCCAACTCGCTCATGACGACCGAATAGAACTTCAACGCACGGTCAAAGTCATTAACCCCAACGAAAACATGCGAAATCATCCTGGTCTGTTCCTGTTCGAGTTGCGATGTCTTTGCACGTTATCACGGTGGAGTTGCGCTTGACCTCTTGAACGCTCGCGAGCGTCGGGCGTGCGAGTGGAAACCTGGAAGCTTCGATTAATGAATATGTAATGACAAGCGGCAGAACCGTGCACGCATGCCCCCGATTGGGCGGACGACAGGGGAACGCGCTCGCACATGGTGCCTGGGTACATTCAGTCCGTCCGCCGCATTCCGCCAAGAAGCCTTCTGACAGTGCTGCCGCCCAATCCCGCGCCCTTCCTCACAACATCCGTCTGACCGCTGAGGGACCCGAAGTTCGGCTCCTCCGATAATTCCCCGCTCCAATACCTGTCGTGCGAATGGCATGACAGTTGCTTTGAACGTCTCCGCGCGCTGAGCCGCGGTCATTCGCAGCGAGCATCGGGATGGGCGATCAACGGAGAGGCAAATTGAAACTAATCAGTGCGGTCATCAAGCCATTCAAGCTTGATGAGGCTCGAGAAGCCTTGTCATCGCTTGGCGTCTCTGGAATCACGGTTACGGAGGTCAAGGGTTTTGGGCGTCAGAAAGGGCACACCGAACTGTATCGGGGCGCAGAGTACGTCGTCGATTTCCTGCCGAAAGTGAAGATCGAGGTCGCCGTCCCGGACGACATCGTCGATCAGGCTATCGAGGCGATCGAGCGTGCGGCGCGTACCGGAAAGATTGGTGACGGGAAGATCTTCGTGACGTCGATCGAACAGGTGATCCGGATCCGCACCGGCGAGACCGGCGCCGACGCCCTATAAAAAAACACTGGGATAAGAGGAAAGAGAGATGCGCAAACTGTTGATGACGTTGTTGATGGCCGGCTCATTGCTCGCCGGCGGGCTGGGCTCCGCATTCGCGCAAGACGCCTCGGCGCCCGCGGCCGCCTCAGTGCCGGTCGCGCAAGCGTCCGCGGCTCCAGCGGCACCGGCCGCGGCGGATGCCGCTGCATCGGCACCGGCCACCCCGACCGCGCCGTTCTCGGTCGATTCGTCGAAGATCAACTCCGGCGACACCGCGTGGATGCTGACCTCCACCGCGCTGGTGCTGTTCATGACGATCCCGGGTCTCGCGCTGTTCTACGGCGGCATGGTCCGCAAAAAGAACGTGCTCGCGACGCTGATGCAAAGCTTCGCGATCACCTGTGTCGTGACGATCGTCTGGACCGTGGTCGGCTACAGCCTCGCGTTCACGCCTGGCAGCTCGTTCATCGGCGGCTTCTCGCGCGTGTTCATGACGGGCATGAACTACATCAAGGGCGACAAGGCCACGACGCTGACCGTCAGCCACCTCGCGCCGA
>NZ_VZQO01000036.1:0-78357 GCF_014397665.1 Paraburkholderia sp. UCT2
CATCCTAGACCTCGCCGACCCGGCGCCGCCGGCAGTTCGTCGTCTCCGGCGGCTACGCCGCCTCCGACTCCTCACTACCGGCCAAGATGAATGTCGGTACACCGGACGTAGTCATTGTCGCCGCCCAGTTTTCCCAGCAGTATTCCATCGGGCGCCAGGAAGATGACAGTACAGTAGAGCGTACCGCCGTCGCGCTCAATCACACCGACGATCAGGTATTGCCTCAGGTCGCCTGCGATCTGCGCGATTCGATTTGTCCACACGGATGGCACCTCGATGGCGCTGTCAAAGTACCGGCGATAGTCCTCTCTGCCTTCAGGCGTCCTCTCGCCGACGGGAGCGCCGAAATGCAGTCCCTTGGGATAGGCGGATACGAAGGCTTCCGGGAACACAATCAATTGCGAATCGAGTTTCGACGCCGCGACTACGTCCCGTTCGAGCTTGGCCAGCGTTCGTTCGACATCGAACATGGCCGATCCCGTTTGCATGACCGCTGCACGCAGAACTTGCTCCATTCTGACCTCCGGTTCAAAGGCGTTAGTTCACTTTATTAAAGGGCGAGAATTGGTGCGCGCATAGATTTTTTGGCCATCGTTCAGATCTCACATCGTTGAACGCCCGTCAGCCAGCCCGTCTCTACGCCCTATTCAGCGGATGACAAAGGCAGGTGGATTGATTCGTCGAGTCGGGCAACTGCGCCGGAGGACCCAGACACGTCGGAATGTGGGCAGAGAAAAGTCGTGATCGTGATGTGGCGGCAATTTCAGTTTAGACGCGGCGGTACTCCCTGCTGTATGCCATTCGCCATATGCACAGACGGCTCGCAGAAGCCTTTCGACGCTGGATTTGCCTGTGTAGTGGGGCATGCTTGTCTCATCCGCGCCCTTGAATACGGAAAAACAGACGGTGCCGTTCACGTCCGCTTCGCGCGACCTTCATTTGAACTGGCGCTCTCGGCCATGTTCAGCCGGTCGCCCGCTCACTCGGCCAGACATTCAAAAGTCGCTTTCATGCTGAAAGCTGCCGCTCGCTTTGCTCCGTGACCCGGAAGAGGCTGGCCGTTGAACCTCCGACTATGGGTTGTGTGCGCTTCCGTCGACAACGGTTAGTCCAGGCGGCTTGGCGAGTATTCGCATCGCTGCTGCAGCGAGCGTCTTCGATGACCTGCATGAGTGCCTCGCAGGAGAACGGCTTGTGCAGATAGACATCGAAGAGCCGGGCAATGTCTCGCTGACTGACAGCGTCGCCCGTCATTGAAACGAGGAAAGCCGCGGAGCAAATCGGCGTTTCCCTCAGCGACCGTGCGACAGACTCATTGTCCTCAGGCTTCGATCGGATTCTAAGCCTCGAGGACATCGTACAAACACGGGAGACGGAGGCGGACCGCATGTGTCGCGATCTAACCCACAGCGCCAGACGGAGAGTTGGATCCGACCCACCGGTCGCAGCGCGCATGTCTGTCTACCAATTCGCCCTGGTCGCCATGAAAGATCCAATATTTTCAACTAGTTGTGTGATCGCTTACCGCGGTGCCACCATTTGGCACGCACTTTGCCTTGATCCTCATCGAGGAGTATCTACACCCTCAAAACAAGCTCTGACATTCCTGACTGACTAATTTACCCTTGGAGAATCGAAATGAACGCGCTGGTAATCAAAGACCTCCCCGTAGCCGTTGAGATGGATCGTACTGCAATGACCGCCGTCAGCGGCGGCAGGTTGCCGCAGCAGATCGTGAACATCATCCAGGCCGTTGCCGACTATGCAAATGATGCTCCTACCCAGCACAGTTTTACTGGCAGTGGGGCTTCTGTGACGTATTAACAGAAACACGGTGATTTCGTAGCTCAAGGCCCCGCCAACGAGGGGCCTCTTTGAATTCGCTTCCGCTGACTTTATCTGCGCTGCCCCGATACCGACCATTCCGCTTCAATTCGACGGGTTGTTGTGAGCGTGAGCATTCTTTCTGAGGGCATTACGACCGTTTTCTTGTTCACGATCGATGAGGTACTAGGCTTCCGGTTCCTCACCAGGCGTGCTCAACTTTTCTCCTCGCAAAACAACGGACTCCCACACGGACCGCGGACGCGAAACACCATGACGACGCAGGTCCCAGCACCTTGTTGGCTTAAGCCGCCGTCGGTGTGGCGACCGGCCAGCGGCGGCTAAGTCGAATAGCTGTTCCCGAAAATGCCACTTGAACGTACGGACCGGTCAGTTTTCTGCCAGTGAGAGCGCGCACCGTGACTGGCCGTTGAGGGTCGGTCTGAGGCATTCACATAGGTGGGCCGAGTGTTTGACTCGGTCCTGCCACCACCGGTCATTCGACACTGACGCCTGAATCGCTGATAATCGCTAACTGCCCGCCGTTATATCCCTGAGTCTTGGTCGCAATCATGCTCAAACTCGCCTATCTGTTTCTCTCGATCACGCTCGCCACCCCGCTCTCGGCCCTAGCGTACGGTAGTGATAATCCAGACTACGATCAATGCATTCTGCATTCGTTGGGAAACAGTCAGAGCAGCTTTGCGGCTCGCCAGATCAGCAACTCGTGCGACGCGATTTACAGAAATGGCGCAATGCTTTTGCCGCGCGAAAGAGCGTATCACCTGTGTGTCCTGCAAAATGTGCAGACCGTGAGAGGAGCATTTGCGGTCAACGAGATACTGCATGCATGCCGACGTCAAAATCAGATGTAGGACGGACGCCATTGACGATTGCAGCCCTGAGATTCGCAAGATTTAATTTCGATTGCGTTCATTGACCTCGCCCCGTGCAGACGTGGCGAGACACTGGCACGAACGGCTGCTTCCGGAAAATGCCAAGGTCCGCTTCGGGTCCGACTGCTGCCCGACCCGAGGCATCAATGGCGGAGCACGCCGCCAGCTCATCGTCGGACCGGGTGCGGCCACAACCGGTCACTCGGCAAAGCGGCGAGAATTGGCGACAATTTTCGTTCGACGTATCCTTGAGGATCGATGTTCTGACACTCTTGGCCAACGACCCGATAACAAAGCCCGATGCAATCACATCTCAGAATCGCCAGGCCTGTCAGCGACCTTTCGCGGGCAGAAAGCATGTATTGCGCCGCGCTCAGCCTGGTTGTGCTGGCAAAAGCTCAGCCTGGTTGTGCTGGCAAAATTTCAAGACCATCAGGGGTTCGATGGGGTGATGCTCGGAGGTTCCGGCATGGACTATCACTTCGAGTTCACACAGTGCCGCGAACATCCGGTAGCGCCAACACCGACACGTGAGGATTTGCTGGTGTTTTACGCCCCGGATCGAGTTGAGTGGCGGTCGACTTGCGATCGCCTCGCCGAGAGCGGATTTGTTTGCGTGACGTCGCTCAACCCTTATTGGGATGTGTCAGGTAGAACATTTGAGGATCACGACGGCTATCGAATCGTTTTGCAAAACTCGGCATGGTCCTCATGATGCATGCGTAATGCAATTGGACGCCAGCTCGATCGCTTTGCAGCAAGTCGCCCGGTCGCGTAAAAGGCAAACTCCGGCCGCAAGCCGTCACTCGACAGTGGCTCTCGAAAGCGGCCGCTCACTGACATTGACCTACGGAGCGGCAGGCTCTAACATGCCTTTCATGCTCGCTTACGCCCATTACCCCTCCCGCCTTGTCCACGCATGCTGTCACGGCCTGCCAGGGGGAGCTTGCGTCTAGCGCGCCAATCTGCGTCACGTCCAAGCCTCAACTGGCCACCCGTTGCGAAACCGGTGGCCTTTTTGTTTTTCACGATCGCTCCACCACGCGAAAATTCCAATGCCACTCGTCCTATATGACACCTGGTCGCGCGCCGTGCGCCCCTTCAAGCCGATACAACCCGATGATGTCGGCCTGTATTGCTGCGGGCCTACGGTGTACGACCACGCGCATATCGGCAATCTGCGGACCTATGTGTTCGAAGACGTGCTCCGGCGCGTCCTGATGCTAAACGGCTACCCCGTACAGCACGTCGTCAATATCACCGATGTCGGTCATTTGGTCTCCGATGCCGATGAGGGCGAAGACAAGATGGAGAAAGGAAGCCGGCGAACAGGAGAGTCGGCATGGGCGATCGCCGAGCGTTATACAGAGGCTTTCCTGGCCGACTGGCGAGCGCTCAACTTGCTGGAGCCTTCGGTCTGGTGCCGCGCAACCGACCATATCGCGGATCAGGTCGCCTTCATTGTCACCCTTGAACGCGCCGGTTACACGTACCGGACCGCAGATGGCGTGTACTTCGACACCAGCAAGCAGGACGATTACGGCTTTCTGGCTCGCCTCAACCATGAGGGCCTGCAAGCCGGCAAGCGGGTTGCACTAGGCGAGAAAAAGCGCGCCACGGATTTCGCGCTATGGAAATTCAGCCCCGCTGATTCCCGGCGCCAGATGGAATGGGACAGCCCTTGGGGACGCGGCTTTCCCGGCTGGCACATCGAGTGCTCGGCGATGTCGGCCAGGTACCTGGGGTCCTGGTTCGATATTCACTGCGGAGGTGAAGACCACATCGCCGTGCATCACAGCAACGAAATCGCGCAGACGCAAGCCGCGCACGGTACCCGGCTCGCCAACTTCTGGATGCACGGCCATTTCCTTACACTGGACGCTACGAAAATGTCCAAGGCGGGCGGTGACTTCCTCCGCCTGCAGACACTGGTCGACCGCGGAGTCGATCCGCTGGCGTATCGCTACCTGTGCTTGACGGCGCACTACAGAAGCTCCCTGCGTTTCAACTGGGATGCGCTTGAAGCCGCAAAGGTCGCGCTCGACCGGCTACGCAACGTCTATGCGAGTTGGCCCACCGGTGGTACGGCGGATGAGCGTTTTGTCGCCCGGTTCAACGCTGAGGTCAATCAGGATCTGAATCTACCCCGCGCACTAGCCGTGCTGTGGGATCTGGTGAGGAGCGATTTGCCTCCTGCCACGCGACGGGCCACCGTTGACAGCTTCGATTCGGTACTTGGATTACGACTGCCCGATTGGCAGCCGGACAAGCGGGATATCCCTGCAGACATTGCTGCGTTGGCCGAGCAGCGCGAAAAGGCGCGCGCCAACAGGGACTGGGACCAAGCGGACCGCCTACGTGACACATTGAGAGCCTTGGGATGGCAAATCGAAGACGGTGAGCGCGGGCAACGACTGATCCGGACTGTCAAAGGAACGACGGTACTTGGGGATGGCTGCGTATGACGCTCGATAGATTGGCGGCTGTGCGTCCTATGCGCTATGCGGGGCGCACAACCGCAGGCGAGATGGCAACGGCTCGGCGCGACCGGTTGAACGTCTGCTTCGCGTGCGATCGACGGCCCGCTCCTGGTCGCTTTATGCCTTTTGCATGAGGCGCACACCGCAGACGATCGTCGTGCTATGTCGCGGAACGCAGTGCGGCAAATTTCGGACTTTCGGTATCGACCGTCAATTCGGTGACAATCGAACCGGGCGGTGGCGCTCCGGTAGACTTCAACTCCTGCCCAACCTTGCCGGGATTGCATGGACAGCGATACGTCATGGCTCGCGAGGCGCGTCCGAGACAATGACTCGGAACAGACATTCGTTGACAGCGGGATTCCCATCAGTTCGTTTGGATGTCTGTTGTCGAGAAGTCCGACTGTCCGTATACAGGGTCGACCTTTGCCCGACGCGGACTGATGAACGGCGGCTCACCCGGCGTGTTAAACGTCGGACTGGGTTCGGCCACAAGCCGCCGTTGGTCGATGCCTCGATATACACGTTCAGGCGTATCTTCCAGCCTGCAAACGGACTTTCGAGCGTTGAGTCCGTCTGTCGCGAGACCGGCCTTTGCGGCCGTTGGCGCCCCGTCCCATCGCAGCCTGTCCAATGGCTGCTCCCGAAAACTCGGAGGACTGAGGTCGAACTGTTTTCGACCGTTCGAGACTACCGTGACCGGGGCTCGTTTCTCGATACCTGGCATACACTCGTTCGGCGATAGCTCACGATTCGTCGCGCACCTCCTGGTGAGCCGCCTCCCTGGCTGTCGGCCACACCCGCTCCTCAAATTGATCAGACGGGACCGGCTCCGAATACAAAAAGCCTTGCGCAAAGTCACAACCCACGGCGGCGAGAAAATCACGTTGATCCGTCGTCTCGACCCCCTCGGCAATAACCTGCAATCCCAACTTGTGAGCGAGCATGACCATTGCTTCGCAGAGCGCCTGATTGCCGCCGTCGAAACCGAGGTTCTGTACGAATGAACGGTCGATCTTGAGATAATCGATGTCGAACCGCTTCAGATAGGCTAAGGACGAGTAACCGGTCCCGAAGTCGTCGATCGAAATCCCGATTCCTGCCTCGCGGAAACTCAGCAACTTCTCGTTCAATTCGGCGTCCAGTAACAGCCCTTCGGTTATTTCAATTGCCACGCTCTGTCTAGGCATGCCTTGCCGAATGAGGTATTCCGACCATTGGATACACACCAGATTGTCCTGGCGAATCTGCACCGGTGAAATGTTCACACTGATCTGAAACGATGGATGGAATCGTCTGCGCCATTGACGCGCCTGGCGCACGGCCTGTTTGAACACCCAATCGCCGATCGGAACGATGAGCCCCGTGTCTTCGGCCAATGCGATGAAATCCAATGGACTGATCGTGCCGCGCACCGGGTGCAGCCAGCGAATTAGCGCTTCAGCTTTATAAATTTCGCCAGTCGCCAGATTGACGATAGGCTGGTAATAAACACGGAACTGTTCGACTTGCAGGGCGGTACGTAGATCGCTCGTGAGACGCTGGCGCTTTTCTGCCGCCACTTGCAACTCGGGCGTAAAGTAGTGGAAACGGTTGCGCCCCGCGGCTTTGGCCGCGTACATGGCCTGGTCGGCATTCTTGAAGAGAACATCCAGTTCTGTCCCGTCGTCAGGGTAAAGCGTGACTCCGACACTCGCAGAAATGAAAGCCTCGTCCGGACCAAGCTTGAAGGGTTGGGCCAGCGTGGCGATGATCGTCTTCGCGATCTGTTCGATGCTCCCGGTGTCGTCCAACTCGGGCAGAATCACCGTGAACTCGTCACCGCCAAGTCGAGCGACCGTGTCGAATTCACGCACACACGAGGTAATGCGCCTCGCGGCCTCGATCAGCAGGATGTCGCCCATATCGTGTCCGAGCGAGTCGTTGACCTCCTTGAAGCGGTCGAGATCGATCAGCATCAAGGCCATCGGCCGCCCGGAGCGATGGGACACGCCGGCTTCATGCTCGAGACGGGCATGAAACATCTGGCGGTTCGGGAGATGGGTCAGCGCATCGTAATTAGCCTGTTTCCATATCGTTGCCTCGAATGCCATCCGGTCCGACAAATCACGACCGACCGCCAACACGGAGTTCACCTCGCCCGACGCGTCGATCTCTGGAGTGAGCCTGATATGGCTGCACTGTTCCTGTCCGTCCTTACTGAGCCATCTCAGTTCGAATTGGCGACTTTTCCCGGTTGTAATGGTTTCGCTGATCTTCTTCTCGTAAGCCAGCGCGTTAGCACCGCCCGGTATCTCTGAGGGCCGTTTGCCGAGCGACTCGCGAAGGCTGCGGGCCGCCGAGACACAGAAAGCCGGATTGGCGTAGGTGCGGCGCAGCTCCCGGTCGTAGCGCGTGATCGTGTCAGGTGAATTCTCGATCAACGTGCGCGACTCCTGCTCTTTGGCGACGAGCTCGGCCGTTCGCTCGATGACCGTCTGCTCCAAGGTAGCGTTGATCTCGTTGATCTTCTGGATCTTCTGCCCGATCGCCGCACTCATTCGTTCGAACCTGTGCGCCAATCTGCCCAATTCATCCTTTACGCCAATCTCACTGCGCGCGTCCACCGATGCCTCCGCCTCTGCGCCTGCATCGCTACCGGTGTCGTCCATCCTTCGCACCAGATCTTTGAGCGGTACAGAGATGCTGTGTGAAATGAAGTTGGCGAGGAAGATCGAAAGCAGAAACCCCGAAATGCCCACCAGTATGATCTGATCGCGTACGGACTGTGCCTCCGCCGTCAACTTCTTTTCCGGGATCGTACTGACCACAAACCATTTTGTGCCGGCGATACCCGTGTATGCAGCGAGATATCGTTCGCCATTCTTGCCATGGAAGTCGACGAAGCCCTTTGGCTCGCCGTGCGGATCGGCGTTTGCGATTCTTTCGAGCAGACCCGGTTCAGCCTTTCCGTCGGTGCTCATTGAAGAGCCGTCGGCACGAACAATCAGCTTGTCGCTACTGGCGTCAAGTACATAGATCTCCGTTCCACTGCCCACGGCGACGTCATTGAAAATCGATGAGAAATACTCGGGGCGAATCACTAGAACCAGATTGCCGATCTGCCGATTGTCGCTCTTGCCGATGATGGCGCGCACCATCCCGAGATCTTGCTGACCGGCCCCGTTGTCATAGCTGCCCCAGTAAGGCCGGCCATTTCGATCGGGAGCCTGCTGGACCAGATGCACCACACTCCGCGTCAATTGCGCGAACGCCTGGGTGTCCGTGATCCGGTTGTCCTTGTCGAGAAAATATTTCTGGTTGATGAAATCAACCGCGCCGTAGTGCTCCAGGAGCAGTCGGGTCAGATCCTGGCGAGCTTCGCTCTGCTCCTTTTCATTGCCGTGTGCGACGCGGGTCAGCGCGTCTTGAACCTGATCGGAGAGCACCAGAAGGCTGCTCTCCGTCTCGATCTGCTCCATCCGCAACGAGATGTTTTTGGATACCTGTTTGACTACCTCTTTGGAAAATATCTCCGCTTTGTGCTTGAACTCTGCTGTTGACTCCACATACGAAATGTAGCTAGAGACAAGTATCGGTATCAGCGAAAGCAGGATAAACGCGGTTATCAGCCGGTAGCGAATTTCGACCCGGCGCAGCAGATCCAACGAGAAGTAGGCGAATGCGCTTCGCAGCCAGGCGATCAGTGGGCTCATTTGTAGTGCATCTTCGCTTCATTCTTAACAGACTCGTCCAGGAGTTTTGCAGCCTGCATTGGCGTGATTTTCCTGAACAGCACATCCTGTATCAATCGATGCAAGCGCTCGATGGAATTGGAAGGTAGAAACGAATAGTACGGGCTGCCGGTCACAGCATAGCGACTGACCATGTTTGTGTAGTCAACAATCTTCTGATCGCTCACCACCGTCCCCGGGAACTGCTTGAATGGGGAAATGTTCTGGCGCTTAGCCTGGAGGATGGAAAACCCCTGCCCAGCGATGAACTCGAGAAAACGCATTGCCGCGGCCTTGTTGGGCGTTTCCGACACCGCAAACCCGGTTTCGCTGCCGATCACGGGCACCACCTGCTCGCCTGGCGCGTTCCAGGGCGGGATGAGCACGCCAACTTCAAAGGGATTGCCGTGCAGCAACAGACCGGCTGCCCAGCTACCGTGAAAAGCCATCGCGACTTTGCCCTCCTTGAATAGCCGTATGCCCTCGTCGTAGCCTGTTGTCATGAACGATTCCTGTACAAAACCCCGTTCCGGCATCAGCCTGATCCTGGCGAAAATATCCGCTACCTGGGGGGTGTTCAAATCCAGCGTGCCATCGCTGATTTTGTCCTTCCAGTCTGGCTCGCGCGCAACCACATTGTTAGCAAAGCCTGAACTGAAGGGGCCGTTGCCGAGCATATTTGGGAAGCCGCCGTTCCACATTATTGGCGTATAGCCCGCACGTTTGAGCTGTTCGCAAACCGCCAGGAATTCGTTGAAATTGGTCGGCAGTTCCCTGATCCCCGCCTTCGCAAACATGTCCTGGTTGTAATAGATCAAAGTCGTAGCCATTCCCCCCGCTATTCCAAAGTGCCTGGATTGGCGACTGGTCCAGTCTTTTTTGAGAGGATCGAGCATGTTGTTCCAGGCGGATGTCTTGCTAACGTCGGCGAGGAGCCCTTGATCGGCGAGGTCGGCCGCGTAGGCATTCGGGTTGATACTCACCAGATCGGGCAAGTTGCCGGAGGCGATCCGCGGCTTGATATTTTCTTCCACCGAATTGCCAATCATGAACTGCACATCCACGTGTATGTCCGGATTCAGCTTGCTGAATTCGGCAGCAATCTGAAGCATTTCTTCCGGCCAGTCAGGAGCCCAGACCAAGGCGGTGATGGTGGTACTGGCCGGCCTGCTCGTGCTCGAAGAATCGTGGTCTCGCTGATGGCAACCGCACAACGAGAAAAGAATGAAACAGGCCAAGACCGACAGCAAGGAACCAAACTCAGTTTGTCGCACGTGGGGTTCACTTTTTCAGGTTCGGCATGGATTGGGCGGCCCTCGGCAGAGGCTATGGGCGCATTCGATGGCAAACCGGTGAAACTTTCATCGCGGTCGAATCACTTGCATAACCATGGCGGCGTCCCTGCAGCGGTAAGTTGTGACGAAGCCCGGCATGCCGCTGCGCATTTCATCACAAATCTTTCTCGCTGCCGGCCGATCTTTTGTCATCGACGACGCCTATCGATCGGCACCTGAATGTTTATAAAACAGGGCTGCCTAGAGCGCTTGACGGGTCGGCACTCACACGGCATATCGGCAACAAACCCAGATACTTTAACTAAAGGGAGCCCGAATCTCGCCGGCATGACGGGAAGTGGCCGATACGAGGGGAGCGGCTCAGACGTCACCGACCTCGCATAGTTTTCATTTCCTGTGACACCGGACACACGTCTACGCGTTAACCCTAAAAGTTCCGCCGCGTTATATCAATTTTCGCAACAAACATTACCTATCTCACGACTTACTCTGCCCAGTTCGCCAAATTACAATGCAATCACTGACTACGAACAAGCAAGTTCGCAGCAAGATAAAACCCTGAACTGGAGGTAAGTATCATGAAATCGCTGATTCAAGCCGTTGTCATCGCCGTCGCTGTCGCCGCTCCGGTCGCCGCGTTCGCGCAAGCCAACCAGCCCGTGACCCGCGCTCAAGTGCGCGCCGAGCTGATCCAACTGGAAAAGGCAGGCTATCAACCTGGTCACGCCGACCCGCACTACCCGGCTGACATCCAGGCTGCGCAAGCCCGCGTCGACGCGCAAAACGGCGTCGGTCAAGCCGCTACCGGCTTCGGTGGTGTGGTGAGCGGTACGTCGCAAACGAGCCATGCGGCTCCGACGAGTGGCCCGAAGTCGGTCTACTTCGGTCAGTAAGCGGTAGGTGGCAGGCGGTTCGTCAAGCGCAGCTGTGTGGCCACGAAGCCCTACGGCGAAACGAACCGCGAGCACTTCCAGATAGCGCGTCCTTGCGACGCGCACCCCGATTCAAATGAACTGGCCCGCGACTCGGGTATCTCCGAGCGCGGGCCAGTTCGTATGTGGTTACCTCCGTCATCGGGCTCCCGATGACTTCGCCCAGGCCTTCACGGTCTGGGCGCTTTTTCGCGACGCTCTGCGTGCGCCGCGATGAATTCTCAGCTGCCCGCGCTCAGTCGCGTGCGATCAGATTGCCGACCTGGCCGCGCCCGGTCACTAGGCAACTCGACAGGAAGCTCTCGCTCTGCGCGCTCGCGCCAGCGTCACCAAAGCCCTTTTTCAACGCATCCGATTTGACGAGCGCCGCGCCCTGGTGACACGTAATCGTGCCGACCTCGCCCGCCTGCGCACGCATCAACGCCCGATCCGCCATCAGATAGCCAAGCAAAAGCACCAACGCAATATTGAACGCTTGTCGCATGGGTCGTCTCCTTTTCGAAGAGACTAACGTGAAGCGCGAATGCAGTGGCCTGGGGCTTTCCCGATTGTTGAAGATTCAATGATCCAGAATAAATCGCGGCTACTGCGGGCGATTCGTAGTGCATTGAAGCGATTCGGTTTTATTCGATGCGCGTGACTGTGCGCGCAACCGTAGGCGTTTACGCCTACAGCCGAGTTTCGATCCGCGCGATGCGGCTATTGATCGCATGGCGCACCAGCGCATTCGACGGCACCAGCAGCAGCGATGACGCGATGATCCGATACACGTCATGGCGCGTCACCTTCGACACTTTCGCCGGATCGAGCCACGCGTCGTTATCCGCGAGCAACAGTAAGGTGTCGAGGCCGATGAGGATCGGCCACAGGCAGGCGAGCCGCAAGCGCACCGCGCTCACCGGAATCGCGAGCGTATAGTCGAGCGCCGCGCGGAAATGATCGAGCGTCTTGCGCAGCAGTTCGACGAGCAGCGGCCGCGCGCGCATCGAATTGGCCGGTTGCAGCAGATCGCGCGCGCTCAGACCGTGGCGCTCGAGCATGCTCTGCGGCAGATAGCAGCGGCCGATGCGCAAATCTTTTCCGCAATCGCGCAGCACGTTGGTCATTTGCAATGCCTTGCCGAAACGCACGCCACGCTGCTTCATCGTGTCGGGCTGTTCTTTCAGCGTGCCCGGCATGTGCGCGTAAGTCATCGTGGTCCAGAACTCGCCGACGCAGCCCGCGACCAGATACGTATAGCGATCGAGTTCGTCGTATTCGCGCAGCGCCGCGATCTGGCCGGAGCGTTCGTCGGGGAACGTGCCTAGATCGAATTCCATGCCCTCGGTCAGCGTCGTGACGATCGCGCGCACCGAGTGGCAGTCGGACTCGCTCAGTTGCGCGAGCACGTCGAGCGCGGGGCTCAACGATTCGAGCAGCAGCTTTTCATCCGACTGCGCCTGCTGACCCGCGACTTCCGCGGCGATGCGCTGGAACGGCGCGCTGTCGACGGCCACGCCATTGACCTGATCGCGCAACGCGAGCAGCAATTCGAGGCGTTGGCCCGGCGCGATCAGCGAGGTGTCCGCAATCGTATCGGCCGCGCGCGCGAGCAGATACGCAAGGCCGATCGGATCGCGCATGCCGATGGGCAGCACGCGCAGCGTCAGATAGAAGGAGCGTGAAACGCCTTTCAGGAGCGGGCCGAGAAGAAAGGCCCGGGTCGGATTCGGCATGGGTTGGATCGGTTGGCAAATAGGCGGGTGAAAGCCCGCTGGGATCAGGCGCTGCCGAATTGTATACGGCGCGGCGCGTCACCCGGTACACCATGAACCAGCATCAGACGCCGTCCGCCGAAGCCGGCGCCACTCGCAGCCGCCGTTCGAAACTGCACCTGACCTATCTGATCGGCAGCCTCGACCGCAGCCTGCGGCGCCGTGTGAGCGAAGTGCTCGCCTTTCCGTTTCATTGCATCGGTTTGCAAGTTCGACCGGCCACCGCACTTCACTCCCCCCTCATACCGCATGCACTGGGCTTCTCGCCGCCGGCCTTTTTCGCCCTCTCACGCCGCCATGTCGAGCACATGCCGTTCGCCGAGCACGCGTTGCCGGATAGACTCCCCGCATTTCACGCCGCGGGACACTGTCGCTCGCGATCGGGAATGGGGATTGCTGCCGCAACGGGGTTGAGCACAGGACGGTTACGACCAGGCCGTCGCTTGCACTTTGAACGACACATCGACAATGACTACCGACGCATCCAACACGTCCCGCCCGTCCGACGCGGCGCGACCTAACGCGGCGCGACCTAATGCGGCCCGGCCTGACGCGGCCCGACCTGACGCGGCCCGACGCAATGTCGAAACCGGCGTGCCCGGTTTCGACGAGATCCTCGGCGGCGGTCTGGTGAGCGGTGGCGTCTATCTACTGGAGGGCATGGCCGGCGCCGGCAAGACGATCCTGTCGAGCCAGATCGGTTTTCATCGGGTGCGGCAAGGCGAGAAAGTGCTGTACATGACGCTGATCGCCGAATCGCACGACAAGCTGCTCGGTCACCTGAAAGGCCTGAGCTTTTTCGACGAAGCCGCGGTCGCGCAGCAGATGCTGTTCGTGTCCGGCTATCACGAGCTGATGCAGGACGGCCTCGACGGTTTCCTGAAGCTGATCGCGTCGAGCATCTACGACTACCGGCCGAGCCTGATGATCATCGACGGCTTTCGCAGCGCGCGCGAATTCAGCGAAACCGAGCTGTCGCTGTCGAAGTTCATTCACGAGCTGAACGCGCTGGTCGCCGCGATGGACTGCACGACGCTGCTGCTCGCGCCGCTGTCGGGCAACGAGTCGCATCCCGAGCACACGCTGGTGGACGGTCTGATCGAGCTGAACAGCTATCACGACGGCATGCGGCGCGCGCGCGAAATCGAAGTGCACAAGATGCGCGCGCGCGATCATCTGATGGGCAAGCACTTCTTCCGCATCGCCGGCAGCGGGCTGCTGATGTTCCCGCGCCTCGAAGCGCAGTGCGCGGAGCAAGCGGGCCCCGTCGATCTGAAAGCCCGGCTCGGCTTCGGCTTGCTGCACCTGGACAACCTGCTCGGCGGCGGCTTCGCGCAAGGCGCGACGACCACGCTAATCGGCCCGTCGGGCGTCGGCAAGACGCTGCTGTGCCTGCAGTTCCTCGCCGCCGGTCTCGCACGCGGCGAGCGTTGCGTGTATCTCGGCTTCTACGAGAGTCCGCAGAGACTCATCGGCAAGGCCGAAGCGGTGTCGATCGCGCTTGCCGATGCGTGGCAGGACGGTCGTCTGATGGTGCTTTGGCAGCCGGCGATCGAACTCGCGGTCGATGAAATCGCGTCGAAAGCGCTCGCCACCGTCAAGCAGACCGGCGCGACGCGCATCGTGATCGACGGCGTCGAGGGCTTTCGCGATTCGGCGTTGCGTACCGAGCGCTTCGGCCTGTTCCTGAACGCACTGCTGCATCAGTTGCGCGAAGCGGCCATCACGACGCTCGTCACCGAGGAGCTGCCGCTGTACAGCGATCCGGGTCACGCGAAGGCCGTGCGCGTGTCGGCGCTGACCGAAAACCTCGTGCTGCTGCGCTACGCCGAGACCGAAGGCGGACTGCGGCGCGTGATTTCGGTGGTGAAGCAACGCGAAAGCGCGCACGACACGTCACTGCGCGAACTGTCGATTTCGTCGCAAGGACTCGACGTGATCGACGGCTCGCCCGGCGCCGCGGGCATCCAATCGACGCCGGGCCTGTCGGTTACGCTGCAATCGCGGCGAAAAACCTAGCCGCCCATGAAAACCATTCTGGTAGTGGACGACGAGTTCGACATCCTCACGGTGTGGCGGCTGCTGCTGGAACGACACGGCTATGCGGTACGGACAGCGTCGAACGGCTCCGTCGCGCTCGAACTGGTCCGTTCGAGCCGGCCCGATATCATCGTGTCCGATTGCATGATGCCGGTCATGTCGGGCCTCCAGTTGTGCGCGGCGCTGTATGAGGACCCAGAGCTGCGCGACATTCCGATCATCCTGTGCAGTGCCGCATCGGACATTCCGGTGCAGCCGAATCCACATTTTGCCTACACGCGCAAGCCGCTTTCGTTCGACCAGCTGCTGGCGATGCTGGTGCGCATGGGTGGTTGACGGCCGCCCTTCCTCCCCCGCCTTCTCTGCCTCTTTCCCCCGCTAAAACACAGCTTGAGACGCTCGCGCCATTTGTCGAGCGTTTGCAGCGTTCTGCGATTCTCCGTGGCCTTTTACAGTAGGCCATCGATCGCGCATGGCCAGCAACCCGCAGCGCGACGCAACTTTCGGAGGTCGTCATGAACAGCAATCGTGGTGCGGTTCCCGCTGGCTTCTTGAGCATCGCGGTGGGCTCGTTGGCGCTGGCCAACCTGTGGCGCGTCGCAATCCGCCTGTGGCATTTGCCGGCCGTCGCCGGCAGCGTGGTGACGATCGCGGCGCTCGCCGTCTGGGTCATCATTCTGTTCGCCTACGCGCACAAGTGGTTCGCACAGACCGCCGACGCACGCGCCGAACTGGACCATCCGGTGCAGTCTTCGTTCGTCGCGCTCGCGCCGATCTCGACGCTGCTTGCCGCGCAACTGCTGCAGCCGTACGCGCATACCCTCGCGCTGACGCTGTACGGCATCGCGGCGATCGCGCAACTTGGGCTCGGCGTCTATCTACAGGGCAAGCTGTGGCAAGGCGCCCGCAAGCCCGAACTGACCACGCCGGCGATCTATCTGCCGACGGTCGGAGCGGGCTTCGTCGCGGCGGCGAGTTCGGCCGCATTCGGCTTCCATCAACTGGGCGCGCTGTTTTTCGGCGGCGGCATGCTGGCGTGGCTCGCGCTCGAATCGATGATCCTGCATCGCGCCGCCGTGCATGAACCGCTGCCCGAAGCGCTGCGCCCGACCCTCGGCGTGCAACTCGCGCCGCCAGTCGTCGGTGGTGTCGCGTATTTGAGCCTCACCAGCGGCACGCCCGATCTGTTCGCCTACGCGCTGCTCGGCTACGGTCTCTATCAGGCGCTGATGCTGCTGCGTTTGCTGCCGTGGATCCGCCAACAGGCATTCGTGCCCGGCTACTGGGCGTTCAGCTTCGGCGTAGCGGCGTTGCCGACGATGGCCCTGCGTCTCGTCGAACGCGGCGCGACGGGTCCGATCGAATTCGCGGCACCGGTTCTGTTCGTGGTGGCGAACGCGATCATCGCGATTCTGGTCGTGAAGACGCTTCAGCTGCTCGTGCAAGGCAAGCTGATCCCGCCCGTGGCGGCGAGTTCGACGGCGGCGGCGCCGGTCACGCAAGTCACGACGGCCGCGCGGATCGCCCGGGTTCGATAAGCTGCGGGCAGCGACCGAACGCGGCGGCGACGCGCAAAGCGTCCCGCCGCGTTTTTGCGTTTATGTCAGAACCCGTGCAACGACACGACGATCAACGCAGCCGCGACGATCGCGACCACGTCCTCGATCAACGCCGCGGGCGCATCGCGCCCGAACATGCTGGCGAGCGAACTGCGCACCTTCGCGCCGCCGAGCGTGCCGATCACCGCGCCTACCGCGCCGACCACCGCGCCCACCACCCCGACGATCATGCCGCCCGCCAGGCCGCCATGCGCGCCGCTGATCGCCGCGCCGCTCAGCGCACCGAGCACGATTCGCGCGCCGAACTGCAGCGGCACCTTGCGGCTCGGCGTTTCGGGCAATTGATCCGTGATCAGTTCGATGACCGCCAGCACGGTGAAGATATACGGCGTGGCCGCGAAGCCGAGGAAGGCAAGCGATGTGCCTTGCAGCGGCAGCCATCCCAGACGCGCGGCCCAGCTGACGGCGGTGGGGGCGATCATCGAGCGAAGGCCGGCGACGACGCCAATCAGCAAGGCCAGAACATACACGGACATAGCGGACTCCCGATCGAGGGCAATGATGCAAGGTTGCACGAGCCGACGGCTTACCTGGACGAACGTCGGCAGAACATGTCGAGCATTCCATCTGGACAGTCAACTTCTCACCACCTACATCGAGGCAATCCGTGGCAGCCGTTCACCGTTGCTCACAATTGCCGGCTCTTCATTGCCGACTCGCCACCGCGCGTCTGGCGCGGCGCCGCGCATGCGATTGCCCCCGTCGATGTGGCCCTAGTGTCGCACAATTCGACTGGCGAATAACAGACCCGGAGTCGGCGAAGTGGGCCGATGGTGATAAGTTAGCCCACTCACAAGAAAATCTTGCATCTGCACCATGAGACCGTATCTTCCGCTGAACGCGCTGCGCGCGTTCGAATCGTCCGCGCGGCATCTGAGCTTCACGCGCGCGGCGCAAGAGCTGAACGTGACCCAAGCCGCGGTCAGCCAGCAGGTCCGCTCGCTGGAGGAGCGGCTCGGCACTGCGCTATTCAAGCGTTTGCCGCGCGGCCTCGCGATGACCGACGAAGGGCTCGCGCTGCGCCCCGTGCTGTCCGACGCGTTCGATCGTATCGAGGCGGTGCTCAAGCAGTTCGACGGCGGGCATTTTCACGAGGTGCTGACGGTCGGTGTGGTCGGCACGTTCGCGGTCGGCTGGCTGATGCCGCGCCTGAAGTCGTTTCGCGACGCGCATCCGTTCGTCGAGTTGCGGCTGCTGACCAATAACAACCTCGTCGACCTCGCGACCGAGGGCCTCGATTTCGCGATCCGTTTCGGCGACGGCACGTGGCCCGGCTCGCTCGCCACCAAACTGCTCGACGCGCCGCTCGCGCTGCTCTGCACGCCCGAGATCGCCGCGCGCCTCGCACGGCTCGACGATCTCGCCAACGAAACGCTGCTGCGCTCGTACCGCGTGGACGACTGGATGAACTGGTTCGCGGCCGCGGGCATCGCGCCGCGGCCGGTGCGCGGACCGGTGTTCGATTCGTCGCGGTTGATGGTGGAAGCGGCGATACAGGGCGCGGGCATCGCGCTCGTGCCTGCGTTGATGTTCGAACGGGAGATCAATACCGGGCGTCTGGTGCGCCCGTTCGACGTCGAGGTCAAGGCGGGCAGTTACTGGCTGACCTGCCTGAAGGGCAAGCCGATGACGCCGGCGATGTTGCTGTTCAGTCAGTGGCTCGCCAAGGAAGCGGCCACGGCGGGTCACGCATGAAGTCCTACGCGGCCGTGCGGCAATACCCGTTCATCGCGGGCCGCTCGGCTTGCGGCGGGAACACGTTCCACGAACCGTCGCCGTGGCGGAAGAAGAAAATCGACAGCAATCCTTCCGGCTTCGACGCCTGCACACATACATAGCGTTGCTGTTGCGACGCGCGATGGCAGAACCGCACCACGCGCGCGGGCATCGACGGCGTGGGCGCGAGCCATTTGTCGACGGCCCAGTGCAAGCTTTTTTCTGCGGCTACCATGATGTTCTCCTCGAATCGTCCCGTTCCTGACGCGCTGCGTTCACGCGAGTTGCGCGAGTTGCGCCACGCGGTGTTCGTTCCTCGCCCCGCTCTCGACAAACGCCTTCACGAAGCACAGCAGTGCGCGCATGCCCGTGCCCGGATGGCGCAAGCAGCAATGCACCTGTTCGCTGCGGCTTTCGCCGAGCAGACACCACGCGCAGAAGTGTTCGCAGTTGTTGGTCAGCAGGCGATAGCGGTTTTCGCCGAGGCGGGAGCGCGCGCGGCGCACCGCATCGGCGCCGACGTAGATCGCGCTCGGCGTCGCGCGAACCGACAGCGAATGGCCGGCGGCGAAGCGCGCGAGTTCGACTTCCTCGACCGGTCCCGGATGCGCGGAGGCCGCAAAGCCCGAGTAGTGCACGACGCGGCCGTTGCCAACATAGATGCCGTGATGTTCGTAGCCGTTGCGTTGCGTGACCAGATGCGCGCCGATCGGCAGATCGATCGTCGATGATGCGGTGTCGCAAGCGGCTGCGGATTGCGGGTCGTCGTCGCGTGTACCGAGCGTTTGGGTGTTCATGGCTGGCCTCGTTCGCATTCCAACACTGTTGCGACAGCTTTTGCATCATCCGGGCCAGGCGCCGGAAAACCCCTGTTTACAGGGTTGACGGCCGATCGAGCGGTTTTCTGAAGAGGAAGATGTCAGGACGGGACCAACAGAAATCGCGCTGATCTGTTGGTGTGCGACGCTCATTCGCGAGCTGTGTCGCGGGTTGATTTCAACTGAATGGAGAACCCGTGGGACCCCGCTGAATGTGTTGGGTCTCACACCTGTTCGAATGTGGGCTTGTTGGCCGCGAGCCGACCGATCGCGTCGACCGCGTTCGTGGTAAATCCGCGCAAGCCGCGCCAGTCAACGCGCCGCGGGCTTCGCGTCGAATCCGCCCCCGATTGGCATGGCCTTTGCACCGTGTGGTGCAGAGTCCATTCAGCCGCGCGCATTGCGCACGCGGCCAACCGGAGAACGATATGTCCTGCATCAAATTGAACGACCTCTCGCTGAACCTCGCGCTCGATCGCAAAGCGATGGCGGCGATTCGCGGTGGCGGCGGCGCGCCATGGATCTATGGCTGGATTCAGCCGTACGTGCCGCAAACGCCGAGCATTGGGCCGGTGGTCAATCTGTACGAGGTCTCTAACAACTTCTATGCTAACCAGATGATCAACCAGTTCCAGTCGGTCGACGTACGCAACACCGGCGCGAACGCAAACCTCACCGTGTCTCCGGACGCACGCAACCGAAACGATATGGTGTAGCCGTTGTGACATGCGAGAGCCAATTTCGCTGGACGTCGTCCGCGCGTTCCGACACGGGACGGGTCCGCGAAATCAACGAAGATGCCTGCCTCGACGAGCCCGAAGCGGGACGCTGGGCTGTCGCCGATGGGATGGGCGGTCACGCGGTCGGCGACGTTGCCAGCCGCACCGTGATCGACGCGTTGACTCAACTGGCGGCGCCGCACGGCCTCAGAATGCTGATCGCCGATGTACGCACGCGTCTGCAAACCGCGAACCGTCAATTGCGCGACGAAGCCGCGCGCCGCCAGGTGCAGCGCATCGGCAGCACCGTGGTCGTGCTGCTTGCATGCGATCGCTTCTGCGGCTACGTGTGGGCCGGCGACAGCCGCATCTACCTCTACCGCGCGGGGCAATTGCGGCAACTGACGCGCGATCACAGCCAGGTCGAGGAGCTGCGCTCGCTCGGCGTCATCACCGACGAAGAGGCGCGCCATCATCCCGCGCAGCACATGATCACGCGCGCGGTCGGGGCAACGGATTCGCTCGAACTCGACGACGACGCGATCGAAGTCGCCGACGGCGACGTGTTCCTGTTGTGCAGCGACGGTCTCAGCAACGAACTGAGCGACGACGAGATCGCCGACGTGCTGACCACGGCGGAGCGCGAAAACGCATGTTGCGAACTCGTCGACCTCGCGCTCGCGCGCGGCGGGCGCGACAACATCACCGCAGTGGTCGTCGAAGCGCAGGACCCGAATGCGGCGGACAAGACCTTGCTGAACCCGGCGCCTTGATGATCTTCAGGCGCGCGTTTCACCGAGCGTTCAGTGGTCCTTCACTCAGCCTTCGTCGTCTTCCTCGTCGCGCTCGTTCGCGCCGTTCTTCGTGGGCGGCGCATTGCGATTGCGGAAATCCTTCGAGTGCAGGCCGTGCTTTTTCAGCAGCATCTGCAAGTGCGAGCGATTCATATCGATGCGCCGCGCCAGTTCGGCGACGGTTCCGCTGACTTCACGCAGTCCGCGTTCGAGGAACGCTTTCTCGGCGTCGTCGCTGGCCGCCCGCTTCGCGTCGCTCAACGACATCAGATTCGCGACGCTGATCGGCTGCTCGCCGCTCGCCTGTCCGCCCTCCGCCTGCGCCGCCGCCGAACCGGGTCCGGCGGGTCGCATATCGAGCGGCAAATGCTCGACGTCGGCCATGTCTGCAGCCAGACATGAGATGCGGTACATCACGTTGCGCAATTCGCGAATGTTGCCCGGATACGCGTAGCTCAATAGAAAGTCCCGCAAACGCGGCGTCAACCTGACCGGCCGGCGTTTCAGCGTGCCCGCCGCTTCGTCGCCGAACCACGCAATCAGCAACGGAATTTCGTCGCGCCGTTCGCGCAGCGGCGGCAACGTCACGTGAATCACGCTGAGCCGGTAGAACAGATCCTCGCGAAACCGGCCTTCCTCGCTGAGCTTGCGCAGATTGCGATTGGTCGCCGCGACGATGCGCGTATCGACCGCGATCGTTTCGTCGGAGCCGACGCGTTGAATCTCGTGCGCCTCGAGCACACGCAGCAGCTTGACCTGGCCCGCGAGCGGCAACTCGCCGATTTCGTCGAGAAAGATCGTGCCCGTATGCGCGCTTTCGAATTTGCCCTTGCGGTCGCTCGACGCGCCGGTGAATGCGCCCTTGCGATGCCCGAATAGTTCGGATTCGAGCAAATTGTCCGGAATCGCGCCGCAGTTCACCGAAATGAACGGCTTGTCCGCACGCGAGCCGTTCGCGTGAATCACTTTCGCCATCAGCTCCTTGCCGGTGCCGCTTTCTCCATCGATCAACACCGGCAAATCGGTTGGCGCCGCTTTTTCCGCGATTTCGAGCGATTCGAGCAAACGCGGGTTGTCGCCGAACGTGCCCTCGAAAATGAAGCTGCGTTCGAGTAGTGCCTTGCGGCGCGCACCGCGCGATTGCTCCGCGCTCGTCTGCGGCTCGCCCGCGGTGGCCGCCTGCACGAAGCGCTCCTTGTGCGAAAGCTGCATCACTTCGTCGCGCAACGACGTGGCCTGCCGCAGCAGCTTGTCGATATCGGCGCGTTCGAGCCGCGACGACCAGCGCAACGTGGAGCGCAGGATCTCGATCCGCTCGATCAGTCCCGCGTACGATATCGCGGGACTCGCCTCTTCAATCTGGTCGAGTATCTTCATCATGATGCGCTCAACTGTTTCTGCACGAGCTGATAGTACATGCCGCCGCGCTGGATCAGCTCCTCGTGACGGCCCTGTTCGACGATCGCCCCTTCATACAGCACGAGAATCTTGTCCGCGCGCATGATCGTGCTGAGCCGATGCGCGATGATCACCGCCGTGCGGCCCTTCAGGATGTCGTGCATGTTGCCGAGAATATTGCTTTCCGATTGCGAGTCGAGCGCCGACGTCGCCTCGTCGAACACGAGCAGACGCGGATCGTGATACAACGCACGCGCAATGCAAAGCCGCTGGATTTGACCGCCCGACAAACCGATGCCGCGCTCGCCGACGACCTGCTCATAACCGAGCGGCATCTTGCTGATGAAGCCATGCGCGTCGGCCATTTTCGCCACTTCCTCGATGCGGCGGCGCTCCGGCGCGTCGTCCCCGCTTGCGATGTTCTCGGCGATCGTGCCCGAGAACAGCAGATTGCTTTGCATCACGTAGCCGATTTGCGCGCGGAAATAAGTCTTGTCGATCACGCTGGAGTCATAGCCGTCGATCGTCATTTTCCCTTCGCTCGGCTGATAGAAGCCAACCAGCAGCTTCGCGAGCGTGGTTTTTCCCGACCCGCTGCGCCCGACGATCGCGACCAGTTCACCCGGCTTGATATCGAAGCTGATGTTCTCCAGCACATAAGCGGAATCCTCTTCGCCATAGCGGAAGTACACGCCTTGCAGGCTGATTTCGCCTTGCAGCTCCGGCAGCATCACGCGCGAGGGCAAATCCTGCGGCTTCTGTTCGGGCTCGATATCGAGCACATCGCCGAGCCGTTCCATCGCAACACCCGCATCGTTGAGCATGCTCCACAAGCCGACGAGACCCATCAGCGGACTCAATACGCTGCCCATGAATGCATTGAACGCGATCAGCTGACCGATCGTCAATTCACGCGCGAGTACCAGATTCGCGCCGACCCAAAGAATCGCAATCGTCGTTGCCGCATTCAGCAATTGACTGCCGAAGCCGACCAGAATATTGAATGCGTGAGCGCGATACTGCAATTCGAGCGCCTTTGCGTATTTCTTCTCCCAGCGCAACCGTACCGGCCGCTCGATGCCCATGCCCTTGACGGTCTCGACGCCGGACAGAGCTTCCATCAGGAACGACTTCGCCTCGGTCGACGCCGTGAACACCTCGCGTGCGTAGCCCTTGATCTTCGGCGTCGCGATCACCGTGAGCCCCATGATCGGAATCACGAACGCGATCAACACCAGCGTCATCTTCACGTTGTACACGAACATGATCGTGAAGTAGATGAAGATCATCAGCAGATTCAGCGCGGTCGTCACGGTGGACTCGGTCAGGAACGCGCGGATCGTCTGGTTTTCCTGAAAGCGCGCGAAGATATCGCCGGTCTTGCGCTTCGCGAAGAACGAAAACGGCAGCGACAACGTATGCTTGAAGAACTGCGACATCATCGCGAAGTCCATGTTGCGAACCATGAAGTTCGCCAGATACGCGCGAATCGTCGACATCAACTGCGTGAAGACATTGGAGATGATGAGCCCGCCGATCAGCATATGCAGCAGACTGACGTTCTGATGCACGATCACGCCGTCCAGAATGTTCTGAATGATCAGCGGTGGAATCACGCCGAGCACCTGAATCACGAAGGTCGCCAGAAACAGATAGCCGAGTATCTTGCGGTACGGCTTCAGATAGCCGACAAAGCGAATCCACGGCGAGCGCTCGGCCGACATCTGCAGCAGCTGCGATCCGCCGGTAAACAATAGGCAGGTGCCACTCCACCCGCGTTCGAAATCTTCGACGCTCAGCTTTCTGAAACCGAGTGCCGGGTCCGCCACCCAGACATAGTCTTTCGACAGCCCGTACACGACCACATAGTGATAGCCCTCCCAATGCACGATGAACGGCAGATCGAAGCCGCGCAGCGAATCGAACGTGCATTGCACGCCGCGCGTCGTGAAGCCGAGCGACTCGCCCGCGCGCGCGAGGCTGTCGAGCGTCGCACCCTGCGTCGTCACATTCGCGAGTTCGCGCAATTTGCCAAGCGTCATCGGAATGCCGTAATGGCGGCAGATCATCGCGAGACACGCGGCGCCGCAATCCATCTCCTCGGCCTGCTCGACGAGCGCGAAACGCCGGATGATCTTCTCGCCGAGTTCCGGCTTGCTGTGCAGGTCGAGCATCAACGGCAGCTTGCGCCGCTGTTCGAGCCGCTTTTGCCGCTGTAATTCGCGATCGCCATAGCGGATGCGCTCGTCGAGCACTTCTCGCAGTTTCGGATTGCGCTCGAGAATGAAATGAACGGTGCGCTCGGGGATGACCAGCAGCCGCGTGTCGGTGGTTGCAACGACCGATGCCATCTGTTCCTGGCGCATCAGGCACGCCTTCTCGCCGAATATCTCCCCTTTGCCGAGCGTCGCGAGCGTATAGTCGTGGCCCTCCTCCTGCCGCACGATGCGCACCTGGCCTTGCCGCACCACATAAAGCCGCCTGTCGTCGCGGCCGTCCTGTTTCAGAATCTCCTTGCCGGCAGCGACCCGTTTTGCGCCGACGCTGCGCACGTACTCTTCGAGTTCCGCCTTGTTCAGCTTGCCGCGCAGATCGAACAATTGCGCAACGAAGCCCCCGGCCGAATTGATCGCCACATAGCTGGCGACGAACGCCAACGCAGCGGGGTTGCCCGCCATCACCGGCTCGATCGCGCTGCGCGGAATGAACAGCACTTCGGTCTTGCCCGACGAACGTACCGACGCTTCGTGAACGTACGCGCGCAACATCGCAATGTCGGCAAAGATCTCGCCCGACTTGCGCACGCCCATGCTGGTTTCCTTGCCGTGCTCCTCGGTGAAGATTCGTACCGTGCCCGAGCGGATCACATAGAGACCTTCGGCCACTTCACCGGCCGAGCACACCGTTTCGCCAAACGAATAGAACCTTGCCTGCGCGTACTCGGCAAGCCGCTCGATTTCGTCGCGCGAGAACGGCGACAGGATCTCCACCGAAGCGAGAAATTCGGCGGTGGAAGGCGCGGATGGCGCGGTCTGGAGGGCGTCCATGTATCGGTGAGCCTCGCTTTATCGGGCGCTAGTCGGGCACTAGCGCGCTTCGATCACGTGTTCCTGGGCGCGGGCAATGAGCCAGCTCTCGCGCAGCAAACGGCGGATTTCGGTGGCCACGTCGGCATCGAGCGTGGCCGGATATTTGGCCGTGACCGCGAAGATCTCGAAACACGAACGGTCGGCCGACGGAAACGGCCCAAGCAGATCGCCGACCGCCGCATTGAAAATCTTCGCCTCGATATCGGGCTTCAGCGAACCGCGCAGTACCTTGCCGATCACGCCGCCCGACTCGCGCGTATCGGCAATCGAATGCTCGCGCGCCATCTCGCCGAAGGCGTCGGGGTCGTCGTGCAGGTACGAGATCATTTCCTTCGCCTTGCCTTCGCTATCGAGCACGATATGGCTGACTTCGATCGCGTCGAACTTCGGTGAATTCAACGCGAAGTAATCATGGATCGCAGCGTCGTTGCCGATGTCGTCGAGCATCTTCTCCTGATAAAGCCCGTCGGTAATGAACGCCTCGAATTCGTCGAGGCTCACGTGCAGCGCGTCGAGATAATGATTCATGTCCGCCGCGCGATGCAGCCCGCGCACGCGGCGAAACTGGTCCGCGCGCTGCTGGATTTCGTCGGCGCTGACGGCGACGCCCTGCTTCTTCGCCGCATGGACGGTAAGCTTGTCGCGCACGATCTGCTCGACCAGGCTCTCGAACTGGCCGGTCAGTTTCAGAAGACGAATGAACTCGTCCACGTCCACGACTTCGTCATCGATACGCACTATCGCGGTCATTTGCTCGGCTCCTTTCGTGGATGTTTGATTCGCGCGCTCAACCCGCCACCTCTCTGAACGGATCGAGACCGAGGTCGATCAGGCGCCGCTCGCGCACGACGATTTCCGCATTGGCGGTCATGCCGTAACGCAGCGGATAACGCGTACCGGCCACCTGGTAGTAGTCCTTGTCCAGCGTGACACGGCCTTCGTAGACCGGTTGCTTGTCCTGCGCGGATGGCTTCGTGGCCGGCGAGATATATGCGAGCGTGCCGCTGATCAACCCGTAGCGCTGGTAAGGAAACGCGTTGAACTTCAATTTGACAGGCAGGCCCACGTGCAGAAAGGCGCGGTCGTGTTCGGAGATTTCGATCTTCAGCACGGGCCGCGCGTCTTTTGGCGCAATGCCGCCGAGCGGTGCATTCGCCTGAATCTTGTCGCCGCGCTGCGTCGACGTGACGTCGGTGATCACGCCTGAAACCGGCGCGAGAATCAGCAGAAAATTGTCTTTATCGATGTTCTCGAAACGCACCCGCGCGGCGGCATCGGCTTCGAGGCGCGCGCTTTGCAGTTGCACGCGCAGTTTGTCTTCCGCATCGGTGATGTCGCGCACCGCCTGATCGTATTGCAGTTGCAGATCGGTGCTTTGCTGGCCGCTCGTCGCGAGTTGCGCATTGGCCTGCGCGTATTCATGGCTCAGACGAAAGTCGAGCTCGGCCAGCTTCGACTGCGCGACACGGTAAGCGTTATCCGCTTCGAGCGCGGCCGTGCGTTTCTGCTCGACCTGTAATTCGGCAATGCCACCGCCGCCCGGCTGCGCAAACAGCCGCGAATAGCGATCGAGTTCCTGATTCGCCGCTTCGCGCGTGCGGCGCGCGTTGTCGAGCGAGCTGCGCGCTTCGTCGAGTTCGGCCTTCTGCCCTTCGGCAAGCTTCGTCGTGCCTTCTGAAACGCGATTCTCGTGCAAGCGCTCCTCGACTTCGAGTTGCGCCTTCAACGACGCGGCCTTGCGTTCCATCAACGCCTTCTTCTCCGGGAACTGCTTCCATTCGCGTTCGGCGTCTTCGAGCTTCACTTGTGCCTGTAACGCGTTGCTCGCTGCCTCGATCGCGCCGCGCGCATTGAGCCGCGCGAGCACGTCGCCTTTCGACACCGGCTGCCCCTCGGCGATATACAGATCCGCGAGTTCGCCGTCGATCGGCGTATAGATGCGCCGCACCTCCGATTCCGGCGACAACGTGCCGGGCGCACTGACGATCACATCCGCGCGGCCGACGAACGACCACAGCAAACCCGACACGACGAGCGCGACCATCGCCCAGATCAGCGCGCGCGCAAGCCGCACCGGCTCGGACGTCAAAATCGCAATGCCTTCGACGCTATGATCTTCGAGCGCCTCCGACAACGGTCTAGGGTGAGGATCGCGTTTCACTCTGATCGCCTCCAATCAACGCGAGCTTCGCTTTCAGCAGCCCAGGGTCCAGCACCATGCGCAATTCGGTCAACGAGCGGCGCTGCAAACTCGCTTCGGCTTCGATATCCGCGAGCAGGCGATCGAAGTCGGCGGGATGATCGGCCTTCAACTGCGTATAGATGCGCATGCCCTGGCGTGCCGCCGTCTGCGCCTCGCTCAGCAGACGCGCCTCGTTGCGAAAGCCCGGGGAGATGCCGGCTTCGAGCCGCTGCGTGCCGCCGATCGGGCCGTTCGCGCGGTACTCTTTCCACAGGCTTTGCGCGCGCACCAGCAGATCTTGCGCATGCGCGAGTGCCTTGTCATGCAATGCGGCCACGTCTTTCTGGATCGCCTGCACGAACCATGCGTCGGTCCGCGGATCGAGGCTCGCGTAGAACGACAGCAGACGCTGGTCGTAATCTTTCCCGTCACGCGTTTTCCGCAGATCGTTGTATTGATCGGACAACGCCTTCTTGTGCGTCGCTTCGGCCGAGAGCACATCGGACCACGGGCTCGCCGGCATCGACTGCAAATCGTTCAGCGCCTGCTGCGCGTCGCCGCGCTGCCACGCGGCATCGACCGCGTCCTGCCGTTGAACGATGTCCGGCGACGGCAAGCGCGTCGCCGCAAGCTGCTGGAATTGCGCCTGAAAAGGCGGCGTGCTGAAGCGCACCGTTTTCATCATCGCCAGCAATGACGTCAATTGACGGCTCAACGCGGCATTCAGCAACCCGGTGTATTGGCGCAAATCGTCGCGCACTCTATCGAGCCCCGCGAGCCGCGGATAACGCTGCGCGTAATCGTCGAGTACCGGCGGCAGCGCGTCGGGTTTGTCGCGCGAAAGTTCGGTATGAATTACGCCATTGAGCCGATCGATCGCGGCGACGTACACCGAATCGTCGCTTTCGAGCTTGCGCAGATGGCTGAGCGTGTGTGCGTAGGGCTCCGCGAAGACCGGCACGTAACTCGCAATCCGATCGAGCGCGCGCTGGTGACTCGCCGCGTCGTCGTCCCAGCGGTGCAGCAGACCGTTGATCGTCGCTTCGTCCGTATACATGCGGATCGGCGCGTCGACGCCGCCACGCGCCGCGACGAAGCGTTCGAGATCGCCGACCCATTGCAATTCGCCGACCAGCGACGCGGCATCGGCGTCATTTCCGCTCAACGCCCTCATGTTCTTCAGCAGCGTGTCGGCCTGGTCGAACTGCGCTTTTTGCACGGCTTCGATCCAGCCCGGCAAGTTCGCTTTCAACAACGCCTCGCTCGCGAGCGCGCTGATTTTCGTGTCCGCCGGATGCGTGGCCAGATAGCCGCGCGCCATCGTGAGGGCGCTCGAGTAATCACCGCTCGCGAGCAGGCTCTTCAACTCCCGTTCCGATGAACCGTGCAGATAAAGGCCCACG
The DNA here is from genome assembly GCF_014397665.1 of Paraburkholderia sp. UCT2. NCBI lineage: Bacteria > Pseudomonadati > Pseudomonadota > Betaproteobacteria > Burkholderiales > Burkholderiaceae > Paraburkholderia > Paraburkholderia sp. UCT2. Next base: position 28,673 of record NZ_VZQO01000036.1, read on the forward strand.
CCAAGCGCAACCACGATCGCGATAGCCGCTCCGCCCCATGCCGCCGCGCGCCGCACATTGGTGCGCTCGCCGTCCGCTAACGCCTTGTGGAGTTCGCCGGCGATCATCTTCCAGCGACGCGGCTTACCTCTGGCCGCGCTTTTAGCTTTGCCGCTTCTTTCGTTCGCGCCGTCTCTCGTATCGGCGGGATGCCCCGCCTGCGCACCTTTGGCGCCCTGCGCGCCATTTGCCGTCCCTACTCCGTCACGCTTCGCGCGCGCGGAGCCCGGCTGCGCCGCTTCATTCACTTCGTCTTCGCGTTGCAGCGCCGGATCGACGCAAAAGATGTCGAGAAACGAATGCGCAGCGCCGACGAAGGTCGTCTTGTCGGCATCGGCGGCACTGTCGACAGCGGGCTGAAGAGAGAGCTGGGTCACGGTGGGTTCGACGTCGGCGGAGTTCTGTAGCGACACCCTGTAGACGAAGTGGTCGCCGCCAAATGCAACGACGTCGCCCTCCGCTAGTGCAAGCGCCGATTCGCCGATCCGCTGTCCATTCACGAACGTGCCGTTGGTGCTGCCGAGATCCTCGACATAGAGCTCGCCGCCCTTCAGAAACAGGTGCGCATGGCGCCGGGAAATGTAATTGACCTGGTGCGGATAACGGTCTTTGTAGCGGGAGAAAACCTCGTCCGTTTTACTGACCAGAAATGGAAAAGCCAGCACGTCGACCGGTTGCAGACCCAGGTCATCGCGCTGCGGCACCAGCAATAGATGAATGAGGGGAGAAGCGCTTCCAGCGGTGACGACGCGCGCGCGCGGCTCGATGCCGACGCGATAGCGCAGTTCGCCGCCAAAGCAGAGTTCATCGCCGGCGCGTACACGCGCAGGGGTTTGTCGCACCGCGATGCCGTTGACCGTCGTGCCGTTCTTGCTGCCGAGATCGGCAACATAAATCGCGCCATGCTCGATGAAAACGCGCGCATGTCGGCGCGAGAGAGCGGCGGTCCATGGTGCGGGATAGTCGCTGAACGGCGCTTCGCTGCGGCCGATGGCGAACAGGTTGTCGACGATGCGAATGGCGTCGAGCGCGGGGCGCTGCGCGCAGGCAACCGGTGACAACACCACGTCGAAGGCAGCGTCCACTGTCACGCGCATTTCAGCAATCGGAGCTTCGCCGGTGGCCATTTTATCTGGATCGCTAAGCGTTTACCCGCCGCGGCGGGAACGCGGGGCGAACTGGACGAAGAACAACGGCGCAACGATATTGTCGTGAAGAGCCACGCAAACGCTGACCCCTAAAGGATTGTAAGTCACGCATCGAGAGTGTCAATTTGGATATCGCCGGATGAGAAGACCGCGGATAAGCCGTCAGCCGACGAAATACCCGCGCGGTACGCCAACGCGTGGATTAGCTCAATGTTTCGTTACTTCTCTTTGACCTGCGCTTGCACATCGACACCGGGCCATCCGCCGCCGAGCGCCTTATAAAGCGTTACCGTGTCGGACAGAATCAATTGGTGGTTTTCCAGCAACGCCTGTTGCGCCTCCAGCAAGGTCCGCTCGTCTTCGAATACTTCGAGTTGCGACACGACGCCAAGGCGCAGTTGCGACTGGATCTGATCAGCGACGATCTGCAGGCGCGACACCTGCTGCAGCAATTCCGCGTGCTGCGCCTTATGGGCACTCAGATTGACGAGCGCGTTCTCCACTTCCTCGAATGCGCCCATCACGGCCACGCGATATTGCTGCTCGGCGACTTTCGATTGCGCCTCGGTCACCTTCACATGTGCGCGCACGCCCGGGTCGAACAGCGGAAAATTGATGCTCGGCATCAGGCCGAACGTGAACGACTTCAGCAACTGGTTAAGCGCGTAACTTGCCGTGCCGCCTTGCGCGGTGAGGCCGATGCTCGGCAATTGCGCGAGCTTCGACTGACCGACGAGGTCATAGGCCTCGAGCACCCTGAATTCGGCCGCCACCACGTCGGGGCGGCGCGACAGCAATTGCGCGGGCAAACCATCGGGCACGCCCGGCAATTTCACGCGCTCCTGTAAATGGCCCTGCGGCACATGGAATTCGCCGGCCGGCACGCCGAGCAACGTGCATAGCGCGTTGTCGGAGACCGCCCGCGATCGGCGCAGATCATAGAGATCGTTGGTGAGCCGGTTGATTTCCGCCTGCTGGCGCAACACCTGCGTTTGCGGCACGAGCCCATTGCGCGCCTGGCCTTCGTAGATCGCCAGGATTTGCTTGTTCGTGGCGATGGTCTTTTGCTGCTGTGCGATCTGGTCGTCGAATTGCAGGATCTGGAAATAGGTACTGGCCACATTCGCGACGAGTTCGAGATACCCCCCGCGCCAATCCGCCTCGCTCGCGTGGAATTCGGCCTTTTGCGCCTGCACGCCTTTTTCGACCTTGCCCCAGATGTCGATGTCCCAGTTCACCTGCAGCGCGAGGTTGTACGTCTTCGTCAAAGGCTGGCCAGTCGTCTTCGTGTAGTCGGCGCCGGCACCGAGGTCCGCCGTCGGCAATGCGGCCGCGCCTGTCTCGCTGATCTGCGTGTGCGCGACTTCGATACGCGCGGCCAGCACCCGGATATCGAAGTTGCCGTCAATCGCCTTGTCGATCAGCGTATCGAGGTACGGGTCCTGGAAGCCCTTCCACCAGTCGCGCTCGATCGTCTCCGCGGCCGACACCGGCGCGCCATTGCGATCCGACCACGATGTCTTGGCCGGCGTGTCCGGGCGTTGATAAGCCGGCATGCTGACGTCGACGCACGCGCTCACTGCCAAAGCGCACATCGTTGCCGCGCAGATCCCGCGCAGCACACGGGCTATGCGGCGAGGCGTCCTCGCTTCAGCAGGAACCCGCTGAAGGTCCAGCGAATCACACGACGAATCGAGCGATGACTCCGGCAATGCTGACACGGTGGTCTCCAGTTGCACCCGCCTGTTTCGCGCGAGATGCCCGGTTTTTCAGGCCGAGCCGCTTCCGCGCGGCTTCGGCAATGAAGCGGCGGAAAAGTCGATGCGGGGAGCGGCGGATACGCGAAGGATGCGTGGAAAGGACGATTGGATTAGCGGTCTTTTTGAGCGATGCGCCTGTTGGGGCACGCACACGCGGCCGCCCGGGCCGCGCGTGCGCCGCTCACTACCCGTTGTTGACGTTGCTCGAGTAAATGGTCGGTTGGATGTAGGTGGTCGTACCGCTGACCAGCGCCGAGTCGTTGCCGTTCGCGCTCTGGATGTTCATTTCCGTGTTGATCATCTGCGTCGTGGAGACGTTCTTGATGCTGCTCGGCGCAAAGACGGGCGCGTAGCTGAGGTACGACGGCATCGAATAGTAGCCGTTGCCACCGCGCACGGCGCTCATCGCCTTGCTGTCGAGTTGTTCGGTGTTGGACAGGTCCTTGATCATCAGCGTGTTCATGGCAAATCTCCTGGGAATGGGAAAGCATCATCGAGCGTCGGGGTTCGAGCAACTTGTCTGCTCGGGCGCTACTGATGCATGGGCTATGCCAGGAGTGCCTTGCTTTCGTCATTCGCGTCCTGAATGCCTTGTAGCAAAGGCCAGGAAGATCGCGCCCGCTGTCCCGACGCTGACGAGCGGCAGAGCGAGACCAGTGAATGGTGGATCGCAGCCAACAGCGCGCGCGACATTGTTGGCTGCTCGATGACAGTCAGCGCGCGATCACCGTGATCTTCTTCGAATACACCGGCGGGTTGTGCGGCATATGCATGTCGTCGCCCATCAACAGCTGCAGCGTATGCTTGCCTGGCGGCAATGAAATCATCGTTTCCGTTTCGCCCGCGCCGAAATGCAGATGATGGCGATCCGAGGGTATCTCCTGATCCATCGGCGGCAGATCGGTATCGATCAGAAGATGATGGTGGCCGGTGTTCGGGTACTTCACGCCTTTCGGCGCGACCCCCATGAAACGCAGACCGAACCACACGCGAAACGGTTTATTGGCGGGCACCACCTGGCCATCGTTCGGATAGCCGATATACGCGTAGGCGCCGGGCGGCGACGGCGTCGCTGCCCACGCGCACTGCGGCGCGGTCGATACCGTCAGCGCCGCTGCGACGAATGCCGCGGCCGCAATGATCTTCTTCATCAGGACTCTCCGTTCCGGCTTGACCAGTTCGAACGAACGGACCGCGTTAGTTCTTTAGCACGGTGATGGTGATCTTCTTCGAATACACGGGCGGTACGTGCGGCACGTGATTATGGTCGCCGAGAATCAGCTGCAGCGTGTGCTTGCCGGGCGGCAACTCGATGCGCGCGTCGGTTTCGCCCGCGCCGAAATGCAGGTGCTGGCGATCCGATGGAATCTCCTGATCGAGCGCGGGCAAATCCGTGTCGATCAGAAGATGATGGTGGCCGGTATTCGGAAACGCGACGCCCTTCGGACACACGCCCATATTGCGCAGCCCCATGCGCACCCACAACTTTCCGCCGTGAATCACCGCGCCATCCGACGGCCAGATGATGTACTCCTCGGCCCCCGGCGGAGACGGTGTCCGCTCGGCGCGCGCAACGCCGCCAGTGCCAATACCAAGGCAGACCGCGACGAGCGTCGCGCACACCGCAGCGCGTAATCCGCCGCGACGCGCTTGCGCCGGATCACGACTGCCGAAAAGGAAGGAAACACGGCTTCTTCGCATAGCGCACTCTCCCGAACAGGAGTCATGGCTGGGGCCCGGCTATCGATGACCTTCCGGGTGTTCGAGCGGCACGTCGCGGGTTGAATCCGGCAGGCAGCCACCTAGTTAAAACGACCGTGTGACGTGACTTTGTGAATCAGCTTAGGACGTATCTTGCCAAAAAGATACGCAATGCTCGTTAACCGTATGACGCGTTAAGGACTCCCGGACAGTTGTAACGCAAGGCGCGTGCTATCGTTAATAAAGAGCGCGGGCAGCGCGAGCCTGGTGCACGAATGCCTGAACTCTGTCCGGTACAAACGGGATATAAAGATGTGGCGACGATTCCTGCTGGTGTGCATGGTTGGGGCAATCCAGGCGCAGTGGGACGGTGCCGGTGCCGCGACGCAACATGAAAGCATCGAGCCGAGCGCGGCTTGGGTAGCGAGTCATCCGGCTCGGCCGGCGGATACCGCTTTGCTCCTTTCACCCTTTGCTTCGTCACGCGACGGCACGCATTCGCGGCGTGTCGCGCTCGTGATCGGAAATGGCGAGTACGGTGACGCCACTAACCCGATCCGCGCCAACGCGCCGCGCGACGCCGAATCGATCGGCGCTGCGCTCCGTGCGCGTGGCTTCGAAGTCATCACGCGCACGAATGCTACGCCGCCGCAAATGCGCGCGGCCATCGACGAATTTCAACGACGATTGCGAACGGGCGATATCGCACTGTTCTATTTCGCCGGACACGGCATGCAGGTAGGCGCACAAACGCTGCTTTTGCCGGCGGGACTCGATGCGCGAGGCGATATCCGCGCGCCGGTGTCGCTACTGAATAACGGCGTCGATCTGAATACCGTTTTGCATGCGATGCAATCCGCTCGCGCGGGCCGGCTCAATCTCGTGATTCTCGATACGTGCCTCGACAATCCATTTGCCCCCGCCGCGGTTGCGATCGATAAACCGGGGATCGCTGCCAACACCGTGATTGCCTATGCAACCGCACCGGGCGGTTTCGCGGCGGACGGTCCGCGCCATGGCGTCTATACCGATGCCTTGCTGCAAGCGCTCAACGACGCCGACGCATCGTCTCGATCGCTCGCCGCGCTGTTCCGACAGGTCGGCGCCGAAGTACGCGCCGCTACACGCGGAACGCAGCAACCGTGGCTCTCTGTCGCGCGTTCATCCATTCCCATAAGTGGCGAAGGCGCTATCGAGTCGTCGAATACGTCAGAGCGTCGCGCCATCACGCCGCGCAGTCGCGGCATCATGCCCAAGGAAAGCGGCGAACAATACGAAATCACGTTCTGGGATTCGATCAAGGACAGCAACTACCCAGCCGATTACGAGGCATATCTGAAGGCCTATCCGAATGGCCGCTTCGCCACACTCGCACATGCGCGTATCGATCGATTGCGCGCGGCGGCATCGGCTCCCGCGGTGAGTGCCGCGCCGGCGGCACCGCCAGCCGCGCCCGCGACGCAGAGCGGTCACGTCGCGCCACCCACGCCGCCTGCCCACGTCACGCATCCCCCGACGCAAGCCAGCGCAGCCGTGCCGCCGCCGCCACCGCGCCCCGCTGCCGCGCCATCGCCAACGCCGCCCGCCACGGCCGCCGCGGCGCCATTCGCCGAAAAGACCGTCGCCCATCCACCGACGGCCGGTGAAATCCGCGACTGCGCGGCCTGTCCGGTCATGATCGCGGTACCCGCCGGCTCGTTCGCAATGGGCAGCAATACCGACGATCCGTCGGAAAAGCCCGTGCATCACGTGAGCATTGGCGCGCCCTTCGCGATCGGTAAATTCCCCGTGACGGTCGAGCAATGGAATGCGTGCGTCGCCGCCGGCGCCTGCCAGAAGCTGACGCCGGAGAGCAATAGCATCAAGACCGCACCCGCGCGTGATCTCAGTTGGGACGACGCGCAGCAGTACGTCAAGTGGCTCGCCAAAACGACCGGCAAACCGTACCGTCTGCCGACCGAAGCCGAATGGGAATACGCGGACCGCGCCGGCACCACGACCGCGTACTGGTGGGGCGAGCAGATGCGCAAGGGCAACGCCAATTGCAAGGACTGCGGCGACCCGTGGCACAAGGAAGGCCCGGAAAACGTCGGCACGTTCGCCGCGAATCCGCTGGGTCTGTACGACATGAACGGCGGCGTCTGGGAGTGGACCGCCGACTGCTGGCACAACACCTATCAGGGCGCGCCCGTCGATGGCCACGCGTGGGACTCGCCCGGCTGCGAGATGCGCGCGATTCGCGGCGGCTCATGGCGCGAAGGCGGCGACTACATGCTCAGCGCGACGCGCTTCAAATACGGCGCGGGCGTGCGCCAATCGCAGAACGGTTTTCGCGTCGTCAAGGATCTGCACTAAAAGCCGTGTCGATTGGCACCCTGACGGATCATCGCGTCGCGGGTTTGGTCGTAATCGGGGCGAAGTCCGCCAACAGGCGATCCTGCCCGTATTGACCGCCAATCTGCTTGAGCCGGGTCTCGAGCGCGCGCAGATAATCGGCGCGCGCTTCGCTTTCCGGGCGCAGCTTGTCGAACAGCGGCACCGGCGTCACCATCAGCACCACCATTTCCGAGCCGAACGGCTTCGATACGGTCCAATCGCCCGCATTGCTGCCGATCGTGTACGGACCGCCGTTCGCCTGCATCTGATTATCCGGCCACAGACGACTGGGCACCATGTGCACGACGTGGCCGTCTAGCTGGTAGTAGTCGACGGTCGCAAAGGAATCGAACGGCGGCGCTTTCAGGTCCACCACCAGCGAGTCGTTCTCGGTCAGAAAACCGCTTGGCGGACGCATCTGCAGCGACGCCACGCGCCCCGCCTGCCAGTTGCGCACCAGAAACGGCGCGAGCGTTTTGACGAAGTCGCATTTATCGTCGGCGAGCGGCCGCACGTCTAGCGAAACCGTATCGACGCCAGGCAGCGCCGCCAACGTCTCCTTCAGATGCGCGGCACCGTATCGCTGCGACAGGAAACCGCGTACCGTCAGTGCGTGGTCCTGCACCGCGCCCGATAAAGCCGAACACGGCACCTGGGCAAGCGTGGGCGTGATCGCGGCGAGCGTCAACGCGGGCTTCGGCGCGGGCGCCGGAGGAGGCGTTGTCTGCGCGGCATTCGTTGCAGGCGCGACAGCGGACGCCCCAGCCGCCCGATCGACCTGATCGCCCTGCGATCGCGCCGCCTCGGTTTGCGCGGCTTGCTGCCGGCTGGACCCCGAGCGAAAAGCGAACACGCCCACGGTGACCGCGCACACGACGGCGAGGCCTGCGAGCCCGACCCACGCGAGCGTCCCGGACTTCTCCGCGCGCGCTTCATTGTCGAACTCGGCGATAAAGCGCACGACGCTCGGTATCCGCGTATTGCGATCGAACGACAACGCGGCACGCAACGCGCGCCACTGTCGCGCATCGAGATTCGCCGGACGCTGCGGCTTGAAATCGGCATTGCGCGCCTGCGTGGCCGACAGGCGATCGAACGGATGATGTCCCGTCAACAGCTCGTACGTGATGCAGCCAAGCGCGTAGATATCGTCGCGCGGGTCCGGCTCGCGATGCTCGATCATCTCCGGGCTCGCATAGGCCGGCGTCAACGCGCCCAGACTGCCGGGATCGAACACCGTCGCGTCGCTCTCCTCTTCAGGCCGCTGGAATACGCGCGCGATGCCGAAGTCGATCACTTTCACTTCGGCATTCGTGGTCAAAAACACGTTCGCGGGTTTGAAATCGCAATGGACGAAGCCGCGCTCATGCGCGTACGCGAGCGCCGCGCACATGCCGCGCACGATCGGCAGCGCGGCCCGCACCGGCATGCCCTGATAGCCCGGCGTGCGCAGCAGCTGGCTCAAGGGTTTGCCGCTCAGGTACTCCATCGTCAGATAGACGATCGGCCCGTCGCGGTCGAAGTCGTAGACGGTGATGATGTTGCGATGCGCGAGTACCTGCGCCTTGCGCGCCTCGCGCTGCAGCGCGACCAGCGAATTCGGATTGCCGCGAAACTGGACGTTCAGCACCTTGATCGCGAGATAGGGCTTGCGATCCGACGCTTCGAGCTTGCGCAGATCGAGCGCCTTGTACACGGTGCCCATGCCGCCCACGCCGAGGCACTCCTCGAGCACGAAGCGGTTGTTCAGCGTATCGCCGATGCCTTTGATGGTCTCGTGCGCGGCGCCTCCGGCAGTACTCGCGGCGCCCGCACTGCCAGCGCTCGACGAACGCAGCGACGGTAGATCGACCGTGGTCTGGATGCCGGTTTCCTCGCCACCCGCCGCGACGTTCGACACGCGCAGCAGCTCGATGCGCCGTCGCACTTCCAGGTAGAGATCGTCGGGCAACGGTGACCGATGATGCGCGGCGTACAGCGTCTCCAGCAGCCGCGTCGGACCGAGGTGCTCGGTCGCCAACGCGCTGTCGAGCTGCGCGACGAACTCGTCACGCGATAGCTCGCCGCTCTGGAAGTCGAGAATCACACGCGCAAGGCTAGCCATTTGTGCGAAGCACCGCCGTTGCCGCTGGACCGTGTCGCATGCGACCGACGCCACGCGGGTCGATAGAAAACCTGTCGTATCCAGTTACATGTGCCGTTTCGATACTAGCTCCCGGTCCGCGCTTTCGCAAACCAGGCAAACCAGGCATGAGCCGCGCGCCGCGCCGCGTGCTGGCTCGCGCAATGTCGTGCGCCATCCAACAGGGTCCGCCGCGATGTCGGACGGCGGCCACCGCTCCGAGCGCGTCAGCGTGCTTCGAGCTGACCGGCACGGTGGTCCCTCCACGCGCAAAACCCTTATACGACAGGGCTTCGCCGATTTCCTCAGGATCCTTGATTAATACTGGCACAGCCTGTGCATTAGTGATGTCCGAGCAAACGAATTGCTCGAAACCACTCGCAACACTGCGAAAACTTCTTTCAGGAGACTCACCATGAAAACGCTGATGATCAAAGACCTGTCCGTCACCGAACAACTCGACAGCAAAGCCATGCAAGCCGTACGCGGCGGCTTCGGCCCGAGCAAGTACTACAGCTTCGCCCCGGTCTATGCGCCGACCAGCGTCAAGAACACCACCACCACGCAACTGATCAGTAACGAACTGAACTTCCAGAACGCCAACGGCAACGATGTTGCGCTCGCCACCGGCATCACGTCGGACTTCTCGCCGTATATCAATTCGAGCAACAGCAACCACTAATAGTGCGTGGTGCGGCGAGGCGCCCGCAGCCGCGGGCCGCTTCGCCGCGAGCCATTCATGTCCGCTTTCCGTACGTCTTTGGAGAAACGCCATGTCATCCCTCATGATTCGCGATCTGTCCGGCACGCGCGAACTCGACCGCCGGGCCATGTCCGGGATCGCCGGCGGCACCGGCAGCAACGTGCCCATGCCCTCGGGCCTTGGTGGTCTCGGCAGCCTTGCCGGCCTCGCCAACGTCAACGTCAACGTCAACGTCATTCAGAATCTGGATCAGAAGCAAATCGTCAACGTCGCAGCGCTCAATGACATCGGTTCGATCGGCCCAGGCGTCGTGCTGCCGCTGAAGCTGAGAGTCGACCCTATCCTGTCGGGCGCCAATTACTCCGCCGTGTAAGCCGGGGCAGCAGCGGGGGACTGGGGGTTCCTTCACTGCCGCGGCAACACCACGGCCATGCGCGTCGCGAATGGATTTCCTATACTGATAGTGCGTTGAGACCTCAATACAACGAATGACACGCCGAACACATTCCGAGCACGGCGGCCGGCACCCGAACGGGTCTGGCCGCCGGAGCGTCTTTCTGGAGCCATCATGGCCAAGCTGAGCATCAAGGATCTGACCGAAAGCGTCGAACTGGACCGCGAGGCGATGGCCGCGATCGTCGGCGGCGCCCGTGTCGGCGCGCGCTCGAGTCTCGCCGCACCGCTGGTGCCGGCCGCGATGCGAGTCGTCGAGTACCCGCCGGGCTTTCCGGCCGCGCATCTGCGTATCGCGGAAGCAGCCTCGCCGCGTAGACGCCAGCGCCGCTAGCATTCCTCGCCGGGGCGTTTCACCATCACGGCACGCGCATATGGCGCGTGCCGTTTCTGTTTGCGCTTGCGATTGAGCGTTGGACGCCTGAGTTCGCCACGCGCGACGCTGCGCTGCGCCCCAACCATTCGCTCGTGACTCGTGGGACGCGCGCAAACACTTCGACGCGCAATCGCGATCGTGTCCAGTGCGATTCAACGCGGCTATCGCGCGGATCCTTGCCAGGCTTCGCATCGCGGCCCCCGCTCCATGTTGCGGCGCACGTTCCCTCACATTGGCATAGGCCTTGCAGAAATCGATGCGGGCGCCGCACTGTGCTCGCCTTTCCACGTCAAGGAGAAATGCCATGAAAGCCACTGTGATCATCAAAGACCTGCCGCCCGGCGCGGGCGAGCCATCCGACGAGAAAACGCTGAGCGCCGAACAGATGAAGACGCTGCGCGGCGGCCGCTCGGTAGTCGTCAAGGTGGACGGTGGCGGCACGGGTACCGTCGACGACTGGGACATCAACACCGCGATCTTCGAAGGCCGCATCAGCGGAACCTATCTATAGGACGCGCGACGTGTCCGCAATTGGAAAAACGGCACCCGGCTCAGGTTTTGAGCGCGACGGGTGCCGTTTCAATTGGCTCGAGAATCTCCGCACGCGCCGCGCGCCGTCCCGGTGATCTGATTAAAGGATCGACCTTGGGCACAAGGTTTGCTCCCTAGGGATTACCCTGCGGCCTTGTGGCCAACGTAGATAAAGCAGGTCTCTCAACCAGGCGGAGGTCATAACATGCTAGGAACCATTCTTCTAATCGTGCTGATTCTGCTTCTGATCGGCGCATTTCCAGCATGGCCACACAGCCGATCGTGGGGCTATGGTCCGACCGGTGGACTCGGCATCGTACTGATCGTGGTGATCGTTCTGCTGGTTGCCGGTGTGATATAGACCACGCGTAGTGGACTGGAACATGAGGCGGGCCGCCGTCTATCCGCGTGATGTCGCGTGCCGACAGGTGGCGGCTTCGCTTTTTCGTCGTTGCCGAAACACTCGATGGAAAAGTTACTGGCCAATCAGGTCGCGCTTATTACCGGCGCCAGTTCGGGAATCGGCTATGGCATCGATATCGTGGTCGCGAATGCCAGGCTACAGAAGGACGGAAAATTCGCCGACATGACGCTCGGCTTTTCGAACAATGGCTAAAGCCCGATACGCGGACCATCGGCGTTGTCGTCGTTGGATTGCTCGAATAGATCGACATCTTCGAGCCGGGCACGCTGCCTGCTGAAACTCCTGCGTATTCGAACTTCAATACGAAAGGAGATGACATCATGCCTTACCTACTTGGCTGGCTGCTCGGCGTTCCAGTGATCGTACTGATCATCCTGTACCTCATTTTCCATTGATATCGCGCGGTACAGACGATAAGGATGACGTTGTTCCCGCGGCGGCGGTATGCGGATCGTTTCATGGTCAGCGTACCGCCGCCATCAGCGTGCCCATCCCTACCAGCAAGCTCCCCATCAGACGGCTCACGATGCGCAGCCGCGTCGGCCGCTGTAGAACCGTACGCAGACGGTGCGGGAAGATTGCCGTCGATGCCACGCCCGACGCGAATATCAGCGCAAAAGTACTGCCCAGCAAAAGGTACTGATGATCGGCCGACGAATGCGCTTCATTCGACGAGGTACTGATGGGACAGAACCGGTGAAGCCGCAAACGTGCCGTATCTCCATTGTCTGAAGCCTCGAAAACGAAGGGTATATCCGCCGCTATGCCGCATTGCTCGATCAGCAAAAACAAGATCGCAGGCATTCGCCATAGCCGCTCGATGTTCGCGCTGCGCTGCATGAAGAGCATTGCGTCAATCGCAATCTGATTGACAAGACTGCGCGCGCTTCAATGCGCGGCCCGCGAGGCGGCGATGATCGCGTCGGCCACGGCCTGCGGCTGGCTCAGCATCGCGACGTGGCTCGTGGCGACGCGCGTGATCTTCGCGTCGATGTGTTTCGCCATCTCCAGTTGCAAGGACGGATCGATCATGCGGTCGCGGCCCGACACCACGAAGTACGACGGCTTGCCATGCCAGGCGGCGTTCGTCACCTTGTCGTCGATACAGCCAGCGGCCCAAGGCTGCTGGGTCGCCGCGATCAGGCGCTTTTGCGACAGCGGCAGATCCTGCGCGAAGTCGTCCAGCACCGCCTGGGTCGATAGCGTCAGATAACCCGCCGAGTCCTTGCGCAATTCGCTCGCCCAGACTGGCGCGGGTTGGTCCTTCGTGATGTCGGCAATGGACTGACCGTTGTCCGGCGCAAATGCCGCGATGTACACGAGGCTCTTCACCTTGTCGTCGTTGCCGGCCTCGCTGACCACCACGCCGCCCCATGAATGGCCGACCAGAATCACAGGCCCGTTCTGCTGCGCGATCACGCGCCGGGTTGCCGCCACGTCGTCGGCAAGCGAGCTCAGCGGATTCTGCACGGCCACCACGTGCAGGCCGCGCGCTTCGAGCAATGGGATCACTTTGTCCCAGCTGGACCCGTCAGCGAAAGCGCCGTGTACGAGAACGACGTTCTTGCCCTTCAGGTCATCGGACGGCGCGGCCAGCGCGGACTCCGTGGCCTGCAACGCGAACAGTCCGCCCAGCAACAGAACGGAACCCAGAATTTTTTTCAGCAGCGTGGTCATCGTTTTTGTCTCGACAGGTTGAGTTAAACAAGGAGTCCGCGCGTCGACGTGAGCCGATGCACGCGGACGGCCTGCTCATTTGCATCGATCACGAATGCGCGTAGATGGAACCGAGGCCGGCGATGTGGGAGCCGTCGTACACGCGATCCGCCGCCGCACGCTTCATCGGCACGTGCGAGCCCGAAGCGGAACTGCCGTTCGCGACGCCACCGTAGGCGGCCGCGTCATGGCCCGCACTGATGCGCGCCTCGGCCGCTTCGATGTTCTGCGGGTATTGCGTGTTGTCGCTGGCCGGGTTGTAGCCGGCCTTTTCCAACTGGACCAGTTGCGCGCGGACTTCGGCACGTGTGAGTGCCTGTTGCGGTTGAGATTGCGCGAACGAAACGACGGGAACGGCGACGAGTGCGGCGACGATCAGCGATTGAACGAGTTTCATGAGTCTTCTCCGGGTATCAAAACATTCAGGGATCAACGAATCAGGAGTGCGCGTAGATCGCGCCGAGGCCGACGACGTTCGAGCCGTCGTTGGCGCCATTCGCGGCCGCATGCTTCATCGGCACATGCGAGCTGGAAGCCGAGCTGCCATTCGCGACACCGCCGTAGGCGGCCGCGTCGTTGCCGGCGCTGACGCGCGCTTCTGCCGCTTCGATGTTCCGCGGGTATTGCGCGTTGTCGCTGGCCGGGCTATAGCCGGCCCTCTGCAACTGGACCACCTCCGCGCGGACTTCGGCACGTGTGAGTGCCTGTTGCGGCTGCGATTGCGCGAACGAAACGACCGGAACGGCGACGAGTGCGGCGACGATCAGCGATTGAACGAGTTTCATGAGTCTTCTCCGGGTATCGAACCATCAGGGATAAGGATTGAGCGGGACGCGAAGCCATCAACGCAGATACACTGTGACGTCCCGCCTGATTCACACGCAACGTTGTGAATCAACCTTGCGTGAAGACATTAGAACGCTCCAACGTATCTGCAATGTTTTCGTCACCCCCCATTTCTGCAAGCGTGTTTGTCTGCGTATGCCGTTGATACATTGCGATACAAAAACCGACTTCCGAACATGCCGAGCAGGGCCGGCGTCGCATGCGTCGTGCGGTTTGCAGGTGGGTTGCAAATAGCCCGCTCATGAAAAAACCCCAGCAGCCGTACGTTCGACTGCTGGGGTTCCGTTCAGAAGAAGCCGGCGCGCGCCGGCTCCATCAAAGGCGGGTGACGTCGAGAATCGCATCCGCAAAGGCTTTCGGCGCTTCCTGCGGCAGGTTATGGCCAATGCCGCCGCTGATATTGCGGTGCTGATACTTGCCGGTAAACTTCTTCGCGTATGCTGCGGGCTCGGGATGCGCGGCGCCGTTCGCATCGCCTTCGAGTGTGATGGTCGGCACCGCGATCGTCGGTCCGGAGGCGAGGCGCTTTTCGAGTTCGTCGTATTGCGGCTCGCCCTGCGCGAGTCCCAGACGCCAGCGATAGTTGTGAATCACCACGGCAACATGGTCCGGGTTATTGAACGATTCGGCGGAGCGCTCGAACGTGGCGTCGTCGAAATTCCATTTCGGCGAGGCGGTATGCCAGATCAGCTTGTTGAAGTCATGACGGTTCGCTTCATAGCCCGCGCGGCCGCGCTCCGTGGCGAAATAGAACTGATACCACCACGCGAGCTCGGCCTTCGGCGGCAACGGCGCGCGGTTCGCGTCCTGGCTGCCGATCAGATAGCCGCTCACCGACACCATCGCCTTCACGCGTTGCGGCCACAGCGCGGCGACGATGTTCACCGTGCGCGCGCCCCAGTCGAAGCCGCCGAGCACGGCCTTGTCGATTTTCAGCGCGTCCATCAGGTTGATGATGTCGACCGCGACCACCGCCTGCTGACCGTTGCGCGGCGTATCCGCCGACAGAAAACGCGTGCCGCCGTAGCCGCGCAGGTAAGGCACGATCACGCGATAACCGGCCGCCGTCAGCAACGGCGTCACTTCGGCGAAGCTGTAGATGTCGTAAGGCCAGCCATGCAGCAGAATGACCACCGGTCCGTTCTGCGGGCCCGCTTCCGCGTAGCTGACGTTCAGCGTGCCCGCGTTGATCGAGCGAATGTTCTCGAACGACGCCACGCGCGCGCCCGCTTTCGCATTGCCGGCCGCGTCGGCCGATTGCGCATGCGCGAGTCCGCCCAGTCCCAATTCGAGCAGGCTGATACCGGCAACCGCCGTTCCGAGAAAGCGGCGGCGGCGACTATTGATCTGATCCGACATGGTTGTTCTCCTTCAAGCAAAGGCTTTGATACGGAATTGATCGGGTCCGCTCGCGCGCGATATCGCACAGCCGCATGCGAGCGCCGTGCAGACGGAGCGGACTTCAATGGCAATCTGAAACGAATCGAACGAGACGGGTAGAGCGAATCTGAAACCGGAGATGCTTGACGACTGAACCACTGGCTTACCGCTGTCGCAACGCTTGAGATAGATAGTGACAGCGCAAGCCTTCATCAGCAAGAGCAACTAAGTTCACAAATCGTTGCCTTGTGGGCAACACATTAACCGCAATCGACAAATCACATGCGCGAGATCAACCAGCAACGCCTTCGCTACTTCAACGAGGTGCTCACGCACGGCACCATCCGCGGCGCCGCCGAAAGCATCAATACGTCGCCCTCCGTGATCACGCGGCAGATCAAGCTGCTCGAGGACGAACTCGGCGCGGTGCTGTTCGAGCGGCAGCCGCGCGGAGTCAGGCCGACCGAAGCGGCCACGCATCTGCTCGAATTCTGGCGCGGCTACCGTTCGCAGCAGGAGAAGCTCGAAGATCAATTGCATGCGTTGAAAGGCCTGCAGCGAGGGCAGATCCGGCTCGCGGTCAGCGAAGGCTTCGTCGATACGCTGGTCGACGATGTGCTCGCGCCATTCTGCGTCCAATATCCAGAACTCGAAATCGGCCTCGATATGCTCGCGGTCGACGCGATCCAGGAAGAAGTCGCCGAAAGTCGTGCGCATATCGGGCTTGCGTACAATCCGCCGCCTCATGCGCGCCTCGAGCATCGCGCGAGTTCGCCGCAGCCGGTCGTGTTGTTGCTAAGAAGCGACCATCCGCTCGCGAAGCGCAAGCGACCCGCGACGCTCGACGACCTGCGCGCGTGGCCGCTCGCGTTGATGCCACCCACCTTTGGGATCGGTCATGTCGTCAAGATGACGGAACTCGCCGAAAACGTGTCGATTCCCGCGACGCTGACCACCAACTCACTGAGCGCATTGAAGCGCTTCGTCACGGTCGACAACTTCATGACGCTGATCGGCGAATTCGCTGCCTACCGCGAAATCGCGAGCGGCGAATTGACGACGATACCAATCGCGCATCCGCTGTTTTCCGGCGCGCAGGCGCGTGTGCTCGTCAAGACCGGCCGGCCGCTCGCACCGGGACCTCTCGAATTGCTGCGCTGGATCGAGGAGCGTATGCCGATGTTCTCCACGTCCAGCGCAAATAGCGTCGCAGCCGCGATGGGAACCGCGGTGCGTAAGCGCAGGGCGCGCTGAGCCAGCGTTCGGCTACCGCCGCCTCGCCCCCCGCGCGCATCGGCTCCTCAACCGATTTGTGTCGCAATGTATCCGCGCCATCCGCAGACACACTACATTGCAAGCGCGCCTGACCCCGACATAAACCAGATACGTGCGGGCGTTCCAATACGGCCATCCCAGCCAACGGAACGCCCATCATGCACAGTACTCTCGAAACTCCGCTCGCCCTGCTCGCCGGGCTGCTGACGATTGCCTCTCCCTGCGTGCTGCCGGTGATGCCGATCCTGCTCGGCACTTCCGTCGAACGACCGAGCCGCACGCGGCCACTGTTCATCGTCGCCGGCTTCATTCTGACTTTCGCGTCTTTCGCGCTGCTATTGGGCGCGGTGTCGAGCACCGTGCACGTCGCGCAACAGGTACTGCGCAATACCGGCATTGCGTTGCTCGCGCTGTCCGGGTTTCTGCGTATCTGGCCGCGACCTTACGACTGGCTCGTCGCGCAACTGCAAGGGCCGCTCGAGCGCATCGGCGCGGCCATTGCGCCAGGGACGCAACCCGGCAGCGGCAACGCGGGCGGCTTCGTGCTCGGCATGTCGCTAGGCGCGGTATGGACGCCCTGCGCCGGCCCCGTGCTCGCGTCGATTCTGGTGCTCGTCGTGAAGGCTCAGGATCTCGGTTGGTCGGCTCTGCTGCTCACGCTGTATGCGATCGGCGCGGCGATTCCGATGCTCGCGATCATCTACGGGGGCCATTACGTGATGCGTCATGTACGTGTGGTCTCACGTCACGCGGAGCGCCTGCAACAGGTATTCGGCGTACTGGTGATGCTGACCGCCCTCGCCATCTATTTGCAGTACGACGTGCTGCTGTACGCGCGGCTCGCCGGTCTTTTCCCTTCACTCAAAGGACTTTGACATGACTACCCGCTTAAAAACCTTCGCACTGTCCACCGCGTTTGCCGCCTGCGCGTTGATCGCGACGAGTACGGTCGCCATCGCCGCGCCGCAGGAAAGCGGCTCGCCCGCACCCGAGCTCACAGGCATCACGCAATGGCTCAATAGCGAGCCGCTCAAATTGCAGCAATTGCGCGGCAAAGTGGTACTCGTCGACTTCTGGACCTATAGCTGCATCAATTGCGCCAACACGCTGCCTTACGTAAAAAGCTGGAACCAGAAGTACAAGGATCAGGGGCTCACGGTGATCGGCGTGCATACGCCGGAATATCCGTTCGAACGCGACACCGGCAACGTGAAGACCGCGCTGAAACGGTTCGGTATCAGCTATCCGGTTGCGCAGGACAACCAGTACGCGACCTGGAATGCCTATAACAATCAGTACTGGCCCGCGTTCTATCTGATCGACAAGCAAGGTCATATCGTCTACACGCACTTTGGAGAAGGCGCCTATGCGCAGACCGAAGCCAGGATTCAGGCGCTGCTCGCGCAGAAGAATTGACGAAGCGTTTGCTGACTCGGAGAACGGGAAAGCCCGCTGCACCCACGCGATCGGGTGCAGCGGGTCTTCGTTTTTGGCGGACGACTAAAAGAGGTAATTGACGAAAAGGCCGTACGTAATCTGACTCGTCTTTTCGGTGATGGGGCTGTCGGTCGCGTCGCCGCGCAGCCACGCGAACGACACGCTCGCGCCAACGTTCCAACGCGTCGCAATCCGGTAAACCCCGTTGACTGAGAAGCGCAACTGGTTCAAACCGGAGCTGGCCGAGTAGGTCGGCAATCCCGAGCGCGCGCTCTGCTCGGAATTCACGCCAAAATAGGTTTCGTTGTACTTGTCGCTTCCCCACGTCAGGCCCGGGCCTGCGCTAAGCGTCAGTTGCGGAACGGGTTGATAGCGTCCCAACAGATCGAAAGTCGCGACGGTGCCGCGATCGTTGCCGGCAATATCGGTCAAAACGCTCGCGCGCGCCGTGACGAACTCCCACGTATAAACACCGAACAGCTCCGCGTGCGCGGTGCGTTTGACGTCGCCGAGTCCGTGCAGCCGCGAGTCGTCGGACTCGCTGCGCGGTTCGATGAAATCGTAGGTCAACGCCGCGCCGACGCGCCAGTTACTATCACGATACAGATATGCGCCCAGCGATAGCACCGAGCCCGCGTCTGGATTCGCGCCGATAAAGAAGCGGTCGTAATTCACGCTCACCGACGGCACCGCCTCCCATTTCGTGCCACTCGCGCCCGGAAATTTCGGCATGTTCACGACCCCTGCGCCAACCGCAAAGCGCCACGGGCTCGCGCCCGCGCCAGGCGCCTGCGTCACTTCCGGCGCGCCGATGGAGAACAGGCTTTCCGACAAACCGAGCGTATCGTCGGCCATCGCGGTAACGGCAAACAGCGACAAGCCAGCCCCCGCCAGCACCTTGAGCATACGCGGCTTTGACACATCGATCATTTCTGTTTCTCCGTGAAAAAATTAAAAAAGACTGAATGCGACTTTTCCGATCCCGGCATTCATGGAGTGGCGGCGAAATTGTGAAATAGTTGAGTTTCTAATTGCAGCGGCGTTAAAAGAATGACCGATCGCCTCGCTCGATAATCGCGATGATAGAAAATACGTTTGTAATAGCCGATGCATCCGCTTTATTGGGACGTTTGTTTGGCACATCCCCCCCCAAGCAGGGTAGGGAATCGTGCCTTATTTCGGGGGATTCACATACAGAATACGTGGCGTGAGCATAGCCCGTTCTTTTCACCCGTCGCAAGCATATTTTTCTAATTACATGCGGCAACCGCGTAATCGAGAAATAGATGCAATTTCAATGCTTGTATCAAGCGACGCGGAATTTGCCATCCTCGTTCGTAGGCGATAATCTGTGCGGGCTTGACTTTCGCGTCGCCAAGTGTGAAATGTAGTCAGATGGCGGCTTTCGATGCACGGTGATCTACGTTACGGGTGAGCTATGCCTTCAGGAAAGTACATCGGCGATAAAGCAGTCAGTCCGTCGTTTTCATGTCTTTGTGACAAGTCTCAAGCGCAGTATGCCAACCGCCGTATCAGTGCCGATCTGTCGCGGCGCGGCTTCGTCACCGGTCTCGCCGCTTCGATGCTGAGCCTGGTTCTGCCCGGTCTTGGCAATGCTCAAACCACCCAACCGCCAGCACCGCCGGACAAGCCGGTGCTGTTCACGAACTTCCGCTTGTTCGATGGCAAATCGTCGACGTTGCGTGACGGTCTCTACATGGTTGTCGAGGGTGACAGCATCAGCCAGTTGGGTCGGGGTCAACCGGCTTCGATCGACGGCAAAACGCTCGTCGATTGCGGTGGCAAGGTGATGATGCCCGGAATGATCGACATGCACTGGCACGCGCTGCTCGCGGCAGTGCCGATTCAGGTCATCCTTCAATCCGACATTGCTTTCGTCCATCTTGCGGCAAGCGCTGAAGCCGAACGTACACTACTGCGCGGCTTCACAACGATACGCGACGCGGGCGGCCCGTCATTCGCGCTGAAGCAGGCAATCGATAGCGGCATGATTTCCGGGCCGCGAATCTATCCGTCCGGCGCGATGATCACGACCACCGGGGGTCACGGCGATTTTCGTGCGCTGAGCGATCTGCCGCGCGCCGGCAACCAGGTCACCCAACTGGAACGGGACGGTGGCTTCGCGATCGCCGACAGCGAAGACGAAGTCCGCTTGCGGGTGCGCGAGCAGTTCATTCAGGGCGCGACGCAGATCAAGCTGGTCGGAGCCGGTGGGGTATCGACGCCGCGCAGCCCGCTCGACATGCTCACGTTTACCGAAAGGCAGTTGCGCGCGGCCGTCGAAACAGCGGCCGACTGGGGCACCTATATCCTCTCGCATGCGTACACGTCCGAAGCGGTTCAGCGCTCCGTTGCGGCAGGCGTGCAGTGCATCGAGCACGGTCATCTGATGGACGACAGGACTGCGGCGTTGATGGCGAAGAACGGCACGTGGTTGAGCACGCAGCCGTTCGTCAACGAAGACGACGCGGGTCCGCTCGCCCCACCGATCCGCGAAAAATTTCTTCAGGTGATCGCGGGCACCGACAGGGTTTTCAAGCTCGCGCGCAAGCATGGCATCAAGGTCGCGTTCGGCACGGACCTGATCTTTTCGCAGGCCGTGGCCGCACGGCAAGGCACGATGCTCACGCATATGAAGGCGTGGTATAGCGCAGCCGAAGCATTGGGCATCGCAACGGGCACCAATGGCCAGCTACTCGCGCTGTCCGGGCACCGCAATCCGTACCCGCGCAAGCTCGGTGTACTCGAGGAAGGTGCGTACGCCGATCTGCTGCTCGTCGACGGCAATCCGCTCGAGAATCTCGACCTGATCGCGAAGCCGGAGCAGAACCTGCGCATCGTGATGAAGGATGGAAAGTTCTACAAGAACACGCTGAAAGCGTAAACAACAATACAGGCGGGCGCGCAACCTGGCGCGCCCGCATTCGCTACACCGTCACACTATTTAGCCGTGCCCCTGCAGACGGATGTCGCGCGACGATGCGCCGACGTACACCGAGCTGCCCGGCACATAGAGCCAACGGTTGCTCGTCGTATCCCACACGCTCTGCATGCGCTGCGTCACGACAACGTGCACACGACGCGATTCGCCCGGGTTCAGACCCACCTTGTCCCAGCCGACGAGACGCCGTGGCGGTTCACCCTGATACGGCACGCCGAGGTACACCTGCGGCACTTCCGCACCGGCGACGCGACCATCGTTACGCACGTTGAACGACACGTCGATCAGGCCGCCCGGCAGATGCTGAACCGACAGACCCGAGTATGCGAAGTGCGTGTACGACAGGCCATAGCCGAACTCGAACATCGGCGTGATGTTCTGCGAGTCGTACCAGCGATAGCCCATATCGAGCTTCTCGGCGTACACCGGGTTCGCCGCAAACGCGCCATTCGTGCCCCACGTCGGCGTATCCTGGTCGCGCACCGGGAACGTGACGGGCAGCTTGCCGGAAGGATTGACCTTGCCGAACAGCACGTTCGCAATCGCATTGCCGCCGCCTTCGCCCGGATACCATGCTTCGATGATCGCCGACACGCTATCCTTCCACGGCATCAGCACCGGGTTGCCGCTTTCGACGACGACGATCGTGTGCGGATTGGCCGCCGCAACCGCTTCGACGAGTGCATCCTGGTTGGTCGGATTCGCGAGGCCCAGGCTCGGCAGATCGCCGATATCCTCACCGGCCGGCTGCGCGACCACGACGATCGCGACGTCGGAGTTGGCCGCCAGCGTGGCCGCCTGGGTGATCTGCTGCTGCGTGTAGGCGGCAAACGGCGACTGCTGATCGCTGTTGCCGGCGAAGGTCACGGTGGCCTGCGGCGCGAGCGCCTTGATCGCCGACACGATGGGCGTGTTCAGCTTCAGCCACGGGTTGGTCCACCAGCTGCAGCCCGTCTCCGTGCCGAACGTCAAGCCGCCGCAACCGGCGAACGCGCCCGTCACCGGATCGCGCGTGTTGCCTGAACCGCCGCCCGTCAGCACCGCCGCGTCGGCATGGCCGCCGATCACCGCGATACGCGACAGCGAACCAGCGGCGAGCGGCAACTGATTGCTGGCGTTCTTCAGCAGTACCATCGACTGCTCTTCGACCGACTGCGTGAAGGCTCTCGCGGCCGAGAAGTCGATGGTCGCGCCACCCTTCGGCGGATCGTCCATCACGCCCGTGCGGATCATCACATACAGCTTGCGCTCGACCATGTCGTCGAGGCGCGCGGTCGACACCGAGCCGTTCGCGATCGCCTGTTTGACCAGCGTGGGCGTCAGATAGACGGTCGAACCGACGTCTTCCTCCTCGTCGAGACCCGCATTGATCGCCGGTGCCGTGCTATGCGTCGCGCCCCAGTCCGACTGCACCTGACCTTCGAAGTGCCAGTCGTTCTTCAGCACGTCGTTGAGAATGTGCGGGTTCTCGCAGGCCTGGATGCCATTGACCTCGTTGTAGCTGCACATCACGCTGCCTGGCTGCGCGCGGCGCGCGGCGATTTCGAACGGCAGCAGATAGAGCTCGCGCATCGTGCGCTCGTCGATCTGGCTATTGCCGCCGCCGCGGTTATGTTCCTGCTCGTTGCCCATGTAGTGCTTGATCGTCGCGATGACCTTCTGGCTTTGCGTGCCGTCGGTGCGCTCGGCGAGCATCTCGCCGGCAAGCACCGGATCTTCGCCGAGGTACTCGAAGAGCCGGCCACCGCGTGGCTCACGCGCGAGGTTGGTGCCACCGCCGAGCCCCATGCCGAAGCCCTGCTGACGCAACTGGATCGCGATCTGCTTGCCGAAGTTCCACGACAGCGCGCGGTCCCAGCTCGCCGCTACCGCGAGCGTCGCCGGGAAGGTCGTCGATGGCTGGTTGGTGCTGCCCGAACCCGTGGCCGAGTCGACCATGTTCAGGTCGGGAATGCCGAGACGCGGCACGCCCTGAATGTAGCCCGCGCCGCCGCCCGGCACGGCGGACATCGCGTACTGCGAGTGAATGAACTGCAGCTTTTCGTCGATCGTCATCTTGTTGACGAGCGTTTGCGCGCGCCGATGCGCCGCGGCCGACGCGAACGCGTTCAGCACCGTCGACATGGGCGCGAAGTCGAGACCAGGAGTGGGGATGTCCGCGTGCGCAGCGGCGGGCGCAGCGGCGCTCACGGCCGCCGCAATCGCGACAGCCGGCCATAGTTTCTTCTGCATAGGTGTCTCTCCGAAATTGTGCTTTTCTGGGGCAACGGAGCGCGTCGGGGGATGGAAAACGGACGCGAAAACAGGCATGCAGCGATGACTGCAAACGTTTGCCTGTGGGAAGAAGAATCGGCGCAACTGGATGGGCTGTAGCGACTCTCCGTGGTGAGTAATGTAGGAATGTAGTCTGACTACAGCATCGGTATTTATACCAATACGTGTAATTTTATGCGTAATGTGGCGTAAGGCTTTTCCGACACAGGCTAATTGAAAGTTAGCGAATCAAAGCGAATAAAGAGTCGGCAATTTTGTGCGGGTTTTTATTCAAATTGGTGAGTGGGCATTTGCGCATTGACAAGAAAAAAGCCGCCGTCTAGTTTACTGGAAACCGCATCCCTTAAACTGGATTACATGGACATCAACGCCCTGATCGCGCGCCGGATCAAAGAACTGCGCGACGCTCAAAATTGGTCGCTCGATGCACTGGCCGAGCGCAGCAAAGTCAGCCGCTCGAATATCTCGCTGATCGAGCGCGCTCAGAGCAGTCCTACCGCGACCGTGCTCGACAAACTCGCGACCGCGTTGAACGTGCCGCTCGCGTCGCTATTCGAGCAGGATGGCGCGCCGGCTGCCGAGCCATCGCCGGTCAGTCGCGCGACCGAGCAGGCGGTGTGGACCGATCCGAGCTCGGGGTATGTGCGACGTCATCTGTCGCCGACCGCGCGCTCGGCGATCCAGTTGGTCGAGGTCAACTTTCCCGCCGGTCAGCGCGTCAGTTACGAAACCGGCGCGCGCGACGCGGACATTCATCAACAGGTGTGGATGCTCGACGGGTCGATGGAAATCACGGTCGGCGACACCAGCTGGCGGCTCAAGACCGGCGACTGCCTGGCGATGCGGCTCGACAGCCCGATCGTGTTCCGTAACCCCACTCGCAAACGCGCGCGCTATCTCGTCGCGCTGACCACATCGCCAGTCAACGAACGGAGAAACGGATGAGCGATAACGTGACCATACGGCGCGTGGGCGCGAACGAAGCTTCGGCCTGCGTCGAAGCGCTCGCCGACGTGCTGGTCGACTGCGTGGAAGGCGGAGCATCGGTCAGCTTCATGCTGCCGATCTCGCGTAACACGGCGCTCGCGTTCTGGCGCAACGTCGTGGAGAGCGTCGCGCGTGGCGAGCGCGTATTACTGATCGCCGAAGATCACAGCGGCGATATCGTGGGCACCGTGCAGTTGATTACCGCGCAACCCGAAAATCAGCCACATCGCGCCGACGTCGCGAAGATGCTCGTGCACAGAAAAGCACGCCGGCGCGGCGTCGCGCACGCTCTGATGCGCGAACTCGATCGCGTCGCGCGGGAAGAGAGAAAGTCGGTTCTCGTGCTCGACACCGTAACCGGTGGCGATGCCGAACGGCTTTATCAGCGCGCCGGATGGCAACGCGTCGGCAGCGTGCCGAATTACGCGCTGATGCCCGACGGGGCGTTGTGCGCGACGACGTTCTATTGCAAACAGCTTTGACTGCGCTGGCAGTGGGCTCCGTGCAAGTATTTGAAAATTTCAACTACTTGCCTATAATGCCTGCACTGTGTATGACGGTCGACAGCGGAGCAATTTCTTGTACTCGGACTTCCTGACTTTCAGGCTCGACCTGACCAGCGCATTGCTGATCAACCGCGCGAACATGGTCTACCGCGAGCGCTGGGATCTCGACGTGCGTGCGTTGCGCG
Organism: Paraburkholderia sp. UCT2; assembly: GCF_014397665.1. Lineage (NCBI taxonomy): Bacteria > Pseudomonadati > Pseudomonadota > Betaproteobacteria > Burkholderiales > Burkholderiaceae > Paraburkholderia > Paraburkholderia sp. UCT2. The sequence goes on from NZ_VZQO01000036.1 coordinate 53,874, forward strand.
TGCTGCGCCTCGTCTGCGCGGAGCCCGACATCACGCCCAAATCCGTTTCACAGCGCGCGCTGATCGAAAAAACGCTGCTTTCCAAAGTCCTCGCCGAGCTTGAAACGCGCGGCCTGATCACGCGCAACATGCATGCGTCGGACCGCCGCAGTATCGCGTTGCGTGCCACGGCGCACGGCCTCGAAGTCGCGCAGGCGTCCGAAGCGGTGGGCACCGAGCTCGAGGTCGAGCTCGCGAAGGCGCTCAGCGCGAACGAACGCAAAACGCTCGAACGTCTGCTCGGCAAGCTTTCACACAGCCTGCTCGAAAGCGAGTCCGCAAGCGCGCCGCCTGCGCGATCCTGACAGACGGTCCGCATTTCGCCGCCTTCCTTCCCTGGCGTTCATGGCAACAAGGAGCCCTCCATGTCGAAGCTGATCGAAACGATCTACAAAGACCTGCACGCGCACGCCGAACTGTCGATGCGGGCGCTGCGCACTGCGGGCATCGTCGCCGACCAGGTTGAAACCATTCAGTGAATTCACACGCCGTCTACACCATTCTCGACCTGATCGGCACCTTCGTGTTCGCGATCAGCGGCGCGGTCGCCGCGCGTCAACGACGGCTCGACCTGTTCGGCATCGTCGTGATCGCCTTCATGGTCGCGTGCGGCGGCGGCATCGTGCGCGACGTGTGCATCGGCGCGATCCCACCGGCCGGGCTGTCGAACTGGCGCTATCTGGCCACCGCGCTCGCCGCGTCGGCGGTGACGATTCTCGCGTATCCGCAGGTGCGCCGGCTGCGTCAGCCGGTGCTCTTCTTCGACGCGATCGGGCTCGGTCTGTTCGCGGTGTCGGGCGCGCAGAAAGCGCTCACGTACGGCCACAATGCCGAACTCGCGATTCTGCTCGGCGTCGTCAGCGCGGTGGGCGGCGGAGTGATGCGCGACGTCGTGCTCTCGCGCGTACCCGCGATTCTCGAGCGCGAAATCTATGCGTCGGCCGCGCTGTTCGGCGCGGCGGTGCAGGTCGGTTTTTCGTACGCGGGCTGGACGGACTGGTGGACGCCGTGGTTCGCGACGTTGGCCTGCGTGTTGGTGCGGCTCGCGTCGCTGCGCTACGGCTGGCGGCTGCCGGTCTTCCAGGGCAGACGCACGGCCGAGACGCGCGACAATCCATAACAGGTCCTGCGCGCTTCAGCTCGCGGTTTGCGCAATCAGCACCGCCGCCGCGCCACGTTGTCTCGTGCGTTCCACCGGCTCTCTCCGTTCATTCCACATGTCGATCCGCTCGCGACGAAGCGCGTCATGCACCACCCGCCATGCTCGGCAGCAGATCGCGATAGATATGAATCATCGCGGGCCCCATCAGCACGACGAGCAGCGCCGGAAAAATGCAGAACATCAACGGAAACAGCAACTTCAGCGCGATCTTCGCGGCCCGCTCCTCCGCGCGCATCCGGCGGCGCGTGCGCAGCGTATCGGACAGCACACGCAGCGACGCGCCGATGCTGGTGCCGAAGCGCTCGGCCTGGATCAGCATCGCGCTGAACGAGTCGATGTCTTCCACACCGGTGCGCAGCGAAAAATTGCGCAGCGCCTTTTCCTTCGAGAAACCTGAACGCATTTCGAGCAGCATCAGTTCGAGCTCGCTCGCGACCACCGCGCTGCGAAGGCGGATTTCCTCGCCGACTTTCATCAGCGACGCATCGAGGCCCAGACCCGCTTCGACACACACGGTCAGCAGATCGAGCGCATCGGGAAAGTCCTCGACGATGCTGCGCTTGCGCGCTGCGATGCGGCGCGACAGCACGACGTTCGGCAGGTAGTAGCCGAGCGCGGCCAGCACGACCAGCACGATCGCGCGTTCGAGCAGCGAATTCGCGAACGACGACCCGTACAGCGCGAGCATCGCCACGAGCGGCAACGTCAGCGCGAGCGCGGTCTTCGCGGCCAGATAGACCGGCGCGGCGTTGGCCGAGCGCCAGCCGGCGGTCATCAATTGCAGGCGCAGTGCGGATTGCTCCCAGCCGTCCTTCGGCACCGACAGCTTCGAGATCGGCTGCGAAATCTCGACGAGTTTTTCGTACCACGGCGTCTGCGCGGCGGCGTCGAGTTGCTCCGGCGCCGGGACGGCATTCGCGCCGCCCGCCTGCTCGATACGGCGGCTCATGTCGCGCGGCGTGCTCAGATGCATCGCGCCGAACACGGCCGCGAAAACGATCGCGAATACGCCGGCAAGCAACAGAGTCTGCGTGATGTTCAGTGTTTGCATGGTCCTTCTCCGATGACCTCTCGCCCGCTCAGACGCGAATCTTCACGATGTGCCGCATCCACAGAATGCCGAACAGCATGGCCACGCTCGCCACCGCGATCATCTTGACGCCCGCCGGGTCCTGCCACAGAACGTTCAGGAATCCGGGGTTGATCGCCATCATCGCGGCGCCGACGCCGAACGGCAGCAGGCCGAGCACCCAGGCGGACATCTTGCCTTCGGCGGCGAGCACGCGAACCTTGTCGAATAGCTTGAAGCGGTCGCGGATCAGCGCGGTGATGCCGTCGAGCACTTCGGCGAGATTGCCGCCCGTCTCGCGCTGGATCACGACGGCGATCACGAAGTAACGCAGATCGCGAATCGGCACGCGCGTCGCGAGATTCGTCAGCGCCTCGCTGATCGACACGCCGTAGTTGATCTCGTCGAACACGATGCGGAACTCGCCGCTCATCGGCTCGGCGAACTCGGTGCCGACCATATCGATCGCGCCGGTGAACGCATGGCCCGAACGCAACGCGCGCGACAGCATGTCGCAAACGTCCGGCAGTTGCCGTTCGAGTTGACGGATGCGCCGGTTGCGCCGCCGCTGCACGTAGGCGAGCGGCAGCAATGCGGACAGCGCCGCGGCGCCCGCGGTGAAGACCCATGGCATCGCGAGGCTCGCGCCCGCCATCAGCACGAACGGCGGCAACACCGCGCAGGTGCCGACGAGTCGCCCGACCGACCACGATAGCCCCGACTGCTGCAGAAACAGATCGAGCGCATGCACGCGCGGAATGCGCAGCAGCAGCCGCGTGAGCACCGCCGAGTCGGCCATCGTGCGCGTCTTCAGAATCGAAAGACGCTGCCTGCTCAACGCGCCGCCGGCGGATACCGCGCGAATCCGCGAATCGACGCGGCGCGCGACCGGGCCGTGCCGGCTGTTCCAATACTCGTAGACGCCGCTCGTCGCGAGCACCACGGCCGCGAACAGCAGAATGATCGACGCGTAGAAAATCGGGCTCATGCAAGTCTCCTGAAACACCGGGTGAGCGGTCGGTGCGCGTTGCCCATACTCGTCATGTCGTTTCGAAGCGACGCGCCGGATCGTAGACCTGCTCCGAGGGCGCCACGCCGAATGCCTGCAAGCGCTCGGCGAATTGGGGCCGCACGCCGGTCGCGCAGAAATGGCCGCGCACGTTGCCCTTCGTATCGACGCCGGAGCGGCGGAACACGAAGATCTCCTGCATGTTGATCATGTCGCCCTCCATGCCGGTCAGCTCCGAAATGCTGACGATCTTGCGGCGGCCATCGGTCAGACGCGTGGCTTGCACGACCACCGAAATCGCCGACGAAATCTGCTGGCGCATCGTGCGCGTCGGCAGCGACAGGCCGCCGAGCGTCATCATGTTTTCGAGGCGCGTCAGCGCATCGCGCGGTGTGTTCGCGTGGATCGTCGACAGCGAGCCTTCGTGGCCGGTGTTCATCGCGTTCAGCATGTCGAGCGCTTCGGCGCCGCGCACCTCGCCGAGAATGATGCGGTCGGGCCGCATCCGCAGCGCGTTGCGCACCAGCGTGCGCTGCGTGATCTCTCCGCGTCCCTCGATGTTCGGCGAACGCGTCTCCAGCCGCAGCACGTGTTGCTGGCGCAGTTGCAGTTCGGCCGCGTCCTCGATCGTGACGATGCGCTCGTCGCCCGGAATGAAGCCCGACAGCACGTTCAGCAGCGTGGTCTTGCCGCTGCCCGTGCCGCCCGACACGAGGATGTTCACCTTCGCGCGCGCGAGCGCGTCGAGCACTTCGGCCATCGGCGGCGTCAGGCTCTGCAATTCAACCAGGTCGGCAACCTGCAACGGATTGGCGGCGAAACGGCGGATCGACAGCAACGGACCGTCGATCGCACAGGGCCGGATGATCGCGTTCACGCGCGAGCCGTCCGGCAAGCGCGCGTCGACCATCGGGCTCGATTCGTCGATATGGCGGCCGACGCCGGAGACGATCTTCTCGATGACCTTCATCAGATGCGCGTCGTCGTAGAAGGTCACATCGGTCGCTTCGAGACGGCCACGGCGCTCGACGTACGTATGACGATGCGTATTCACCAGAATGTCGGACACGGTCGGGTCGCGCAGCAGCACTTCGAGCGGACCGAAGCCGAACATTTCGTCGTGCACGTCGCCGACGAGTTGCCGGCGTTCGAGATCGTTGGCGGGCGCCTTCTGGTCTTCGAGAATGCGCCCGATCAGCGTCGCGATCTCCTGGCGGACCTGCTCGGGCGGCAGGCGCGACAGCCGTTCGAGCTCGACGCGTTCGAGCACCGCCTGATGAATCTCGCGTTTCAGTTTCTGGTAGGCGCCGCGCAACATGCCGGCGCCCGCCGGATCCTGGCGTTCGCCCAGCGGCTGCACACGTTGCGCGGAAATCTGCTCACGAAGCGACATGACGTTCCCCTGTTCTGATCGTGTAGCGTTGGAGCACGGTTAAAGCGTTTCGAGTTTCGGCGACGGCTGGCGGCCCAGCAGCCGCCCGAACAGCGACTCGCCCTTCGCGCGCGAACGCCCCGGTTTGGTCGCGCGTGCCGCGATGTTTTCGGCGAGCGCCTGCAGGCTGCGCGCAACCCCGCTGCCGCGCGCCGTCTTCGACACCGGCAGTCCCTGGTTCATCGCATCGGTCACCGTTTCGGCATCCTCGGGGATCACCTGATACGCGCTCATGCCGAGCACGGATTCGAGCGCCGCGCGCGGCCGCTCGCCGTGTCGTGTATAGCGGTTCAGGATCAGCCGCATCTGCTCCTGCGCGTAGCCGAGCGAGCAGAGAATCTCCTGCAGCCGGCGGCCGGCCCGCACGTGCGGCATGCTCGCCTGCAGCACGAGATGAATCTGGTCGCTGCGATCGAGCGCGAGCATCGACAACTGGTTCAGCGTCTGGCCGAGATCGAACAGCACGAAGTCGTAATGCGGCGCGGCGACGCCGAGCAGCCACTCGAGGCGGTCTTCCTTGACCTCGGCCGCCTTCACCGGGTCGCCCGCGCCGGCGAGAATATGGAAGCTGTCGCTCACGTGCACGAGGCTCGTGTCGAAGAACGCGGCATCCATGCGTTCGATCTGCGCGCAGATTTGCGGCAGCGTCGACGGCGGCGTCTGGTCGGAGACCAGAAACGCGGCATCGGCGAACTGCTGGTTCAGATCGATCAGCAAAACGCGCTTTTTCTGCGGCAGAGTCGCGATCGCATGCGCGACGTTCGCGGCGATGAAGCTGGTGCCGGCGCCGCCCTTGCACGACACGAACGACAGAATCCGCGTATCGCGCGTGCCGCCTTGCAGGCTCTGCGCCTGCGCGCGCTGCAGCGCGTCGCCGAACTGGCGCGAATCGAGCGGCCAGTTCAGCACGTCGCGAAAGCCCGCGCGCATCGCGGCGATCAGCGTCTGCGGCGATGCGTCGGGAATCAGCAGGATGCAGGTGAGCCGCCCATGCTCGCGATGCAGGCGCTCCACCACCGCGAGCTCCGCATCCTTCAGCGACGCGGCGTCGACGATCAGCACGTCGAACGCGTCGAGCGTGTCGCCGCGTTCGCCGAGCAGCGACGGCGTGCCCATCGCGCGCGTGATCCGGTAGTCGCCGGCTTCGCCGCTCAGATGCGCGATCTGCGCGAGCCGTGCGCCGTCTTCAGAGAGAGCCAGGATGTTGATCATGATGTTCCCAACCGAGCTGTCGAATTAACCGGCGGACGGCGCGTCCGCCCCATGCGCCGCGTTCGCCATCACTGACTGCCGCCGCTGCTGCCGATACCCATCACGAACGGATTGAACGTCGTGACCGGCGTCTGGAACGACTTGTCGTACTGCTGCTGCGCGGCGACCGCGGCCTTGCCGTCGACGCCCGGTGTGGATGGCGTGTGCTCGCCCGCATGCGGATCGATGATCTGCATCTGCGTCACGGTGCGCACGGCGTCGCCGACGTGTGCGTCCCAGATCGGCGAGCTCGACATGCAGCCGCTCAACGAGCCGCCCAGCATCATTAGCAACGCCGCGCGGCGCGGGATCAGAAGATGTTCGGGTTTCATGAGAGTCTCCTTCGCGGCGCGTTATGGGTTGGGCTGTGCGCCCTTGATCGTCGGGTTGCTTGGGCTCATGGCGTCGGCTTTGGCGAGTGCGGGTTCGGCGTTGGTGTGCGCTTGCGCTGCCGACGCTGCCGTTGCGGTCGTCTTGTCCGGTGGCGGCACCGCCGCCGACGGTGCCGGCCGGTCCGCCGGGGTGTCACGCGGCAGCAGCGCGGCGGGCGCGGCCGAGCCTTCGGTCGGTGCCGGCGTCGGAACCGGTGCGGGCAACGCGGGTTGCGTTTGCGGTTGCGCGGGCATCTGCGGCGCATTCGGGTTCGCGGCGCCCGCTGCCTGCGCTGCGGGCCGGCGGCCTTCCATGTTGCCGGTCGCGTAGACCGTGCCGTCGGATACACCGGTGAAGCTATCGGTCGGCAGCGGATAGTCGCCCGCCGGCAGCGGCTTCACCAGATGCACGGTGACGATGAAGATCAGCTCCGTGCGATCCTGCTGGAACGACGTGCTGCGAAACAGCGCACCGAGCACCGGCACTTCGCCGATGCCGGGCAGCGCCTTCAGCGAGCCGGTGATGTTGTTCTGGATCAACCCGCCGATCGCGAAGCTCTCGCCGTCGTTCATCTGCACCGTCGTCGACGCGCGCCGCGTCGTGATCAGCGGCAGCACCGAGGTGTTGCCCGTGCCGCTCGCCGACACGGTGACGCCGGTCGGCGACAGTTCCGATACTTCCGGCGCGACCTTCAGATTCACGCGGCTGCCCGCGAGCACGGTCGGCGTGAATTTGAGGCCGACGCCGAACTCTTCTTCCTGCAGCGTGATCGTCGAGCCGCCCGAGCCGTTGCTTTGCGACACCGGAATGAAGACCCGGCCGCCCGCGAGGAACGACGCTTCCTGGCCGCTCAGCGTGACGAGGTTCGGCTCCGCGAGAATCTTGCCGAGGCTGTCGCTCTTCTGCGCGTCGACGGCGATATTGAACGGCCTGTTGTTCGCCTTGCTCACCGCGATACCACTGCTGACACCGGCGAGCAGGCTGCTCACGAGCGCACCGGTCCACGAACCGAAGCCGCCCTGGATGTTGACCGCCGCGCCCAACTGATTGAGCAACGTCTTCGACACCTCGGCGACCTTTACTTCGAGCATCACTTGCTGCGGCGAATCGACCGTCATCATGTTGATGACTTCGGAACCCTTGCTAACACTCGAGCTTTGCTGCGAGATCGTGCCGCCGTTACCAAAGCTCGCGGTGCTCGCCTGGTCTTGCTGGGTGGGCTGCGCGCCCGCGTAAGCGCCGGCGATGCTCATCGCCTGCTGCGCAGCCTGCCCGCTCGACACGCGGCCCGCGAGCACGAGATTGCCGGCCGCGCTCGACACGCGAATGCCGCGCTCGTTCGGCAGCAATTGCGCGAGTGTGCGTTGCAGCCCTTCGGCATCGACGCCGACGCTCACGTCGATGATCTGGCATGCGCCGCTGCGGCCCTGCACGATCATGTTCGTGGTGCCGACGCTCATGCCGACCACGTACAGCGTGCGCTGCGACACGAGCGTCGCCTGCGCGACGACCGGATTGCCGAGCGTGCGGTTGCGCGCGGCCTCGACGAGCGGCACCAGGATCGACTTGCCGACTGCCACCGACACGCTCGATTCGTCGCGAATCTCGCCGGTGCAGTTCGGCCCGGTCAGCTGCGCGGGGGCGACCACCCTGCCGCTCGTCGCGCCGGTCGGCATCGGCGTGTTGCTGACCAGCATCGGCACGGCGCCCCGGCCGACCGGCAGCGGCGCTGTCTGCGCACCCCAGCCCGGCGGCAGTTGCGCGGCGGCCATCGTTTGGGCCGCGCTGTCGTGCGCGGCCGTCAATCCGGCGCATAGCGCGGCGGCGAGCACCGTGCCGCCGAGCGAGCGGCAATGCTTGCCGCCACCGGATGAGAACCGTTGTTGTGTTTTCATGTTGCTGCCCCCGTCGCTCGATAGGTGTGAACCGAGACGTCTTTTGATTGCCTTCTGATTCAGATCGCGGCGCCTGACGTGAACTCGCGCTAACCTGCGCGCCGCGACCGCGCTAGAAACATTCGACGCTGCCCGTCACCCCCGACAGCACGCCGACGCAATCGCGCCTGGGCGCCGGACGCGCCGCATAGTGCGTGCGCACCGGATGCACATCGGGCGCCGCCGGCGCCGAAGCCGGCACGTCGAGCAAGGTCAGCTTGGTCGCGCCGCCGGTGCTCGGGGTCTGCTTGTCCACCTGATTGCGCAGTACCAGCGACAGCGTGCCGACGCTGCGCGCGAGGTCGAGCTTCTCGGCCTGCTCGGGCGTCACCTCGAGCGTCACCGCGTTGACCACTTTCGGCGCGGTGTCATCGCGGCTGACCTGCTGCGCGACCGCTAGCACGAGGATCTTTTCGAGCACGATCTTCGAGATGCTTTGCGACGTGTCGGTCTTGTTCGTCTGCTGCGTATTGACGATCACGTCGACGTAATTGCCCGGCAGTGCGAAGCCCGCGACGCCGACCACGTCGTTCACGCGTACGGTGATCGCGCGATTGCCTTCACCAATCACCGCTGACAAGCCACCTTTCGTACCCTGCGGCGCGAGCTTCGATTCGAGCACCGGCTCGCCGGGCGCGAGACTCGTCAGCAGCACGCGCCCTTCGAGCGCCTTGCCGTCGGCGAACGCACCGGGCGGCACGCTCGAAGTCGGCCAACTGACCAGGTGGATCAGGTTCTGGTTCAGCGGCTGGCCGAGGCTGATTTCCGACGACGCCACCGCAACCGACGTCACCGCGCCCGACGACGTCTGCAGCAGCCAGCGCGACGCGAAACTCACGGCCGCGAGGCCCGCCAGCACGGCGATCGTCAGCATCACTAAAGCCCGACTGTTTTTCATGGCAACACTCCCGCATCGTTCAGTGGAAACGTCCGGCTATAGCGCGGCCGCGAACAGCATTCCGAGGGTTCCGGCCGCGATCGCGACGCCGTAGGGAATCGACCCGACCGATCCGGACCGCGCATCGATCAGGTTTGGCTGTCCGAGCGGCGCGACGACGAGGCCGCCGAGCAGTTGCCGCAGATTCGCGAGCACGCGCGCGAAGCGGCCGCGGCGCAGCACGATCAGCAGAGACCAGAGCCCGCCGAGCAGAAAAGTGGCAAGCGCGATCCGCCAGGTCAGCGCGGGTCCGACCCACGCGCCGATCATCATCAGCAGCTTCACGTCGCCGGCGGCCATGCCGCCCAGCAGATAGAACGGCAACAGCAAAGCGAGGCCGCACGCCGCCCCGATCAACCAGTCGAGCGCGCCGGCGAGCAGCCCGTGAATCGACATCTGCACGGCAAGCGCGACGGCGAGTCCGAGTGAGATCAGGCGATTCGGAATGCGCCGCGCGCTTATGTCCGTGCTCGCGGCCACGATCGCCAGCACGATCACGCACAGCGGTACAGGATGTGGCGGCAGAGGTGGCAGCGTCATGATGACCTCGTCAAGGATGATTGAGCCGCGTCAGACCGAGTCAGCGAGATTGTTGAAGATCGCGCTGAGGTTGGTGCCGAGCGTGGTCACGCCGCCGATGATCAGCAGTGCAATCAGACCGGCGAGCAGGCCGTATTCGATGGCGGTCACACCGTCCTCGTCGTGAATGAAACGTGCTGCGCGAGCAATCAGGTTCTTCATGACAGACCTCCTTTTTCCAGTGGGAAGGGGACGGACGAATCGCGAGGTTCGTCCGTCGACTCGAGGACTCAGACCGAGGCCGCGAGGTTGTTGAAAATCGTCTGCAGATGCTGGCCGAGCGTGGTCACGCCGGTGATGATCAACAGCGCGATCAGGCCGGCGAGCAGCCCATATTCGATGGCGGTCACGCCGTCTTCGTCACGAACGAAACGGGCTGCGGCAGCGATGATGTTCTTCATGATTCGACTCCTCTGGAAGACTAACTAATGGAACCCGTTACCAGGATTGGCGTGGGCGATGGGACTGCGGGTACTGCAGGGAAATGCGGGAAGCTGCTGGCTAGTTTCGCCGCCCGATCAGCGTCGCGCGGTGTTTGATCCGCATGGTCGCAACGCTGGGCGACACGAACTGGAGGAAACGGGGAAAGTGAAGCGGCAGCTGCCGCGCGAGCCGCAGCATCGCGGCCGCGTGCCGCTGGCGCAGCATGGCCGCACGATGTGCGCCGCACACGGGCCTGGTATCGCCGCGCAGTCGCGTGATCTTGTTGTGCATACATCCCCCGTCTTTCGTGATTCTTTTCTTGGCGTCGGCTCGAGGCCGGCACTCCGCGCACTCCCTATCGCAAGGACGGGACCAGCTTTGCGAAAACAGCGTAACGACGCGGGTTCGAGCCGACTGGCCCCCAGCCCCGCGCCGTATTCGCGTCCGAAATGTCCGAATGCGCGACGTTTTGCCTGACCCGCCGAACACTTCGCGGATCGCGTAATACCCCGCCGGGCAAGGCTCGGCATTTTTTCCCCAGGACTTTCCCTGCTCCGGTAAAAAATAAATTCCATCGAAAAATCGCCGTTCCCGAAGGGCGCGCCGGTCCAAAGCGTCTCATCGGCGAGACGGCTTGGTGCGTTGGCGCACATAAAGCTGGCCGTTTGGCCCGCTATTTGGCGGAGTCGGCAGTGCGCGGCGCGCGGCCAGGAAAACGCGAGCTTGAAAGTCGCATCAATTTCCGCCAACAATGAGCTGACCGGTTCAGCGCAACGACACGGTTTTTAATTCGATGTCACGCGCCGACACATACAAGACGGAATCTATAAACAGAACGAACGGCGGGTCGATAGACCCGATCCGGATCACGCGGGGGGCGGGGATCATGTACGCATCACAACTACGCATGCGCAGCGGCGACAGCGAGATTCACGGCTGGCTTACGCCCGAGCGCATCGTCTTCTACTGCTGTGGGATGTGCGTGCTGTACGTGGGGATCATCGCGTTGTGGGCCTATGCGAGCCACGGCTTCACCGACCCGCGGCTCACGCGTCCCGGTGAGGATTTTTCGATTTTCTGGTCGGCCTCGTATGGACTGCTGCACGGTTCGGCCATGCAGGTCTATGACCATGCGTCGTTCGACAAGCTACAGCGCGCGCTATTCACGAACGTGAGCCACGACAGCGTGATGCCCTGGCTTTATCCGCCGACGTTCCTCGTGCTGATCGCGCCGCTCGCGCTGTTGCCGCAGCTCGTCATGTACTTCGTGTTCGTCGGCGGCGGCATCGTGCTGCTCAGCGCGGGCACGCTGCGCGCGTCGGGCCTTGCCGACAGCTTCAGGGGCTCGCGCTTCGCATGGTTCGTCGTCGCGGCCTCGCCGTGCGTGTTCGTGCCAGCCATCTTCGGCCAGAACTCGCTGCTGACCGCCGGCATCGCCGCGCTCACGCTGCATTGGCTGCGCCGGCATCCGGTACGCGCGGGGCTGTGCCTCGGTCTGCTCGCGATCAAGCCGCAGATGGCCGTGCTGTTTCCGCTCGTGCTGATTGCCGCACGCGCATGGCGCACGCTGGCGGCCGCCGCGTTCAGCGCGGCGCTGTTCGGCGCGTTCAGCGTGCTGATATGCGGCGTGCAATCGGTGCGGCTCTTCTTCGTCAACACCGGCATTGCGCGTGAGACGCTGCTCGAGCAATGCCGCGGTTACTGGCTCGCGTCGCCGACCGCGTTCGCGGTGCTGCGCGAGGGCGGTGCGCCGATCGCCGCGGCCTTTGCGGCCCAGGCCTGCGTCGGACTCATCGCCGCGGCAGCCGCATGGCAGGTGTGGCGAAACACGCGCGACACGCGGCTGCGCGCGGCGAGTCTCGTCGTCGCCACGCTGCTGACGAACCCCTACGTGTGGCACTACGAACTGGCGTGGCTCGGCATCGCGACGGCCTGCCTGACCGCGCTCGGCATCGGCGAAGGCTGGCTGCGCGGCGAGCAGAGTGTGATTGCGCTCGCGTGGCTGCTGCCGGTCTATGAACTCTTCAACCGCACGGCGGAGTTGCCGCAGATCGGCCCGATCGTTCTGCTGCTGGTGCTGCTGATCGTCGTGCGCCGCGTGCGCATGATGGACGAAGAACGCGGCGAGCGCACCACCCTCGCCTATTCGCACGCGGTTCGAATCATTCGATAAACGGGGAAGCGTCATGCCAACTCATACAACCACGCCGCTGATCTCACTCGTCGTGCCGTTCTACAACGAGCAGGACGCGGTGGAACGCTTCTTCGCGGCGGTCGTGCCGGTGCTGGAATCGATCGACGGCACGCGCTTCGAGATCGTCTGCATCAACGATGGCAGCAGCGACGCGACGCTCGATCGGCTGATCGCGCAGAGCGGCCGCGACCGGCGCATTCGCGTGATCGACCTGACGCGCAACTTCGGCAAGGAAGCGGCGCTGACCGCCGGCATCGACGAAGCGTTCGGCGATGCGGTGATTCCGATCGACGCGGACCTGCAGGACCCGCCGAGCCTGATCCCGGTGATGATCGAGCATTGGCTCGCGGGCGCCGAAGTGGTTGCGGCCAAACGCACGAACCGCCTGTGCGATACGTTCGCCAAACGCACGGCGGCCGCGCTCTACTATCGCGTGCACAACGCGCTGTCCGAAGTGAAGCTGCCGGAGAATGTCGGCGACTTCAGGCTGATCGATCGGCAGGTGGTCAACGCGCTGCGCAGCCTGCCGGAGCGCCGTCGCTTCATGAAAGGCCTGTTCGCGTGGGTCGGCTACCGCACCGTGATCGTCGAATACGAACGCGAGCCGCGCAGCGCCGGTCACTCGAAGTTCTCCGGCTGGCGGCTGTGGAACTTCGCCCTCGAAGGCATCACGAGCTTCAGCACGGTACCGTTGCGCAGCTGGACTTATATCGGACTGTCGATCGCGACACTCGCGTTCGTCTACGGCGGGTTCGTGATCGGCCGCACGCTGTGGTCGGGCAATCCGGTGCCCGGTTACGCGTCCACGATCTCGGTGATGCTGTTCATGGGCGGCATCGAGCTGATCGGCATCGGCGTGATCGGCGAATACGTCGGCCGCATTTACTACGAGTCGAAGGAACGGCCCGTTTATCTGGTGCGGCGTCGCTATCAGGCGAAGAGCAAGGTCAGCATGTTGCCGGGCGTGCGTCAGGATGCGCGCGCGGCGCACGTGGCGCGCGTCGAACTGACACGCAGGCGTGCCGCGCCGCGGTTTCGCGTAGTCGGCCGCTGAAAACGGAGGAGTCCACCATGTCTCCCGATGCCTACCTGGAAATGGCCGAGACCGAAGCCGGGCACTGGTGGTTTCGCGCGCGGCGCGACGTGCTGCGCACGCTGCTCGAACGGCTCGCGTTACCGCGTCGCGCACGCGTGCTCGAAGTCGGCTCCGGCACCGGCGGCAACCTCGACATGCTGGCCGGCTTCGGCGCCGTCAGCGGCCTCGAGATGGACCCGACCGCTCGGGCGCTGAGCGCGCGCAAGACCGGCAACCAGTTCGACATCCGCGCGGGCCACTGCCCCGACGACGTGCCGTTCCACGGCGAACGCTTCGACCTGATCTGTTTCTTCGACTGCCTCGAACATATCGCCGACGACGCCGGCTCGCTCGCGCGCATGCGCGACCTGCTGACGCCGGGAGGCCGCATCATCGTGACGGTGCCGGCCGGACAAAGTCTCTGGAGTGCTCACGACGTTTTCCTGCATCACTACCGCCGCTATAGCCGCGGCTCGCTGACGCGCTGCGCGGCCGTGGCCGGCTACGAAGTCGAACGCATCAGCTATTTCAACACACTGCTGTATCCGGTCGCGGTGGCCGCGCGCTGGGCCGACCGGCTGCTGCGTCGCAAACATTCGAGCGGCGACGCGATCCCGCCGTGGCTGCTCAACGCGGCGCTGTACCGCGTCTTCAGCGCCGAGCGCCACTGGCTCGCGCATGCGCCGCTGCCTTATGGCGTATCGCTGTTCGCGATCCTGCGCAAGCGCGAGGGAGCGTCGCGATGATGCTGGTCGAACGGGTCAGGCTGATGCGCTTTGGCGCGAGCGGCGTCATCGCGACCGGCCTGCATGTATGCATTGCGCTGACGCTGATCGCGGACGCCGGCATGTCGCCGCCGTGGGCCAACGCGATCGCGTTCACCTGGGCGACGGCGGCCTCTTATCTGTTGAACACGTTCTGGAGTTTTTCTGCGCTGCCTGCGTTGATGAACGCTGGGCGGTTCGTGGTCGTGTCGCTGGGCGGCCTGACGTCGACCGCGCTCGTATCGCACCTGACCCAGCTTGCGGGCGGGCCGCCCGCGCTCGGTATCGCGCTAGTCGTGTGCGTGGTGCCGCCGCTCACGTTCGTCGCGCATCGGTGCTGGACATATCGCTGAATACGAAGCACGCACAAGGCGACTCACGTCACGCGCAACGCCTTCTGACACGCCGCGAGTACCGCGCCGGCCGCCAGCAGCAGCGCCGAATACACGAGCCCGCGCGCGAGCCCGGCGCCATCCGACACCCAGCCGATCACGACCGGCCCGACGATCTGCCCGAACGCGAACACGATCGTGAAGGCGCTGATGCCCTTCGCCCAGTGGCTCGCGGGCAGATTGTGGCGCACGAACGCGGTCGTCGACGCGACCGCCGACAGGAACGTCGCGCCGAACAGCGCGCCCGAAACGAACGCGACCCACGGCTGCGTGAAGAGCGCGGGCAGCAGCGTCGCGATCGCCAGCAGCGCGTTGAGCAGGGCGAGCGCCTGGCCCCCGCGCATGCGATCGAGCAGCGTCGACCAGATCCGCGCCGACACCACGGTCGCCGCGCCGAGCAGTAGATAGAAACCGGTGACGACCGCCGCGCTCATGCCGGCGTTGCGCAGCAGCGCGACGATGAACGTCATGTAGCCGATATAGCCGACGCCGAACAGCCCGTAGCCCGCGAGCGCGGCCGCGAAGTGCGGCCAGCCCGTGGCGGGGGTGGCGCCGGCCGCATGCGCCGCAGCCGCCGCGCTCGTGTACGCGCGCTCGATTCTGCGCGACGCGCCGATCGCGACCGCGGCGAACACCGCGCAGGCCGCCGCGAGCGCGAACCATGCGAATTGCCAGCCGTGGGCGGCATCAAGGATCGTCACCGGCACCAGCACCGACGACGCGACGATCCCCCAGCCGGTACCGCCGTAATACAGACCGAGCACGAGCCCCGCGTCGCGCGGTCGCGCCGACGCGAGCCGCGCCGCAAGCACGCCGCCGCCGATGAAGATCGCCGCGCTGCTCGCACCGGTGATCACGCGCAGCGTCAGCAGCGCATGCGTGCTGGCGGTGAGGCCGCTGCCGGCCATCAGCAGCGCGGTCAGCACGCAACCGGCCGCGAACAGCGCGCCGGCCGACCAGCGGCGCGCGAGGCGCGGAAACACGAGCGCGCCGAGCAGATAGCCGAGCGCGTTGGCGGTGTTCATCGCGCCGGCCTGCGCGAAGCTCCAGCCGAGGTCGAGTTTCATCGACGGCAACAGCAGCGCGTACGCGAAGCGCGCGAAGCCGAGCGCTGTCGCGCTGCCGAGCGATAGCGCGGCGGCCAGCAGCAGGGTCGGCACACGTTCGGCGGTGGTCGTTGATGGGGCGTGCGATGCGGTGTCGGCGGAACGGGAGGACATGGGCGGACGGACGTAAACGGGAACGCTGCGAGCCGATTCTACCTGGAGCGACGACGAAAGTCGCGGAATGTGTGCGCCTTACCCGCCCGCCCCTTCCGGCTCATGCGGCGCGAGCCGCGCCTTCGCGTGGCGCATCTTTTCCAGCGTCTCGGGCCCGGCCTTCAGCGCGACGCCGATCGCGAGCGCATCCATGATGCACAGATGCACGAGCCGCGACACGCCCGGCGTGTTCGGATCGATCGGGCTCGCCACGCGCAGCAGCAGCGGAATATCGACGAGCCATGCGAGTCGCGAGCCGACGTTGGTCAGCGCGATCGTCGTCGCGCCGCGCTCCTTCGCGATCTGGATGCTTTCATTCACTTCGACGCTGCGCCCCGAATGCGAGATCGCAAACGCGACGTCGCCCGGCTCCATCAGACCCGCGTATAGACGCTGCAAATGACCATCGGTAAACGCGGCCGCCGCGATGTCGATGCGCAAAAAACGCAGCGCCGCGTCCTGCGCGACGAGCCCCGAGCCTGAGCCCACGCCGAAGAAAAACACGCGCCGGGCGCTCGAAAGCGCCGCGATCGCGCTTTCGACCACGGCAGGATCGAGCGCGCCGCGCGCATGCGTGATGCCGTCGATCGCCGCTTCGCCGACCTTGTCCATCAAGGTCTGCACGTCGTCGTCGCGCGCGACCGCGGTCGATGCATACGGCAGCCCGCCCGCGACGCTCTGCGCGAGCTGCATCTTGAAGTCGCGCAGACCGTGCGCACCGATCGCGCGGCAAAAACGCGTGACGGAAGGCTCGGACACGTCGGCGCGCTGCGCGAGTTCGGTGATGCTCGCGCGCATCGCGAAGTCGACGTCGGCGAGCACCATGTCGGCGACCTTGCGCTCGGCGGGCCGCAGACTCGCGAGTGCGTTGCGGATGTGGGGAATCAAGTTCGGTGCGGACACCCGGTGTTCCTTAGGGGCTGTTTCATATGGATCCGCGTCGCTCGCAGCTTGTTCGGCTTCAATCGGCCTGATCAAAGTTCAAGCCGCACGCGGTTCAGACCAGCCTGCGTCCACTCTCCGTATCGAACAGATGGATGTGTTCGGCCGGCAGACGCAGCGCGACACGCTGACCGGGCTCGATCTTCGAGCGCTCGCGCGTGGTCACGCACCACGAAGCGCCGCCTATTTTCCCGTACAGGTGCGTTTCGGCGCCAGTTGGCTCGATCACTTCGACGTCGAGCGCGGCATCCGGTATCTGCGTCGTGATCTCGATGTGCTCGGGCCGCACGCCGAGCGTGGCCTTCGCACCGACCACGGCCGACGCAGGCGTGCGTTCGAGCGCGACCTCGCTGCCGTCCGCGAGCTTCAACGCGAGACCCGCACCCTGCGTGCGATTGACGATCACGCCCTCGGCGAAATTCATCGACGGCGAGCCGAGGAAGCTCGCGACGAACAGATTCGCCGGCCGGTCATAGAGTTCGAGCGGACGGCCGATCTGCTCGATACGTCCCGCGTTCATCACGACGATGCGATCGGCCATCGTCATCGCTTCGATCTGATCGTGGGTAACGTAGATCACCGTGTTCTTCAAGCGCTGATGCAGGGCCTTGATTTCGGTGCGCATCTGCACGCGCAGCTTTGCGTCGAGATTCGACAGCGGTTCGTCGAACAGGAACAGCGACGGCTCGCGCACCACCGCGCGGCCCATCGCCACGCGTTGCCGCTGACCGCCCGACAGTGCGCGCGGCAAGCGGTCCAGATAGTCACTGAGGTTCAGCATCTTCGCGGCCGCATCGATGCGCGGCTTGAATTTCTCCGAGGATTCCTTGCGGATTCTCGGACCGAACGCGATGTTTTCATACACCGACAGATGCGGGTACAGCGCATAGCTCTGGAACACCATCGAGATGTTGCGCTGCTGCGGCGCGAGCGTATTCGCGCGCGTGCCGCCGATCATCAGATCGCCGCCGCTGATTTCCTCGAGCCCGGCCACCATCCGCATCAGCGTGCTCTTGCCGCAGCCCGACGGACCGACCAGCACGACGAACTCGCCGTCGTCGATGTCGAGATCGATGCCGTGCACGACCTGGGTGTCGCCATAGCGTTTGAAGATGCCGCTCAGTTGCACTGCTGCCATGCTGTCCTCATTGTCTTGCTGTGTGTTGTATTGCCGATGTTGTATTGCCGATGTTGTATTGCCGGTGCCGTAGTGCACGCGCCGCGCGCGGCTCAGAACGACTCGAGCGTCAGCTCCTGCGCCATCAGGCGGTTGCCCGCCATCAAGCCGCCGTCGACCGGCAACGCGACGCCGGTGATCACGCGCGCTTGCGGCGATGCGAGGAACAGCACCGCATCGGCGATGTCGTCGGGCGTCGCGAAGTCGCGCAACGGGTACCACTTCTTCAGTTCCTCGAACACCTGCGGATTCTTCTCGACACGCGCCTGCCACGCCTGCGTCTTCACGGTGCCCGGACACACGATGTTCGCGCGAATGCCAAAGCGGCCCAGCTCGATCGCAAGCGCCTTCGTATAGCTGATCAGGCCGGCCTTCGCGGCGCTATATGCCGGATGACCGAGCGCGGCGAGACCGTTCACCGAGCCGATCAGCACGAGCGCGCCGCGCTGCCGTTCGATCATCGACGCGCGCACCGCCTCCACCGTGTGATACGTGCCGTTCAGATTCAGATGGATGTCGCGCTGCCAGCTTGCGGCGTCGGTGGTCGCGAGCGACGCGCCGAGCGCCGCGCCCGCGTTCGCGACCAGCACGTCGACCGGTCCACGCTGCGCGACCGCCGCGGCCACCGCGTGCTGCACCGCAGCGGCGTCGCCGAGATCGACCGCGACCGGCACGACCTTGTCTGCGCCCTGTTGCGCGCCCTGTTGCGCGCCCTGTTGCGCGCCGAGTCGCACGCTCAACGATTGCAGCGCGGTCGCGTCGATGTCGAGCGCGAGCACGGTGTCACCCGCCTCGACGAAGCGCTCGCATAACACGCTGCCGATACCGCCGCATGCGCCCGTTACCAATACGACACGATCCATGTGTTCCTCGCTCGTTGGCCTGGCCGTTTCGGCCGCCTTGCCGTCGCCGTCCGCCACCCGGCTCGCGCTACGCGCAACGCTGTAAATTTCCTACATATCCGGCTTGCGACGACTGCTGTCATCCCGAAGAATGGGTTTCCCATCCCGTCGCGCAGTGCAGAATACCCCATGCTTTACAGCATCTTAGGCACAAAACAGCCCGAGAAAAAATATCGCAGACCCTACGTGACAAGCTATTTTGCGTCATGTAGGATTTTTTCAAACAATTTACCCAAGGCGGCCGGCGACGGCAGCAAACCACCCACAGGAGAGAGAAAAATGTCGTTGCATGCCCGTGCTTCCCTCGCGCTAGGCAAAGTCGCCGTGGCGCTCGCGTTTGCAGGTATCGCCGTCTCGGCCCATGCCGAGACGGTCCGCGTGACGGTCGCTCACTACAGCGACGCGACCGCGCCGTACTTCGAGAAAATGGCCCGCAACTTCGAGAAGGCCAACCCCGGCACGACCATCAAGATCGAAGACGTGAACTGGGACACGCTGCAACAGAAGCTGCAAACGGACATCTCCGGCGGCGCCAACGCGGACCTCGCGATCGTCGGCACGCGCTGGCTGCTCGACTTCGTGAAGGACGACGTCGCCGAGCCGCTCGACGGCTATATGGACGCGAACTTCAAGGCCCGCTTCATCGGTCCGTTCCTCGCGCCTGGCCAGATCAACGGCAAGACCTACGGCCTGCCGATCGCCGCTTCCGCGCGCGCGCTGTACTACAACAAGGATCTGCTCGCGAAGGTCGGCTACCCCGACGGCCCGAAGACATGGAATGACGTGATCGATGCATCGAAGAAGCTGAAGGCGCAAGGCATCGCCGGCTTCGGTCTGCAAGGCAAGGAAATCGAAACCGACGTCTACTTTTACTACGCGCTGTGGACGATGGGCGGCGACGTGGTCGGCAAGGACGGCAAGGCCGCGTTCAATTCGCCGGCGGGCGTGAAGGCCGCGACGATGTACAAGCAGATGATCGACCAGGGCCTCACGCAACCGGGCGTCACCGGCTATAGCCGCGAGGACGTGCAGAACCTGTTCAAGCAGGGCCGCGTCGCGATGGTGATCTCCGCGCCGTTCCTCGCCAAGCAGATCAAGAAGGAAGCGCCGAACCTGAAGTACGGCATCGATCCGCTGCCGATGGGCACGACGCACGCCACCTACGCGGTCACCGACTCGATCGTGATGTTCAAGAACTCGAAGGTGAAGAAGACCGCGTGGAAGTTCCTCGACTATCTGTTCACGAAGGAACCGCGCGTCGAGTTCACGACGACCGAAGGCTTCCTGCCGACCACGAAGGCCGAAGCGACCGACCCGGCGTTCAACGATCCGGACGTCAAGGCATTCATCGCGTTGCTGCCCACCGCTCACTTCGCGCCGACCGTGACCGGCTGGGAAGACACCGCGAAGGCCGTGACCGACGCGATGCAGGCGATCTACCTGAACAAGGCGCAACCGGCGGAAGCGTTGAATGCGGCCGCTGCGCAGGCGAACAAGTCGCTCGGTCACTGATACGCGGCTTTTGACGGTAACGAGACGAACAGGGGACGCGCGGCGCCGTAGCTCAAGCGCCGCGCGTTGCGCCGCGCCACTCCCACATTCGAGCCTATGCAGCACGATGCACCCTCCGGCCCATTCCGTCGTGCCCGCCGCCAGAGAGCGGGCGCGTCTTACGATCGAGCACGCATGAGCCGTTCCGTTTCTTCGCGCGCGCAGGCGCCCTGGTTGCTGATTGCGCCGAGCCTCGTGCTCGCGCTGTTCATCATCAGCTATCCGATTTTCAACATCGTGTGGCAATCGCTGCATGAGGTATCGCGCTTCGGCGCGATCCGCGACTTCACCGGCGCGCAGAACTTCATCAACGTGTTTCAGGACCCGGTGTTTCTCGATTCGGTACGCCGCACGATCATCTGGACCGTGTGCGTGGTGGGCGGCACGGTGCTGATCTCGGTACCTGTCGCACTGATTCTGAACCAGGAGTTTCACGGCCGCGGCGTGGCGCGCACGATCGTGATGCTGCCGTGGTCCGTCTCTTTGACGATGACCGCCGTCGTCTGGCGCTGGGCCTTCAACGACGACTACGGCATGGTCAATGTCACGCTGCAGCGGCTCGGCCTGATCGGCGGCCCGATTCACTGGCTCGCGACGCCCGAGTTCGCGTTCCCCGTCGAAATCGCTGTCGGCATTCTGGTGTCGATTCCGTTTACGGTGACGATTTTTCTTGGCGGCCTGTCTTCGGTCCCAAGCGATATCTACGAAGCCGCGCGTATCGACGGCGCGAGCGCCTGGCAGCAGTTCCGTCAATTGACGATGCCGCTGCTGCGCCCGTTCATCAACATGGCGATCCTGCTGAACGTGATCTACGTGTTCAACTCGTTTCCGATCATCTGGGTGATGACGCAAGGCGGCCCCGACAACAGCACGCACATCCTCGTCACCTACCTGTACGAACTCGGCTTCCGGCTCGGACGGCCCGGCGAAGCGGCCGCCGTTTCGCTGATCATGCTCGTGATGCTGTTCGTGTTCTCGATCGCTTATCTGCGTCTGCAACGCGCGAAAGAAGGAGTGCCATCATGAGTCTGAGCGCGAAAACGAAACGCTCGCTGTGGTGCTGGATCGCCCTGACGCCGCTCGTGATCGTCATACTGTTTCCGTTCGCGGTGATGTTCTTCACCGCGGTCAAACCGGCCTCGGAGATCTTCGTCTATCCTGCGCGCTGGCTGCCGGTGCAGTGGCAGTGGCGCAATTTCATCGAAATGTGGGACGCGGCCAACTTCGGCGTCGCGCTGCGCAACAGCACGATCATCAGTTTCCTGTCCACCGCGCTCGCACTCGCGGTGAGCCTGCCCGCCGCTTACGCGCTCGCGCGCTTCCCATTTCGCGGACGCGGCCTGTATCGGCAGTTCCTGCTCGTCACGCAGATGCTATCGCCGATCCTGCTGGTGGTCGGCCTATTCCGGCTCGCGGCGATGATTCCGTGGGGCGACGGCAACCTGGTCGATTCGAGGATCGGCGTGATCGTGTCGTACGCGGCGTTCAATATCGCGTTCGCGGTGTGGATGCTGTCGTCGTACTTTCAGACCGTGCCGCAGGATCTCGAGGAATCCGCGTGGCTCGAAGGCTGCAGCCGCGCGCGCGCGGTGTTCAAGGTGTTTCTGCCGCTCGCGGTGCCGGCGATCGTCGTGACCGCGATCTTCACGTTCATCAATGCGTGGAACGAGTTCGCGATCGTCTATACGCTGATCCGCTCGCCGGAAAACAAGACGCTGACCGTGCAGGTGACCGATATGGTCGCGGGCAAGTACGTGGTCGAATGGCATCTGGTGATGGCCGCGACCTTGTGCGCGACGTTGCCGGTTTCGATCGTGTTTGCGTGGTTGCAGCGTTATATGGTGAAGGGGCTCGCGCTCGGCGCGGTGAAGTGAGTGACTGCGCGGCGCGTGCCGCGCAGTGTTCGCTTGCGGGTCGCGCGTCAGTCGGTGCCGCGCACGATGCGCAGATCGCGTTCGACGCCATCGCCCAATGCGGCCAGCGCCTTCTTGTACTCCTCGCTTTCGTAAGCGGCGACGGCCGCCTCGTACGTCGGGAACTCGATCACGACCGTGCGCTCCTTGAGGCCCTGCTCGCGCGCCTCGTCCGCCACGCCTCGCACGAGGAACTTGCCGCCCGCCGCCGCCACCGCGGCCGGGGCCAGTTGCGCGTATGCCGCCAGTTTCTGCGGATCGTTCGTCTTGCGGTACGACGACACCCAATAACCTTTGCTCATTCGAATCTCCTTGTGTGATGGACCAACGCGGGGCTAAAGCGGACCTAAGCAGTCGCGGTCTTACATAGTAGCAAAGCGGGCTGGCTCGCGCCGCGACCTGGACAGCATCTGCCACCACCAGCACGTGATCGCGCATAACGGGAAGTGTCTCTTTCAGCATCGCCAAAACGATTTAGCCATTAAACGTTTTGTGCACTAGGCTTGCCTTTGCACACTTCAAGCGATGGACCAAAGGAGACAACGAATGAGCGAGCGATACGAGTCGTTTTGTGCATGCTGCGGCGGTCCCGACCACCGGGCGATGAGCCGCCGGACTTTCATGAGCCTGCTTGCGGGTAGCGCCGCCGGACTCGCCATGCCGCCGGCGTTCGCCGCGGACACACCCGCCGTGCCCACGATTGCTTACGACTCGATTGCCAACCCCGTACGTTTGCCGAACGACAGGTACTTCGGCGAATGCTCGGGCGTCGCGCTCAATTCGCATGGCCATATCTTCGTGCTGTCGCGCGGCAACACCACCGGCCCCGCATATGGCGCGGCCGCCGCGCAATTGCTCGAGTTCGCGCCCGATGGACGCTTCGTGCGCGAGATCGGCCACAACCTGTATGCGTGGTCATTCGCGCACACGGTGAAGGTGGACCGGCACGACAACATCTGGGTCACCGACAAGGGCTCGGACATGGTGATCAAGTTTACGCCGGAAGGACGCGTCGCGATGGTGTTCGGCCGCAAGCAGGAAGCATCGGACGAGGAGACCGCGCCGCTCAAGCATCCGAATCCGCCGCTGCCGTCCGAACCCGGACGCTTTCGCCAGGTGACCGACGTCGCGTGGGACAAGGCGGGCAACACCTATATCAGCGACGGATACATCAACTCGCGCGTCGCGAAGGTCGATCGCGACGGCAACTGGCTGAAGTCATGGGGCGATCGCGGCACGGGACCGGGGCAGTTCCATACGCCGCATAGCATCGCGGTCGATGCGCACGACCACGTTTATGTGGCCGATCGCAGCAACCGGCGCATCCAGGTGTTCGATACCGAGGGCACGTTCCTGCGCCAGTTCACGATCGACGTACCGGTGCCGCCGGACGCGCGCCCCGCGATCGGCAACATGCCGAGTGAAGCGGACCTCGCCGCGGGCACGTTCGCGCCGGGCTCGCCTTGGGCGATCTGCATCTCGCCGGGACCGAATCAGGTGCTCTATAGCGCTGACGCGTTTCCGGGCCGCATCTACAAGATGACGCTCGACGGCAAAGTGCTCGGTGTGCTTGGAAAAGCGGGCAAACAGCCGAAACAGTTCGGCTGGATTCACGAGATGGCGTGTCCTTCGGAAAACGTATTATTCGTTGCCGAGTTGCTGAACTGGCGTATTCAGAAACTGGTTCTGCATGCGTGATGGACGAGGGCCGCCGCGTTCGTCCGTGATGCGGACGCGGACCGGCCCTGTCGATGTCAAGCCGTCTCAGTCGTAACGACGATGCTTGTGATGGTGCTTGCCCGATTGGTGGCCGCGGGAGTAGTCGTTGGCATACGAGTTCGAGCGCGAGATGTTGCCGCCGAGCGCCGAACCCGCGCCGCCGCCGAGCGCGGCGCCGACCAGGCCGCCGGTGCGGCCGCCCATCGCGTTGCCGGCCGCGGTGCCCGCCCCGCCACCAAGCGCGCCGCCAATGATCGCGCCGGTACGTTCACGACGATTCGACGTGACCGCGCCGCCCGCCCCGCCGCCCACTGCGCCGCCGATCAACGCGCCGGTGCTACCCCCCACCGCGCCGCCGCCCGCCGCGCCCGCGACGCCACCGAGCGCGC
>NZ_VZQO01000037.1:0-75845 GCF_014397665.1 Paraburkholderia sp. UCT2
AAGTGCTGTGCATCTGAACCCGGATCGAACCGACAACCTGGCAGGCACTCCGCAGCGCGATAACTAGGAGCGAAAGGCCGCCTGAAATCTAAACGTTGAGGCGACAACTACCTTGAAAATTTCCGCTCCCGTACTCTGGGGTTCAAAACGATACAGCCGTTTGACGCCGTGCCAGGAGCGCTGAGGCTATCACCATGGATCATGAAGCCAGCACGCCCGTGTGTATTCGTCCCGTTAATGGGGGTGAGTCGCATTGAATAAGGACCTGTATGAGCATGCCTGAATGGCGAACCGATCTCGTATTCGCCGACAGGAATGGGTCCGATATCGCGCACATATTGCATGTCGTGGTTGTGTTTCCCTGGACCGCTACCGGCATATCCGTCTGTGTCCACGAGCATAGTGTTGTGATACAGGTGGCCGATGCTATGTCTGTACATCCATACCATTGTCTTGTCCTCATTGGTTGTACGAATCACCAATTACACCAGACCATCTGAGAGCACACAATTTTCGAGATATGCGTCAGTTGTTGACCATCGTTACGCCTAGCTGCATGACATTCACGCGCACACAACACGCCCTGCACATGCGGCGCGTCAGACTTCTGACCAACCCCACGTTTTTTCGGAGCGTGGGGTTTTGTTTTTTCAGGCGATGCCAGAGCTGCGGCGAAACAGTGGCTTCGTGAGACGAAGCTGCGGACCTGGCGTTGCGGGCGCCGCAAGCGGCTATGGACACGGGGGATCGCGTTTAAACGCGCCTTCATACATGCCACCAGCAGGGCGATCTTCTTGATGTTCTGCGTGGCCGCGCCCAGCAGACACTGCTCGGCGCACCTTTCGCAGTCCCCGCATCCGCGCGTGGCGATGGCCATGTAACGGTCTGGCATCCGCAAAGCTGCGCTCGACTGTCTCGTTGCGGCGTCTGCAGATGGCCTTGCCCCAATCGGTCAGCCGTCGCGCCTCGACGCGAGAACGTCCAGGCGTCGGGCACCAGATCCGTGAGTCGCCGGCGCCTGCACGCACACCGCGCGCAACACCGTCTCCTTGATCACCTCGCGCCAATGCGCGAGCGCCGCCTCGTCCATCAGCGGCTCGCCGAGAAACGCGCCGAGCGTGTACTGATTGGCGTTATAGAAATAGCCGAGCGACGCGATCATCAGATACACGTCGCGCGCCGCGATATCGGCGCGAAACACGTGCTGCGCGCGGCCCGCCTCCAATAGCCTCTGCACGACCGAAATCGCGTAGCCCGAAATCTCCTTGAGCTTCTGCGATTTTTTCGCATGCTTGCCCTGGTGCAGATTTTCGCTCGACAGCAGTGTCACGAACTCCGGGTGATCGAGGTAGTACTGCCAGACGAACTCGACCATCTGTTCGAGGCCATGCACCGGATCGCGCAGATCGAGATTGAGTTTGCTTTCCGCTTCGTTGAACTGCGTGTAGATCGTCTCCAGCACTTCGATGAACAGCTGCTCCTTGCTGCCGAAGTAGTAATAGATCATCCGGTCGTGCGAACGCGCGGCCTTCGAAATACTTTCGATGCGGCCGCTCGCATAACCCTGCTTCGCGAACACCCTGATGGCCGCCTTCAGGATCTTGGCGCGCGTGTCCTGCGCCTGTTTCGCGCGGATACCGATGGCGCCCGGCTTGCGGGCGGCGGTGGGGCTCATGACGGTCTCGGATCTCTTTGTCAGCGTAGGTTTGAACGGCGGGCGCACAGACTCGGCACGCCGATGCCGCATTGCACCATGATCCCGCGTGACGGAAAACACGTTGCACAGTCGATTTTGATCGAGTAGATTTCAATCGAGTTTGGTGTAGAAGATACTACATGAACGGTGAGTGACCGCAACATGAAAATGGGCGGCCCACGCAGAAGTGCCCTGAAACCGGGACGATTCGCGCACCGCGCAGCACCGCCAGCCATGTCGCGCCTGTGATGTCGTAGGGAACCCCACGATGACAGAACATACGAAGGTCGATTTCGGTGCAGAGAGTGTCGATCGCGATACCGCGTCGACGCCGGGGCCGACCGTGCTCGCAAAGTCGGCGCCGCGCAGCGAGCGCATGGCCGCGAACAAGATCGAATGCAATGCGTGTCCGGTGCTGTGCCAGATCTCGGAAGGGCGCACTGGCGCGTGCGACCGTTATGCGAATGCGGATGGGCGGTTGATTCGCGTCGATCCAGTGGTGTTTCTGTCGCGTGCGAACGATGCCGACGCCGATCCGGCAAATGCGGCGATCGAATTCGGCACAGCCCCCGCCGCGGACCCAGGCGCCACCGAACCCGCCCTCTTCGTCACCGGCGTCGGTGCCTCCTCGACCTATCCCGACTACAAGCCCGCGCCGTTCATCGTCGCGTCGAAGCTCGACGACGTCGACATGGTCACCGTCGTCACCGAAGGCATCTTCAGCTATTGCAGCTTCAAGGTGAAGATCGACACCGACCGCTTTCTCGGCCCCGAACAGGCCAACGTGCGCTGTGACGGCGAGATCGTCGGTCACGTGAGCACGGCCGAATACGGCTCGCAGATGCTGAGCCTCGGGGGCGTCCATCATCTGACCGGCGGCAGCAAGAAAGAAGGCCGCGTGAGCTGCGACATGATGCTCGCGCTCGGCAACAAGGAGGCGGTCGAGCTTGGTATCGACGGCGGCGCGAGTCTCGTGATTCGCGCCGGCGTCGCGCCGATCGTCGACGGTGTCGAGGAGCAGCGCATGCGCGTCGGCTGCGGCTCCGCGACGATCGGTATCTTCGCGAAGCAATGGTTCGGCCACGTCGATGAGGTGGTGGTCGTCGACGATCACATTACGGGCGTGCTGACCGAGCACCAGGCGGGCCGCTGCCTCGGCATGACGCGCTCGGGACTCAAGATACGCGGCCGCAAATCGACGCCGGGCCGCTATTTCCAGGTTGCCAATCCTGGCACCGGTTGGGGGGGCACCGACATTCAGGACCCGCTCGCGATCGTCGAAGGATTCGATCCGTCGGTTGCGAAGCCGGGCATGCGCGTGCTGATGGTCTCGACGACCGGCGAACACGCGCAATGGTACGAACTCGACGCACAGCTCGTGCCGCGCATCGCGCCGATGCCCGACGCGGTGCGCCGCACGGTCGAGCGGATCGGCGAAAACTGCGAGCCGTCGCTCGCGACGGTGCTGTTTCTCGGCGGCGCGGGCGGCAGTCTGCGCGCCGGCGCGACCGAGAATCCGGTGCTGCTCACGCGCGCGATCAAGCGCAAGCTCGTCAACGTCACGTGCGGCGGCGCGCCGGCTTATGTGTGGCCGGGCGGCGGCATCACCGTGATGGTCGACGTGACGCGCATGCCGGACCGCTCGTTCGGCACGGTGCCGACACCGGCGCTCGTCGCGCCGATCGAATTCACGATGACGTACGACACGTACCGCGATCTCGGCGGCCACGTCGAGGCGGTGCGCTCGTTGCAGAGCGTGCTCGCGAGCGGGCCGACGCATACGGAAGGCGCGCCGCTCGCGCGGCGGACGCTGGCTCGCGATCCGGACAATCCGTGGCCGCCTGCAATGCCCGGTTAAGCACCCTGACCAAAAAATCACACGATGACCCCCACCCGAACCCGCCTCGACGAACACCGCTGGCATTGGCAGCACGGGCCGATCGACCTGATCCTCGGCGCCGACGGCGAGCCCGACGCGGTGCGTGCCGCATATGACGCATGCTGGGAGCGCTTCAGTCCTGTGCTGGAAGAGCTGGTCCGCGAATTGAACGTGCTTCGGCAACCAGTGCAGGCTGTGGCGGCACGACATGATTGCCCGCTTCGAGGGCCGGTCGCGACGCGTATGTGGCATGCGTGTCATCCGCATCGTTCGAGCTTCATCACGCCGATGGCCGCAGTCGCGGGCAGCGTCGCCGACGAACTGATCGCCGCGTTCGCGCGCGACGGCATCGCGCGTGCGTTCATCAACAACGGCGGCGACATCGCGCTGCACCTCGCGGCGGGGCAGCAGTATCGGGTGGGCGTGTTGGCGGACCTCGCGCAAATTTCGGGCACGCGTTTCGCGCACGACCCCGCGCTCGACGCGCATCTGACGCTCGACGCTCGGCAGCCGATTCGCGGCGTCGCGACGAGCGGCTGGCGCGGCCGCAGCTTCAGTCTCGGCATCGCCGACAGCGTGACCGTGCTCGCGCGCGATGCCGCGAGCGCCGACGCCGCCGCGACGATGATCGCGAATGCGGTCGATCTCGACCATGCGGGAATCGTGCGGCGTCCGGCATCGTCGCTGAAAGACGATAGCGATCTCGGCGATCTGCTGGTGACCGTCGACGTGCCGCGTCTGCCGCAGCCGCTGATCGATTTCGCGCTCGCGCGCGGCGTCGATGTCGCGAAGCGGTTGCGCGGCCAGGGTTTGATCGAAGGCGCCGCGCTGTTCCTGCAAGGACGGGCGCGGGTGACCGGCATCGACGATTCACGCGCGTTGTCCGCCACGCGCGCTTCACTGACAACGGAGGCTCCGTGTTCGAAATACGCCGCGTGCTGACGCACGTCGAAGACATCTTCCACGAGTTCGGCCCCGCGCCCGCGCAGCCGCTCAAACGAGGCGCGATCGCCGCGGTGATGACGAATCCGTTCGCGGGCCGCTACGAGCCGAAAATAGAACATGCGATGGAAGCGCTGAAGCCGCTCGGCTTCGAGATGGCGCAACGGCTGCTGACGGCGATGGCGGTGCCGCATGCGTCGATCGAAAGCTATGGGAAGGGCGCGATCGTCGGCGCGCGCGGGGAACTCGAGCACGGCGCGCTATGGCATGTGCCCGGCGGCTACGCGATGCGCGAGCTGCTCGAACAGCACGGCGTGCCGACCCACGCGATCGTGCCGTCGACGAAGAAGGTCGGCGCGCCGTCCACCGCGCTCGACGTGCCGCTCACGCATGTCAACGCGAGCTACGTGCGCAGCCACTTCGATGCGATCGAAGTACGCGTGCCCGGCGCGCCCGCCGCCGACGAGATCGTCTACATCCTCGTGATGAGCACGGGGCAGCGCGTGCATGCGCGGGTGGGCGGCCTCGCGAAAGAGGCGATCGTCGGCAAGGATGGCTTGCGCTGAAGCGGCGCGCGGCAACCATACTGCAAGGCAACGAAACTCGGAGAGCGCAAATGGCAATCAGGCTTCGCAAGCTGGTCGTGCAGGTCGACGAAACACGCATCGAAATGGGCCAGACCGTCGAGCCGCCCGCGCGCCGCGCGGTCGCGATCGCGGTGATCGATAATCCGTATGCGGGCCGCTATGAGGCGGAGCTCGACGCGCTGATCGAAGCTGGCGAGGAACTCGGCGCGCTGCTCGGCAAGCGCTGCGTCGAGGCGTTGGGCATCGCGCCCGGGGCGGCGCAAAGCTACGGCAAGGCGGCGATCGTCGGCGAGGCGGGCGAGCTCGAACATGCGGCCGCGATCCTGCATCCGAAGCTCGGCGCGCCGCTGCGCGCGGCGGTCGAAAAGGGCGCGGCGCTGGTGCCGTCGGCGAAGAAGATCGGCACCCTGGGCACCGCGATCGACGTGCCGCTCGGTCACAAGGACGCCGCCTACGTGCGCAGCCATTTCGACGCGATCGAGGCGCGCGTGGCCGATGCGCCGCGCGCGAACGAAATCGTCGTGGCGGTCGCGGTGACCGCGTCGGGCCGGCCGCTGCCGCGCATCGGCGGCTTGCAGGCGAACGAGATCAAAGGCGAGGACGGCCTGCGCTGAGCGATCGTTTTTTTCAGCCGCCTGTTTGCCGTCGCTTGTTTTGCGGGTTGTTTCGCTGGTAGTGTCCTGCCGTTGACGCGGGCGCGCATGGTGCCGCCCGCGCTGCAACGTCCGCCGATCGGGCCGCTGCGCATGTTGCGCGCGCGCCGTTCGGCGAGCTGCCGAGGGTCGCGATGCTTTCGAATCTGCTGGTACAACTGGTCAATGGACTCGCCGACGCGTCGACGCTGTTTCTGGTCGCCGCCGGTTTGTCGTTGATCTTCGGCGTGACGCGCATCGTCAACTTTGCGCACGGCTCGTTCTATATGTTCGGCATTTACGTCGCGTATAGCATCGCGAGCCGCTTTGGCCACACGGCGGGCGGCTTCTGGCTGTCGGTGCTCGCCGCCGCGCTCGCGGTCGCGGTGCTGGGCGCGCTCGTCGAAATCGTCGTGTTGCGGCGGATCTATCAGGCGCCGGAGTTATTCCATCTGCTCGCCACGTTTGCGCTCGTGCTGATCTTTCGCGACGCCGCGCTATGGCTTTGGGGCCCGGAGGACCTGTTCGGCCCCCGCGCGCCGCATCTCGCGGGCGCGGTCGACTTTCTCGGCCATCCGCTGCCCACGTATGACATCGCGCTGATCGTGATCGGTCCGGTCGTCTTGCTGCTGCTGTGGTACGCGTTGACGCGCACGCGTTGGGGCACGCTCGTGCGCGCCGCGACGCAGGATCGCGAGATGCTCGGCGCGCTCGGCATCAATCAGGCGTGGCTGTTTACCGGCGTGTTCTTCGTCGGCGCGTTTCTCGCGGGACTCGGCGGCGCGCTGCAAGGGCCGCGCATGTCGGCGAACCTGTCGCTCGACCTCGAGACGATCGGCAATGCGTTCGTGGTCGTCGTGGTCGGTGGCATGGGTTCGATTCCGGGCGCATTCGTCGCGGCGTTGCTGATCGCCGAGATCAAGGCGCTGTGCATCGGTATCGGGCACGTGACGATCTTCGGCATCGGTTTTTCGCTGAGCCGCTTCACGCTGGTGGCCGAATTCGTCGTGATGGCGGTCGTGCTGGTGGTGCGGCCTTGGGGTCTGCTCGGCCGCGCGAGCGCCGCGGTGCGCGCGATGGGTACGCCGGACACGCCATTGCGTCCGGCGGGCAGGCGTCTGAAGGGGCTGGCCGCCTTCGTGTTGCTGGTGCTGGTTCTGGCACCGCTCGCGGCCAACGCGTTTCCGTATATGCCGGTGCTGCTGGTTGAAATCCTGATCGCGGTGCTGTTCGCGGCGAGCCTGCATTTCATCATGGGTCCGGGCGGCCTGCATTCGTTCGGCCATGCCGCGTACTTTGGACTTGGCGCTTACGGCGCGGCGCTGTTTCTGAAGGTGCTGAATCTGCCGATGGAAGCCGCGTTGCTGCTCGGGCCGCTGCTCGCGGTGGTGGGCGCGCTCGTGTTCGGCTGGTTCTGCGTGCGCCTGTCCGGTGTCTATCTGGCGATGCTGACGCTCGCATTCGCGCAGATCGTCTGGTCGGTCGTGTTCCAGTGGGACGACGTGACGGGCGGCAGCAACGGCATTCTCGGTCTATGGCCGTCGAACTGGCTGTCTTCGCCGGTCGCGTTCTACTACCTGACGTTAGCGTGCGCGGTGCTCGGCGTATGGCTGCTGCGCCGCATGCTGTTCTCGCCGCTCGGCTATGCGATGCGCGCGTCGCGCGATTCCGCACTACGCGCCGAGGCGATCGGCATCGACGTGAAGCGGGTTCAGTGGGCGTCGTTCGTGATCGCGGCGTTGTTCTGCGGACTCGCCGGATCGCTGTACGCATTTTCGAAGGGCAACATCTCGCCCGAAGTGATCAGCGTGAGCCGCTCGGTCGATGGCCTCGTGATGGTGCTGCTCGGCGGCTTGCAGACGTTGAGCGGGCCGATCGTCGGCGCGGCAGTGTTTACGTGGCTGCAGGACACGGTCGCGCGCCAGACCGACTACTGGCAGGCGCTGCTCGGCCTCGCGATCCTGCTGCTGGTGATCGCGTTTCCACAGGGTATCGTCGGCTTCATTCGCGAGCGTTTCGGCGACGCGAACGGCGATCAGGCCGACACGACCAACGGCGGGGCCGCGTCGCCGTCGCAACGGGCCGCCGCGGTCAAGGAGGGGCTATGAGCCTGCTGCGCGTAAGCGGTCTGTCGAGATCGTTCGGAGGACTGAAGGCGGTCGATAACGTTTCATTCGATCTCGAAGCGGGTCAACTGCTGGCGCTGCTCGGCCCCAACGGCGCGGGCAAATCGACTTGTTTCAACATGGTCAACGGCCAGTTGCAGCCGTCGTCGGGTTCGATTCTGCTCGACGGTCATGAACTCGTCGGCATGCGGCCGCGCGATATCTGGCGGCGCGGCGTCGGCCGCACGTTCCAGATCGCCGCGACGTTCAACTCGATGACGGTGCTCGAAAACGTGCAAATGGCGCTGGTATCGCGCGAGAAAAAGACCTTCGGCCTCTGGAAGCCAGCGGGCTCGCACCATGCCGACGAAGCGTTCGCGCTGCTCGAACAGGTCGGCATGGGCGCGCACGCGAAGCGCGCGTGCGGCGTGCTCGCGTATGGCGACGTGAAGCG
The DNA here is from genome assembly GCF_014397665.1 of Paraburkholderia sp. UCT2. Classification (NCBI taxonomy): domain Bacteria; kingdom Pseudomonadati; phylum Pseudomonadota; class Betaproteobacteria; order Burkholderiales; family Burkholderiaceae; genus Paraburkholderia; species Paraburkholderia sp. UCT2. The sequence goes on from NZ_VZQO01000037.1 coordinate 8,296, forward strand.
CGTCGAGCTTGCGATCGCGCTCGCGAACCGGCCAAAGCTGCTGTTGATGGACGAACCGACCGCCGGCATGGCGCCGAAGGAGCGCAACGAATTGATGGCGTTGACCAAACGTCTGGTGACCGAACACGAGATCGGCGTGCTGTTCACCGAACACAGCATGGACGTCGTATTCGCGTACGCCGACCGGATGATCGTGCTCGCGCGCGGCAAGCTGATCGCCGAAGGCGACGCCGACACGATCCGCAACGACGCGCGCGTGCAGGAGGTCTATTTCGGCACCGGCAGGACGTTCCGGCCGCACGCGCCACTGCAAGACGCGTCAGGCAGCGCGCGGGATCGTGGAGCATTGCAATGAGCGAACCGATGCTGAAAGTCTCCGGCCTCAATGCGTTCTACGGTCGCGCCCACATCCTGTTCGACGTCGGCCTCGAAGTCGGCCGTGGCGAAGTGGTCGCGCTGATGGGCCGCAACGGCGCCGGCAAATCGACGACGATGAAAGCGGTGATGGGACTGCTGCCGCGCCGCCATGGTGAAGTGACGTTTCGCGGCCAGAACATCAGCGCGCTCGCGCCGTACAAGATCGCGCGCATGGGCGTCGGTTTCGTGCCCGAGGACCGCCGCGTGTTCGCGGACCTGACGGTGATGGAAAACCTCGACACGGGCCGCCAGCCGCCGCGCGAAGGCGCGCCGCAATGGACGCCCGACAAGCTGTTCCACCTGTTTCCGAATCTCGGCGAAATGCCGAAGCGCCCCGGCGGCCAGATGAGCGGCGGCGAGCAGCAGATGCTGACCGTGTCGCGCACGCTAATGGGCAATCCGTATCTGGTGCTGCTCGACGAACCATCCGAAGGCGTCGCGCCGGTGATCGTCGAGCAGATGGCGAACATGATTCTCGAACTGAAACGCGAAGGGCTATCCATTCTGTTATCCGAACAGAATCTGCACTTCGCCGAGCTGGTCAGCGACCGCGCGTATGTGCTCGAGAAAGGGCAGATCCGTTTCAGCGGGACGATCGGCGAACTCGCACGGAACGAAACAGTGAGGCGCGCTTATCTGAGCGTGTGAATTCATCGGGTAGTGTCGGCGAAAGGAGAGGCAGATGGCGGCAGAGACGTTGACAGGCTTGTCGGGCAAGGTCGCGGTAACGAACATCGGGCTGCTGCTGTCGGGCGATATCGATCAGCCGATTCTCGACGCGGACACGCTGGTGATCGACGACGGCGTGATCGTCGCGCTCGGCCGCGAGAAAGACTGCGATCTCGAAGGTGCGCGCACGACGGTCGACTGCAAGGGCACGACGGTCGCGCCGGGCCTGATCGACTCGCACGTGCATCCGGTGTTCGGCGACTGGACGCCGCGCCAGAATCAGCTCGGCTGGATCGAGTCGAATCTGAACGGCGGTGTGACGACGATGATCTCGGCCGGCGAAGTGCATTTGCCTGGCCGTCCGAAAGACGTGCTCGGCGTGAAGGCGCTCGCGATCACCGCGCAGCGCTCGTTCGACGGCATGCGCGCGGCCGGCGTCGGTGGCGGCGTCAAGGTGCTGGCAGGCGCGCCGGTGATCGAGAAGGGCATGGTCGAGCAGGACTTCAAGGAGCTGTCCGAAGCCGGTGTGAAGCTGCTCGGCGAAGTCGGCCTCGGCAGCGTGAAGGGCGGCGAGGAAGCGCAACAGATGGTCGCGTGGGCGCGCAAGTACGGTATCCAGAGCACGATTCACACGGGCGGTCCGTCGATTCCGGGCTCCGGCCTGATCGATCGGGACGTGGTGCTCGCCGCCGATGCCGATGTGATCGGCCACGTCAACGGCGGCCATACGTCGCTGTCGTACCGGCACGTGTGCGATCTGTGCGAGCAGTCGAGCCGCGCGCTCGAAATCGTCCACAACGGCAACGAGCGGATCGCGTTGCTGACCGCGCGCCATGCGATCGAGCTGAAATGCCCGCATCGGATCATTCTCGGCACCGATAGCCCGGCCGGCTCCGGCGTGCAACCGCTCGGCATTCTGCGCATGATCGCGCTGATCTCGAGCCTCGCCGACGTCCCCGCCGAAATCGCGTTCTGCTTTGCGACCGGCAATACCGCGCGGCAGCGCCACCTGCGCCAGGGGCTGATCGAGGTGGGCCGTCCCGCCGATCTCGTGTTCATGGACCGCGCGCAGCATACGGCCGCCGACACGCTGCTCGAAAGCGTGCAGCTCGGCGATATTCCGGGTGTGGGGATGGTGATGATCGATGGTCTGATCCGTTGCCGGCGCAGCCGCAATACGCCGCCCGCGACCGAAGTGCCGGTGGTGCTGTGAACGCGCGGCGCGACAGGGTGCTCGCATCATGATGAACCGCGCCGCGCAGCTCGTGCTGAAGGTGAACGGCGCGACGCATGTGGTCAGCGCGGCGGCGCAGACACCGCTGCTCTACTTGTTGCGCAATGATCTCGCGCTGAACGGGCCGAAGTTCGGTTGCGGTCTCGGCGAATGCGGCGCCTGCACCGTGCTGCTCGACGGCATGCCGACGCGCGCCTGCGTGACGACCGCCGAAGTCGCGCTGGGCCGCGAGATCACGACGCTCGAAGGGCTCGGCACGCGCACCGCGTTGCATCCGGTGCAGCAGGCGTTCATCGACGAACAGGCCGCGCAGTGCGGCTACTGCCTGAACGGCATGATCATGACCGCGAAGGCGCTGCTCGATCGCGATCCGCATCCGAGCGTCGCGACGATCCAGCGCGAGCTGTCGCGCAACCTGTGTCGCTGCGGCACGCATGTCGAGATCGTGCGCGCGGTGCAGCGCGCGGCGCAATTGCTCGACGCGCAAACGGACGCGGACGACGGAGCGCGCGTATGACCGGGCTGGACTTCAGCGTCGATCGTCGTGGCGCGACGCCGTCGCGCAAGCGGTTGTACGACGCGCACAGCGTGCTAATCGTCGCGCGGCCGCCGCATGCACCGGTCAAGGCCGCGCGCGGCCAGCCGGGTTCGCGTTCTTCGTTCGTGCCGACCGAGGCGGATCTGTTTCTGGTCGTGCGAGACGATGGCAGCGTGGTCGCGTTCAACGGTCACGTGGACCTGGGCACCGGCATCGGCACCGCGCTCGCGCAGATCGTCGCGGAAGAACTCGATGTGCCGCTGACGCGTGTGTCGATCGTGCTCGGCCATACCGGCGAAGCGCCGAACCAGGGGCCGACGATCGCCAGCGCGACGATCCAGATTTCGGCGGTGCCGCTGCGGCAGGCGGCGGCGCAAGCGCGTCAGTATCTGGTCGCGCAAGCGGCCGCGCGCCTGAATGTAGACGCGAACGATCTCGACGTGCAGGACAGCCGCGTGTTTCCACGCGATGGCGACCCGGCGCAGGGCATTCACTATGGCGAGCTGATCAAAGGCCAGCGTGTCGAACTGCTGCTGTCGAACGATGCGCCTTTGAAACCGCCACACACGTATCGCGTCGTCGGTAAAAGCGCGCCGCGTGTCGACATTCCCGCGAAGGCGACCGGTGAGCTGAGCTTCGTGCACGACGTGCGCGTGCCCGGCATGCTGCATGGACGCGTGGTGCGGCCGCCTTATGCGGGCGTCGCGCAGGGTGAGTTCATCGGGCATAGCCTGCTGGAAGTGAACGAAGCGGCGATTCGCGATTTGCCTGGCATCGTCAAGGTGGTCGTGATTCGCGATTTCGTCGGCATCGTCGCCGAGCGTGAGGAGATTGCGCAACAGGCGGCGCAGCGGCTCGACGTGCGCTGGAAAACGGTCGATGGCCTGCCGCCGCTCGACACGAGCGAGCAGGTCGAAGCGGCGTTGCGCGCGAATCCAGCGACGCGGCGCGATCTGGTGATCGAAGGCGACGTGGATGCGGCGCTCGCGCAAGACCCGTCGCGCACGTTGGAACGCACTTACGTGTGGCCGTTCCAGATGCACGCATCGATCGGCCCGTCGTGCGCGGTCGCGGACTATCGCAACGGAGACGGCGACGACACGCAGCTGAAAATCTGGTCCGGCACGCAGAACCCGCATTCGCTGCGCGCCGACCTCGCGTTATTGCTGACGCTCGACGAAGCGCGCATCGACATCGTGCGGATGGATGCGGCGGGCTGCTACGGACGCAATTGCGCGGACGACGTCGCCGCCGACGCCGCGCTGCTGTCGCGCGCGGTCGGCGCGCCGGTGCGCGTGCAGCTCTCGCGCGAGGACGAACACGCGTGGGAACCGAAGGGCGCCGCGCAACTAATGGACGTACGCGGCGCGCTCACCGCCGAAGGCGAACTGGCCGCCTACGACTTTGCGACGCGCTATCCGTCGAACGACGCCCCCACGCTCGCGCTGCTGCTGACCAGCACGATTCCCGCGCAGCCGCAGGTGTTCGAGATGGGCGACCGTACGGCCGTGCCGCCGTACGACTATCGCAGCATGCGCATCGTCTGCGACGACACGCCGCCGATCGTGCGCGCCGCGTGGCTGCGCGGTGTGTCCGCGTTGCCGAACACGTTCGCGCACGAGTCGTTCATCGACGAACTGGCCGAGCAGGCCGGCGTCGATCCGGTCGAATTCCGCCTCAGGCATCTGACCGATCCGCGCGCGATCGACCTCGTCAAGGCGGTCGCGGCGAAAGCCGGGTGGGAACCGCGCGAACCCGCGTTCAGAACGCGCGGCGAGGACGACGAAGACGGCAACATCGCGCGCGGCCGCGGCATCGCGTACGCGCGCTACGTGCACAGCAAATTCCCGGGGTTCGGCGCCGCATGGTCCGCGTGGGTCGCCGACGTCGAAGTCGATCGCAACAGCGGCGAACTGGCGGTCACGCGCGTCGTGGTCGGCCAGGACACCGGCACGATGGTCAATCCCGATGGCGTGCGTCACCAGATTCACGGCAACGTGATCCAGACGACGAGCCGCGCGCTGAAGGAGCAGGTCAGTTTCGGCGACAACGCGGTGACGAGCCAGGAGTGGGGCGCGTATCCGATCCTGACGTTCCGCGAAGTGCCGGTGATCGACATCGTGATGATGCCGCGCCACGGCGAGCCGCCGATGGGCGCGGGCGAGTCGGCGTCGCTGCCCGGCGCGGCCGCCATCGCCAATGCGCTGTACGACGCGACGGGGGTGCGTTTCCGTCGCCCGCCGTTCACGCCGGAAAAGATCCGCGCCGCGCTCGCCGACGCGCAGGCGGAAGACGCGGCGGCGCGCAGGAAAAAGCGCTGGCGGCGCGGCTTTTTCGGCTTGTTGGCCGCGGGCGTGGCCGGCTGGCTTGGCGCGCTGTCGTTCGCCTCGGTTTCCAGCGCGCCGCTTGCGCCGATCAGGCCGCCGCTTGCAAGCGCGTTCGCGCCGGAACTGGTCGCGCGCGGCAAGCTGCTCGCGTCGCTCGGTAATTGCGCGGTTTGCCATACCGCCCACAACGGCGTGCCGAACGCCGGCGGCAAGCCGCTCGCGACCCCGTTCGGCATCGTCTACAGCACCAACCTCACGCCCGACGGCCAGACCGGGATCGGCCACTGGTCGCTCGAAGCGTTCGTGCGCGCGATGCGGCACGGCATCAGCCGCGACGGTCATCGGCTGTATCCGGCGTTTCCGTACACGTCGTTCCAGAACATCTCCGATGACGATCTGCGCGCGCTGTACGCGTATCTGATGTCGCAAACGCCGGTGCGCAGCCGGCCGCCCGAAACGAAGCTCGCGTTTCCTTTCAGCGTGCGTCCGCTAATGGCTGCATGGAACGGCCTGTTTCTCGGCCGCACCGCGTTTACCGCCAACCCCGCGCAGAGCGCGCAATGGAATCGCGGCGCGTATCTGGTGAATGGCCTTGGTCATTGCAGCGCGTGCCACACGCCGCGCAACGCGTTCGGCGCCGAGAAAACCGGCGCGGCGTTCATGGGCGGAGGCAGCGCCGAGGGCTGGGAAGCGCCCGCGCTGTCGGCGTTGTCGAATGCGCCGGTGCCGTGGAGCGAGGACGAACTGTTCCGTTATCTGCGCGACGGTCACGCGCCGTTGCACGGCGTCGCGGCCGGACCGATGGCGCCGGTGATCGGCGATCTGGCGGCGCTGCCCGACAGCGATATCCGCGCGATGGCCGTCTATCTCGCGTCGCTCAATCCGCTGGAGCCGAACGCCGATCCGGCCGCGACCGCGCGCGAATACGAACAGGCCAGCGCGATGACGGGCGCGCCGGTGACGGTGGGTGCGCGGCTTTTCGACGGCGCGTGCGCCGCGTGCCATCACGCGGGCAGCGGACCTCAGTTGTTCGGCGCACATCCGTCGCTGGCGCTGAACACGAACCTGCACGGCGCGACGCCGGACAACCTGATTCGCGTGATTCTCGACGGCATCGGCTCGCCTGCGCGGCCCGAACTCGGTACGATGCCGGCTTACCGCGACAGTTTCAACGACGCCCAGGTCGCCGAGCTCGTGTCGTTCCTGCGCGCGCAGTTCGCGGGCGGCAAGCCGGCATGGCAGGACGTCGCCGCGAACGTGGCCAGAATCCGCGCGGAACCGCGCGAGCAATGAGCCGCCAGCCGTCGTCCGAAGGTGCGCAGGTCCACGCGCTTGCACGTCCTCACGTTCGCATGTCTGACTAAAACCACCATTCCTTCTGATAACGGAGAAACGCATGACCACGCGCGCAGGATGGATCTCTCGCCTCATGGTGTCGACCGTGTGCTCGTTTGCCGCGCTCGGCGCGAACGCACAGCAGACCATCAAGATCGGTGAGATCAATAGCTACAAGGCGCAGCCCGCCTTTCTCGGGCCTTACAAGCAAGGCTGGAATCTCGCACTCGAGCAGGTGAACGCGGCGGGCGGCGTGCTCGGCAAGCCGCTCGAAGTTATTTCGCGCGACGACAACGGCAACCCCGGCGACACGATCCGCGTCGCCCAGGAGCTGATCGCGCGCGAGCAGGTGCAGGTGCTGTTCGGCGGCTTCCTGTCGAACACGGGCCTCGCGCTCGCCGACTTCGCGAAGCAGAAGAAGATCTTCTTCCTCGCGGCCGAACCGCTGACCGACAAGATCGTCTGGGCCGATGGCAACAAATACACGTACCGTCTGCGTCCTTCGACCTACATGCAGGTCGCGATGCTGGTGCCCGAGGCCGCGAAGTTGAAGAAGAAGCGCTGGGCGATCGTGTATCCGAACTACGAGTACGGGCAATCGGCGGTGGCGACCTTCAAGAAGCTGCTGACGGCCGCGCAGCCGGACGTGCAGTTCGTCGTCGAACAGGCGACGCCGCTCGGCAACGTCGACGCGGGCGCCGTGACCCAGGCGATCGCCGACGCGAAGCCCGACGCGATCTTCAACGTGCTGTTCGGCGCCGACCTCGGCAAGTTCGTGCGCGAGGGCAATACGCGCGGGCTCTTCAAGGATCGCGCGGTGGTGTCGCTCCTGACCGGCGAGCCCGACTACCTCGATCCGCTCGGCGCCGAAGCGCCGACCGGCTGGATCGTGACCGGCTACCCGTGGTATTCGATCGATACGGCCGCGAACAAGCAGTTCGTCGACACGTATCAGGCGAAATATCACGACTATCCGCGGCTGGGCTCGGTGGTCGGCTATTCAGCGCTGATGTCGATCGCGGACGGCATCAAGAAGGCGGGTTCGACCGATCCGGACAAACTCGCCGCCGCGTTCAAGGGGCTCAACGTGCAGACGCCCTTCGGCCCGATCATGTACCGCGCGCAGGACAATCAGTCGACGATGGGCGCGTATGTCGGCGTGACCGGCGTGAAGGACGGCAAGGGTGTGATGACGTCGTACCGCTATGTGGATGGCGCGAGCGTGCAGCCATCGGACGCCGAGGTGAAGAAACTGCGCCCGGCGGATTGAGGACGTGGCGCGCGGCGGTCCGTCGTGACTGCCGCGCAATGGCCGCGCGAGTGTTGGTGAATGCGCGTCCGCAGCGGCTTTTGCCACGAGCGGGCGGCTTTGAAAACGGCGGTTGCCGTCGGCGAAACCTACTCTTCCGCGTCGTGCTCCGTGACGAAGCGCTTCAGATAAGCGAGCACGGCCGCTTCCATCGCGCGATGATCGGCGGTGTTTTTCGAGCCCGCGTTTTCCTCATCGCCGAACAGTGTGGACGGCGCGTTGTGCACGTCCACTTCCTGCCCCTCGCGGAACACGCGAATTTCGTGGACGTCCTCGACGTACTCGGCGATCCAGTGCACGCCCTCGATATGCGTGCCAGCGCGAACCGTAACTATCTTCATGGCTGTCTCCATGCAAGGCGGTCGATTTGAGTTAGCGCTTCGGCGCTTACTCCCGTCCCATGTCCACCACCATACGCCGTCCCGCCGACGCACGCGAGTCCCGCCGCGCAACCGCCGCCGGACCATGGCGCGGATGGGCGCTCCGGCACGCTCGTTGCTCAATGATAGAGACTCACCCACAACCGGAGAACCGTCATGCCAGAGCAGAAAACCTTGAAGCGTGCCGAGGCCGATAAACGCGCCGGCAAATCAGCGAGTACTCAAGCGGGAGAGTTCGTCAAGGAACAGGTGGACAAGGTCCGCGCCGGCAAGCACGGCGTGCGCTCGCCGAAGCAGGCGATCGCGATCGGGCTGTCCGAGGCGCGGCGCGCGGGCGTCGACCTAAAGCCGCCGAAGAAGGGCGCCTCGAGCGAGGCGACCCGCAAGAAAGCGCAGAAGGACAGCGCGGCGGGCAAGCACGAAGGGGCCGAGAAGAGTGCGAGCAAGGAGTCGAGCGCGAAACGCTCGCGTGTGTCGGAGAGCGTGCTCAAGCGCGAGAGCAAGGCCGGGGCGTCGTCGGCGGCGATGTCGAAGCAGGCGAAGTCGGCGGCGGCCAAGCGGCCAGCCGCGAGCCGCTCGGCCGCAGCCAAAAAGGCCGCTGCGACGAAGGGCGCGGCTGGACGCTCCGCTGCCGCGAAAAAAGCCGCGCAAACGCGGGCGTCGCGCGCGCATCACTGAGCTTGCGGCTCGCAAAGCGGCAGCAATAAAAAAGAGCGGCGCACGCATGCGCGTGCCGCCGCTCTTTCGTCGTCGCCTGGTGGCGCGCTGCGCGCCTTCTTACTGCACCGTCGCCAGCACCTCGCCAACGGTGCGGAAGAGCCGCGCGATCTGCTCTTCGTCGATGATCAGCGGCGGCGAGAATGCGAGGATGTCGCCGGTGAAACGGATCAGCACGCCTGCCTCGAAGCATTTGACGAACGCCTCGTAGGCGCGCGCGCCCGGCGCTCCGTCGCGCGATTCGAGCTCGATGCCCGCGACGAGGCCGAGATTGCGCACGTCCTTCACGTGCTTCGCGCCGCGCAGTCCATGCGCGGCGGCTTCGAACGTCGGCGCGAGGCTGGCCGCGCCCTCGAACAACTGGTCGCGGCGGTACAGATCGAGCGTCGCGATCGCGGCCGCGGCAGCCGCCGGATGCGCCGAGTACGTGTAGCCGTGGAACAGCTCGATCGCGCCCGGCGCGCCGCTACCCACGACCGTGTCGTGGATCGTGCGGCTCGCCGCGACCGCGCCCATCGGAATCGACGCGTTGTTGATCGCCTTCGCCAGCGTGATCAGGTCCGGCGTGACGCCGAAGTGTTCGCTCGCGGTCGCCTTGCCGAGGCGGCCAAAGCCCGTGATTACTTCGTCGAAGATCAGCAGGATGCCGTGCTTCGTGCAGATCTCGCGCAGCTTCTGCAGATAGCCTTGCGGCGGAACCAGCACGCCGGTCGAGCCGGCCACCGGTTCGACGATCACCGCGGCGATCGTCGAAGCGTCGTGCAGCGCGACGATGCGCTCCAGCTCCTCGGCCAGATGCGCGCCCCATGCGGGCTGGCCCTTCGAGAACGCGTTGTGTTCGAGGTTGTGCGTGTGCGGCAGATGATCGACCGCCGGCAACAGCGCCCCCGAAAACGTCTTGCGATTCGGCGCGATACCGCCGACCGAAATCCCGCCGAAACCGACGCCGTGATAGCCGCGCTCGCGGCCGATCAGCCGCGTGCGCTGGCCTTCGCCGCGCGCGCGATGGTAGGCGAGCGCGATTTTCAGCGCGGTGTCGACCGATTCGGAGCCCGAGTTCGTGAAGAAGATGCGATCGAGCCCTTCCGGCATCAGCTCGGCAACCTTCTTCGCCGCTTCGAACGCAAGCGGGTGGCCCATCTGGAAGGTCGGCGCGAAGTCGAGCGTCGACAGCTGCTGGGTGATCGCGGCGACGATTTCATCGCGGCCATGGCCGGCGTTCACGCACCACAGCCCGGCGCAACCGTCGAGAATCTCGCGCCCGTCGGTGCTTCGGTAGTACATGCCCTTCGCCGATTCCAGCAGGCGCGGCGCGGCCTTGAACTGGCGGTTGGCGGTGAAGGGCATCCAGAAGGACGACAGATCGTCGATGACGGGGCGCGAAGTCATGGCATCTCCTCGAAGTGGCGCGGTTGGGGCTTTAAGCGTAGCCAAACTGTAGCCCTCGCGGTTTAATGGCGGCATAAACAGTTGACCAAGTGCGGTGTCAACTGTGCTGGTGGATTCGCACGAACTGTTCAGGTAGGCGGGCGGTTCGCGGTCCGTCTTTTCGCCCCCCGTTTTTCGCCCGAAACATGATCGAACTGGACCTTCAACGCGACCGGCGCGCGGCGCCGACGCTCGTCGAACAGGTCGTGCAGAGCTTCGCGCGCGCGATCGACTCGCAATCGCTGCGCGCCGGCGCACTGCTGCCGTCGGTGCGGCAGCTTGCCCAAAGCCACGCGCTGAGCACCTTCACCGTGACCGAGGCGTACAACCGGCTGGTGTCGATGGGGCTCGTGGTCGCGCGGCGCGGCTCCGGCTATCGGGTGGCGGCGCGCTCGCCGTCCACGCGGGCGGCCGTCGCCGACTGGACGCCGCCGAGCCTGACCGCGACGTGGCTGCTGTCCGACGTGTTCGCGGATCACTCGGTGCCGATCAAGGCGGGCTGCGGCTGGCTGCCGAGCGAATGGACCAACGAGAGCGGCCTGCAGCACTCGCTGCGCGCGCTGAGCCGGGTGCCGGCCGCGCGGCTCGGCGACTATGGCCATCCGTACGGCTTCGCGCCGCTGCGCGAGCGCATCGCCGAACAACTCGACCGGCGTGGGCTGCCCGTCGACGTTGCGAACGTGCTGCTCACGCAGGGCGCGACGCAGGGGCTCGATCTGATCGTGCGCACGCTGCTGCGCGCGGGCGATGCGGTGATCGTCGAAGATCCCGGCTACTGCAATCTGCTGCAGATCCTGAAGCTCGCCGGGCTGGTCGTGCATGGCGTGCCGCGCACGCCGGCCGGCGTCGATACGGACGTTCTCGCAACGCTGGTCGCGCGGCACAAGCCGAAGGCGATCTTCGTCAACACCACGCTCCAGAATCCGACCGGCGCGACCTTCGGCATGTCGGCCGCGTTCCGCTTGCTGCAGATCGCCGAGCGCGAGCGCATCTGGGTGATCGAGGACGACGTGAGCCGCGAACTCGCGCCGGCCGGCGCGCCGCTACTGGCGGCGATGGAAGGCTTGCAGCGCGTGTTGCACGTCGGCGGCTTTTCGAAGACGGTAACGCCGTCGTTGCGCTGCGGCTATGTGGTGGCCGAGCAGGCGGTGCTGCGCGAACTCGCGCGCACGAAGATGGCGGTGGGGCTGACGTCGTCGGAAACGATCGAGCGGATCGTCGACAAGGTGCTGGTGGAAGGGCGTTACGCGCGCCACGTCGAGACGGTCAACGAACGGCTCAAGCTCGCGCACGTGGCACTCGAAGAACGGCTGGACGCGCTCGGGCTCGAGGTGTTTCACCGGCCGCGCGCGGGGCTCTTCATGCTGGCGCGTCTGCCGATCGAAGCGGAGCGCGCCGCCGAGGTCGCGACCGCCGCGCTCGCGCACGGCATCTGGCTCGCACCGGGCTCCTACTTCCGTCCCGACGACGCGCCGAGCGCGTGGTTCCGCTTCAACGCGCCGTATTCGAGCGACGACGCGTTGTGGCGCTTCATCGAGCGGGTCGGGCAGGGGGCGTGGTAGACGCGGCGGCGCGTGCCGAAAGCTCAGCCTCCGTTCCCGATCAGCTTCAGCGCGATCGGATACAGCGACGCGACCAGCAGCAGCGCCATCGCGATGTTGAAGACGCGCAGCCGCTTCGGGTTCGACAGCACCTCGCGCATCGCGGTGCCGAAACCGGCCCACACGCAGATGCACGGAAAGCCGATCACGTAGAACACCGCAGCCATCGCGACGGCGTTCATGCCGAAGCTGTTGCTCAGATGAATCGTCGTCGCGGCGGTCAGCACCATCATCCACGCCTTCGGATTGACCCACTGAAACGCGATCGCCTCGTGAAAGCGCATCGGGCGACGCTCGCCGTTCCTGAGCTTCAGTTCGCCCGACGTGCCGATTTTCCACGCCAGATACAGCAGATAAGCGACGCTGACGACTTCGAGCACCGTATACAGCACGGGGAAATGCACGAACGCCTCGCCGAGGCCGATGCCGACCGACAACATCAACAGCACCACGCCGACGCTGATGCCGGACAGATGGGGCAGCGTGCGGCGAAAACCGAAATTGACGCCCGACGCGAGCAGCATCGTGTTGTTCGGACCGGGCGTGATCGAGGTGACGAGCGCGAACAGGATGCCGGCGGGCAGCGCGCTGAGAGTGACGAAAGACATGGGGGCTCCGGTGTCGCCAACAGAAAACGGTGAGGCTCATTCTAGCGACAGGGGCCGGTACAGTACCTGTACGGTTTTGAAAATGATGTCCGGTACGGATCGATGATGACTTGATTGGCCGGAAAGCGTCGCCACGCGGCGTTTCAACACTCGGTAGTTAACATATGTTGCATTTATTTTTTTAATGGCAACATATGTAGACGGCTGGCGCAGCAGCCCGCTATCCATCAGGAACCTGCCGCACGATTGGAGATACCCATGAAAGTGATGAATTGGTCCACTGTTGCCATGCTCGTGGCGGCAACGTTGGCGAGTCCGGGCGCGTTCGCGCAGGACGCGACGTCCACGCTCGCGAAGATCCAGCGAAGCGGCGTGATCGCGATTGGCCATCGCGAGACGTCGGTGCCGTTCTCGTACGTCGACGCGAACAACGAGGTGGTCGGCTTTTCGCAGGACCTGTGCAACAAGGTCATCGATGCGGTCAAGGCGAAAACGAAGCGTCCGGACCTCAAGGTGCGCTTCATTCCGGTCACCTCGCAGAATCGCATTCCGCTCGTGCAGAACGGCACGGTCGATCTCGAATGCGGCGTGACGACCAATCTCGTCGCGCGCCAAAGCCAGGTGGCGTTCGCCGACACGTTCTTCGTCGCGACGACGCGTCTTTTGACGCGCAAGGACTCGGGCATCAAGGACTTTCCGGATCTCGCGGGCAAGACGGTCGTGACGAATCAGGGCACGACGTCCGAGCGCATCCTGCGCAAGATGAACGAGGACAAGAAGATGAACATGCAGATCATCAGCGCGAAAGATTACGGCGAAGGGCGTCTCACGCTCGAAAGCGGCCGCGCCGTCGCGTACATGATGGATGACGTGTTGCTTGCCGGCACGCGCACGCTGACCGCGAAGCCGTCGGACTGGATCATCACCGGCACGCCGCAATCGTCGGAAGCGTATGGCTTCATGTTGCGACGCGACGATCCGGAGTTCAGAAAGCTCGTCGACGACACGCTCGAACAGGTGATGAAAGGACCGGAAATCCACACGATGTACGACCGATGGTTCATCAAGCCGGTGCCGCCGAAGAACATCAGCTTCGACTTTCCGATGAGCGATTCGCTGAAGCAGCTGTACGCGCAGCCGAACGACAAGGCGCTCGAATAACGGCTTTCGCCGCGATTGCGCGTAGGAATGGTTTCTAGTGGCAGTCTTTTGCTCTTTCCTCTATACCTGGCTATAGGCGGCGCGTTTCGGTTGAACGTCGCCTATAGCGGGAACGGAGGTGCAAAGTGAAGAGGCCGATGGAATCTTCGCGGCGCGGACGGATTTTCCCCGGTGGAATTCTTCGTGCTGCGCTGGCGTTGGCAAGCGGCGTATTCATGGTGTCCGCAAACGCCGACGCACAAATGCGCGCGATTACGATCGTATCGGGCACTTATGGCGAGAATTGCGGCGCGCCGCGCGGCAACCTGACTCGTGAGCTCGAGCGTCATTGCAACGGACGGGAAACTTGCGATTACGCGCTGCCCGGCCTGCACAAAGGTGGCACGACGATGGCATGCCCACGCGACTTCCACGCCGAATGGCATTGCGACCACGCGGACTTCCACACTGCGGCGCTGGGTCCCGGCGCGAAATCGGGCGATACGCTCGTGCTGGGTTGCGTCGAGTCGCGTGGCGCGGGCAAATAGCTCCATGCGCGAATAAAAAGGCCGAGACCCTGACGGGGGCTCGGCCTTTGATTTTTGCGGCGGTCTTTTTAGCTGGCTTTACGAACCGGCGCGAACCGGCGCGAAGCGCCGCTTGCCGAGCGACGGCCCGATACGACGGAACCGTTCCCGTTTGTGTTCTTCTTCGAAGTGCGCGAGCGACGGCTTGACCAGATCGCTGCGCGACACGATCCCCACCAGACGCATGCTGTTGCGATCGGCGACCACCGGCAGGCGTTCGAGCTCCAGCACGGCGAGCCGCGTCGCCACCAGCCGGCAGGTTTCGGATGACAAAGCAAACGCGGTGTTGTGTTGCGCGAACACGTCGGCGAGCGTCATCGCGCGCTTGCGTTCCGTGTCCTCGGCGCAGAAGCGTTCGAGCAACATGCGGTCGGCCACGCCGATCACCGCGCCGTCGCGCACCACCGGATACGCGCGGCGCAGCTGGTTCGCGCCGAACAGCGTCTGCAGCGTTGCGCCGACCGTCGTGGCGGCATCGACTGATTCGACCGAGGCGGTCATCACTTCGTCGACATAGTGGCGCTCGAGCGGATCGACGCCGTACTCGCGATAGATGTGATAGCCGCGTCGCGCGATTTTCTCGGTCATGATCGAGCGCCGCATCACGACCGTGGAGAAGCCGTGCGCGATCAGCGTTGCCGCCAGGAGCGGCAACAGCGCGTTGGCGTCGTGCGTGAGGCCGAACGCGAACACGATGGCCGTCAGCGGCGCGCCGAGCGTGGCACCAAGCGTCGCGGCCATGCAGACGAGCGGCCACAGCGCCGGTTCGCTGCCCGGGAGCTAATGCGCGAGCACCGTGCCGAGTCCGGCACCGAGCATCAGGAGCGGTGCGAGCACACCGCCCGACGTGCCCGAGCCGAGCGCGATGAGCCACATCACCGCCTTCACGGCGAGCAGCAAAAGGGCGACCTGCACCGCAATGTGCTGATGCAGCAGATCGCCGATCACGTCGTAACCGACGCCGAGCGCGCGCGGTTCGAGCCAGCCGCCGATACCGACGACGATGCCGCCGAGCGCTGGCCACCACATCCAGTGGATCGGCAGCTTGCCGAACAGGTCTTCCACCTTGTAGAGCGCGGCGGACAGGCCGGACGCCAGCGCGCCCGACAACCCGCCCGCGACCGCGCACGACAGCAGCGACCAGCCATCGGGCGCGGCAGTCTGTAGCGGAAACAGTGGACCTGTACCGAAGAAAATCACGCGGGCGAAGCCAGCGACCGCGCACGCCACCGCGACTGGCAGGAAGCTGCGCGGCCGCCATTCGAACAGCAGCAGTTCGACCGCGAGCAGCACGGCCGCGAGCGGCGTGCCGAACACCGCGGTCATGCCGGCCGCCGCGCCCGCCACGAGCAGCGTCTTGCGTTCCGCCGACGTGACCTTCACGCACTGCGCGATCAGCGAGCCGAGCGCGCCGCCGGTCATGATGATCGGGCCTTCCGCGCCGAACGGCCCGCCGCTGCCGATCACGATGCCCGACGACAACGGCTTGAGCACCGCCACTTTCGGCGACATCTTGCTCTTGCCGAACAGGATCGCCTCGATCGCCTCGGGAATGCCGTGGCCGCGAATCTTTTCGGAGCCGAAGCGCGCCATCAGCCCGACGATCAAACCACCGATCACCGGCACACCGATCACCCAAATGCCAAGCGTATTGGTGGCGGGCGAACGGTCGACGAACGACAGCGTGCCGAAGAAAAACAGATTGGTGAACAGGCGAATCAGGTTCAGCAGAACAAAGGCGGCAATCGTACTGACGAAGCCGATGCCCGCGGCGAGCGCAAAGATGCCGGGCAGCCTTGCATTCGCCGCGAAGTCGCGTTTGTGGGAATCCATGCTCATGGTTAGTCGAGGTCGATCCGTGGAACCTGGAAGGAGCCTTCGAGCGATCTCAATTCGGCGCGATGCAGTTCCGCAAGCCGTTCGAGTACCCGTTCTCCCGCTCTTTCGAGGTGTACTTCAACCTGGCGGCGATCGGTCTCGCTGACCTGGCGGCGCACGAGATTCAGTGCCTCGCAGCGCGATACCAGCGCGACGACGCCGTGATGTTGCGCCTGCAGACGCTCCGCGAGTTCGCCGACGGTCGCCCAGTCGCGCTCCGGATAGCCCTTGATGTGCAGCAACAACAGGTATTGCAACGGCGTGATGCCCTCGCTCTGCGCGGCCTGCTCCGAGAAGCGCTCGAAGCGCCGCATCTGGTAGCGAAACTGCGACAACTGCTCGAAATCGCTCTTAACGAGCTTGCGAGTCCGTACTTTCATGGCAAATCCGCCAATGTGAAGAAAACTGAAAATATATCACGTGATGATGTATTCAAGCGAATTGCGGCCGTCGCAACGGCATCGCGCGGCAGATCTCCTCGACACGAGGTTGCCGCCGATGGATCGACCACGGCTGCGCGAGTGGGCTCGCGGGCACCGCGAACAGCAACACCGCGGAAGCGCCCATCGGCGCGACGAGCAGCGGAATATTTGCGACGGGACCGGGCAGCAGATACATCAGACCGCCGGTGAACGCGATGCCGAGCAGCGCGCCGAGGCACGAACGAGCACGCTCGTGCCATTTCACGGTGACCGGTGCGGGGAAAAAGCTGGCAAGCCAGCCGAGAGCAGGAGAGCGGGACAAGATAGGAGCGGAAAGTAGTCGATGATGCCGGGCCCGACATTACCGGGGAAACTCTGGCAACGCGAATACAGTCTGGTCATGATTATATGTCAATATGATATAAAAGTTCTCCGCCCCCCGCGCGGCGCGCGGAATCTGTCGCATCTCGCAGACAGTCGAGAACACAGCCGACGTGCTTCAGCATGGCCCTAAATCACCCCTCGGTGCGTTCCTTGTTTGTCACGTCGTGATATAAAATGAGAGCAGGCGGATTGGGAGGACTCATAGGCCCGTTGCCTGATAGACCGATAAAGGAGCCATCATGATGATCACGTTTCAATCGACGGCGTCGCCGGATGTCGTCATGCTCAGGGATCTCGCACAATATCTGCTTGGTCTGATCGGCAAGCGGCTCGGCGCGCGGGGCGTTATCAGCCACGACGAGCTGCCCCGCGCGATCGATCGGCTCGAAACCGCCATCACCGAAGACGCGGCCGCGGAAACGACCCTCGAAGCATTGCACTGCTCAACCAGTAATCAACGCGAGTCGCGCAACCGGCTGTCGCAGCGCGCGTGGCCGTTTCTGGACATGATGCGTGCGGCGCGCGACTCGGACGCGGACATCATCTGGGGGCTGTAGTTCGTCGAGGGAATCGCGATGAAACAACTTGCGTCGCGTCGACGTTTCGCAATCGTCCTTATTTCGGTTTGCGCCGTTCCGCTTGCCTATGCGTTCTCACCCGCGCAGCAGACCGGCCGATACCCGCAGCCGGTGTGCGGCTCGTGCACCGCATCGTGCGGCACGGGGGTGCGAAGCAGTGTGATCGGCGTGTATGGCGGCACCGTTGTCGACCAGTTGTCCAGCGGAGCGGTGGTGCTCGTGAGATGGCCGAACGGTTCGCCGCACGAGGCATGGACCGCTCGGTCGCATGGCTATGGTTTGCCCGTCGATCCCGCGGCAAACGCTGCTCATGTTTTCTTTCTGTGGCCTGAGTCGTAGCGCGGTGTTCCTGATCGCCGCGCCGAGCAACCGCTATTTCAGGGCAGGGATCCGGTGGCCGCCGAAACTGGCGAATAGTGCCTGTTTGACGGCGTTTCTGTAGGTATTTGCATGCATCGGTGTCGCGCGGTATATATCACGAACTGACATATAATTAATTGATCACGTGCCGCACGGCGCAAGGAGGTTCTCATGTCGAGCTTCAGGCGCATTCTTCTCTGCTACGACGGAACTCGCGAAGGACAACACGCGTTGAAGGACGGTGCCGTTCTCGCGCAAGACCTGAACGCTGAAGTGCACCTGCTTTCCGTGCTCAACAATACGGCGTGGATGCAGGGCGCGGACATCACGTCCACGGTGCCGATCGATTTCATCAACGAATCCGCCAAAACGCTGCTCGACGAGGGCTTACAGAAGCTCGCCGCACGCGGAATTCGCGCGACCGGTCATCTCGCGATCGGCGAACCGCTCGATGAGATTCCGTTTTTCGCTAACGATCTGAAGGCCGATCTGGTCGTCGTCGGTCATCGTCGCAGTCACGGATTCGCGCGATGGTGGGGTGGCCGGCACGACGGGCTGCTGCTCGATCGCGTGACGTGCAGCGTGCTGGTCACGATGGGCGCGGCAACCGATGCGCCGGCCGCAGCCGCAGGCACGGGCGAGACCGCGCGGTCCGCCGAACATTCATGAGCGTTGTGTTGTGTGTTGAGTTGTGTTGCGTTGGCACGGAGGCACACCATGAAAGACGTCGACGAACAGGTCAATCATCCTCATCCTCAGCCCGTCAGGCACAGCGATAACGAAAAGAGCAAGCTGCCGCAGCGCGCCGCCGATGCGCAGCGGCCGAAGAAAAAACCCGCAGGCGAGCCGCCGGTCGAGTGACGAGGGGCGGCGCCACGCCGTTCAGTTCGCGCGGAAACACTAAAACGCTGCCGGCCCGAAAGGCTGGCAGCGTTTTAGTCATGCATGCAAACCGCTGGCACAGGCGACCGACGTCACGTCAGACAATCAAAAGTCGGTGCTGACCGACAACAGGAACGTACGCGGTGCGCCCTGGGTCAGGTACGTCGTCGCGCCGTAGGCCGACACGGCTGACCAGTACGCCTTGTTCGTCACGTTCTGCACGGTGGCGCGCAACGTCGTCCTCTTGCCGTAGATGGACGTCTCGTAACGCGCTCCCAGGTCGAAGCGGTTCCACGACGGGATCGACAGCGTGTTGGCCGCGTTCGCTTCCTGCGCGCCGGTATGGATCCAGCGAGCGTTGACCGCGAGCCCCGGCACCATCGGAATGTCGTAATCGGCGCCCAGATTGAACAGGAAAGTCGGCACGCCCACCGGACGGTTGCCGTCGTAGGCTCCGCCTTGTGTGTTCTCGAGCGTCGCGTCCATCAGCGAAGCGCCGGCCAGCAGACGCAGGCCCTTGAGCGGCTCGCCGTGCGCTTCGGCTTCGAGACCGCGATGGCGTTCGTTGCCGTTCAGGCCATAGATATGCGTGGCCGGGTCGGTGAACGCCGATGGCTGTTCGATCTGGAAAGCGGCAAACGACGCACCGAGCCTTTCGGTGTCGTACTTGACACCCACTTCCCACTGCTTCGTGCGGACCGGCGCCAGTTGTTGACCGTAGTTCAGCGTGCCCGCCGGCGCGATGCTGCCCGCGGCCAGCGCTTCGCTGCGGTTCGCGAAGATCGACACGTTCTGCGTCGGGCGCAGAACGAGGCCGAACAGCGGCGTCGTGATGCCGTCGCTGTAGTTGCCGCTGCCGATGCCCGTGTTGTCGTAATTGGCCGTCGCGATCTGCTGGCGACGCGCGCCGACCGTGAACAGCACCCGGTCATGCAGGAAGCCGAGCGTGTCGGACGCGGACACGCTGCGGATCACCGTGGTGGCCGTCATGCCCGGATCGGCCAGGTTGCCGCCTGACATCGTCGTGGCCGGGTAAGGCGTCTGCACCGTGTTGTAGAGCGAGACCGGGCCCATGAAGGCGTAGGTCCACGCGGAGTTGGTGTTCTCGCTCGTGATGGCGCCGCCCGCCGCAACCCTATGCGACACCGGGCCAGTGTCGAAGCGGCCGCGCACGCCGACTTCGGCGGAGCTCGAATTCTGGTTGTACGGCACGCCGAGACGGGCACCGGTGACGCCGGTCGACGAATAGGTCGGCGAGTAGTACTCACCTTGCTCGACCGTGCGGCGCACACCACCGGTCGCATAAGCGGTCCAGCCCGGCAGGAAGTCGTATTCGGCCTTCAGGATGCCGACGGTGTCTTCGAGGTTGGTGTACGACCAGTTCTGCGCGTAGTTGTACGTTGCCGGCGGCACGGCGGGAATCGCGTCGGTGAAGTAGACGACCGGGCGGCCGTCGCTGACGTGCTCGCGTTGATACAGGAAGTCGCCGGACAGACGCAGCTTGTCGCCGCGCCAGTCGAGCGCGACGGCCGTGGTGTTGTCGCGGCGGTGTTCGCCGTCGATGCTCGTCTCGCCGTCACGATTCGCCTGGTTCACGCGGATCCCGAACTGGCCTTCGCTGCCGAAGCGTCGGCCGACGTCCACGTGCGCGCCGAACTCGCCGGAGCCGCTGGTTGCGAGTGTCACGTTGGTGGTGGGCATGTCCTCCGCTCGCTTCAGCTGCACGTTCACGCCGCCGCCGATCGCCGAGCCCGTCGGCGAAGCACCGTTCAGGAACGCGTTGGCGCCCTTGAACACGTCGACCCGCTCGACCGCCGCGGTCGAGACCAACTGGCGCGGCGTAACGCCGTACAGACCGTTGATCGAGATGTCGTCGGCATTGAGCTGGAAGCCGCGAATCACGAACACTTCCGAGAAGTTGCCGTAGCCGTACGCGGTTCGCACCGACGGGTCGTTTTCGACCACATCGGCGAGCGTGCGCGCCTGCTGATCCTTGATCAGCTTGGCCGTGTAGGTCGTCATGCTGAACGGCATGTCGATGTTGCGCTGCTTGCCGAGCACGCCGTAGTCGGCGCCGCGCGCGACCTGGCCGCCCGCGTATGTCGGCGACAGGTCGCCGGGCAACTCTTCGACGGCGGCCGCCTGAACCTTGATGGCGGGCAGCGTGCCGTCGGCGGCGGGGGCGGAGTCGGTGGATTGAGCGAACGCGCTGGCCGGGACACTGAAAGCGACGGCGATGGCGGCAAGGATGGTGGCGCGATGCAGAGTGGCTTGAGCAGGCGTGGCCTGCGGGCGATTCCAGCGTGAAACGGACATGAATTGGAAAGTAGGCGTGGTCGTCGATCTTCCGTCCCGGGGCGCTAGTTGGAATCCGGGCGGCATTTTTCCTGGTTGCACGCGCGGACGATGCCATTTATGTAAGCAGTCCGAGCGCGAAACGAAAGGTTCGGCGGAAGTATAGTGCAAATAGGAATCATTCCTATTGTAGAAACGCAACGATTTACAGAATTGATGGCAAAAGTGGATATTTTCGATGACGTCGAGCCGCGCCGACGCGCCGGTTTGACGCCGCCGTAGCCGCGGCACAGCGCTTGCTACGCGCCCAAAGGTTTACTCGCAGGCCGCCATACATGCCACGAAATCCGACTACCTGCCAGAGGTGGAGCGCCCGAGAGGTCCAGCTATTGCACGACGTGCCGCGCGTGCTCGTCATCGACGACAACGCGAACGCCGGCGAAGCGCTTGCCACCTGGCTTTCCTACGAGGGCGTCGAGGCGCGCGCCGCGACCGGCTGCACGGCGGCGCTGCACTGCGTGCGCAACTGGGTGCCCGACGTCGTCGTGCTCGACATCATGATGCCGGAGCGCGACGGCTACGAAACGGCGAGCGCGCTGCGCCGCTATCTGCCGACGCACAGTCTCGGCATCGTCGCGTTTACGTCGCTAGACGAGGACCACGTGAGGCAAACCGGCCGCGAGCGCCACAACTTCGACGGTTATTGCCAGAAGGGCACGGCGCCGGCCACGCTGCTCGCACTGCTGCGAGGGTTGTGGCGCGGCTAGCGACGGGGCGCGCCTCGATAAAAAAACGCGGCGGCGTGGACATCGCTCCACACCGCCGCGCTTTTCAACCGCGCTCTTTAGTCGGACCCGCAACCCGCCGCGCTCAACCGCTCAGCTCTTTCGCGCGGTCTGCATCCAGCCGGCTTGCACGCCGAACTGCGCGATCTGTTTCGCGACTGCATCGGCGAGGCGCTTTGCATCGTCCGACACGCCCGCGCGCTTCGTTTCGGTCACGCCGTGCAGGCCCGCGCCGGCCGCTGCCGCGGTCGCGACGGTGCCGGCCGCCGCGCCGACCCCGGCGGTTTCGACCATGCCGGGCATCTTGCCGCTGTCCGCGTTGGCCGTGAAGCTCTGCACGACACGCGGCGTGCCGCCCGCGGGCTGGTAGACGATCCGCACCGCGCTGCTCACCTCGCTCTTGCCCGCGCCCAAGCCGATCAGCGTGCGGCGGCGGCGATTGCCGGCGTCGATCGTCTCGAAGCTGCCTTGCACGAGCAGCACGTTCTGGCCGGCGGGCACCGGCGCGTCGGTGCGCACCGCGTGCAGGCCCATCGCCTGCAGCTGATGGACGATCTCGTCGGCGACCTGCTCGCGCACCTGGGCGGCATCGGCAACCTGCTTCTGCGCGTCCGACGAGCCCGACATCTGCATCTTCAGTTTTTGCAGCATGCCGCCGTTGTCGAGCTTGACCTGCTGCGGATCGGCATCGAACGTGTAGACGTAGATCGTGTCCGGATGCATCGTCGATTGCGTGCCTGCGTCGGCCGTCGCGGACGTGCTCGTCGCGCTCAGATTCGTGACGCTGGCGCCGGCGCAGCCGCTCAGCAGCGCGCCGCCGCACACGAGTGCCATGCAGGTGAAACGGGCGGCGTTCTTTTTGATGAAGTTCACTGAAGTCAACATGATGATCCTGTGGTCGGCACGCGGTGCCAGTCTGTTCGAGTCCATCGCCGATGATCGGGCAACCGTGGGATCGTCGATCATCGGCGAAGGGATTCGCACGTGAAGCCTTTCGATCTCATGCGTCTGTGATTCGTCACGCACCGGCAGCGAACGAAGTATGGGTGAGCGGCTCGCCGAACTCCATTCAACAATTATTTCGAGCGATGTCACGGCGAGACGAAGAAGAGCACGCGGACGTCGAGCCGCCGATCAGCTCAAAGCGAGCTTGACGATGCAGCACAGGACGAAAACTAGCAGGGCGGCGGCAATGGCCATGTCCATTGGATAGCGCATTCCTTCACCCTGCCCTGACGTTGCGGAGCTCCTATCGTAATCACCTGACGGAAGATGAAAAGCATCAGTGAAGCGCCAATGTGGGACAGGCAACGTAGTCCCGGAAAGCCGCGCGGGGCGGGGCTGCGGGAGCGCACGGACGAGATGCGGCGATGGAGCGGTCGCTCGAACGCGCTCGCATGCTCCGGCGCAAAGAAAAAGCGCCGCGTGGCGCGGCGCTTTATTCGCAATTCGCGAATGAAAATTTATTGCGGTTGTGTCGCTGGCTGACCCGGCGGCGTGCCATGCGGCGCCTTGTTCGCCGCCACGAGATCTTCGGCGAGACTCGTGCGTAGCGTCGCGATCGCCTGCTCGGGATTGGCGGGCTTCAGCTGCTCGCGCGCGAGCGAGTCGTACACGTAGTGACGCAGCATCGGGTCCTGGGTCTTGTTCAGCACCTCGTGGTAGACGGCGACGATCTCGCCTTCATGACCGTTTAGCGCGTATAGACGGCGCAGTTGTTCGAGATCATTGATCACCGCGAAAGCTGGGCTCGGGCGACCCATCATCGGACCATGCCCCGGCGGCCCGTCGCCGCGCGGGCCGCCGTCGTGCATAGCGGCGGGCGGGGGCGGCGGCATGCCGTCGTCGGCGAGCGCGGCCGTCGCGATGATGCCAAGAGCCGCGGCCACGGCCGCGCCGAAGAATGCGTTTCTCATGATGTCGCTCCCATCGAAAACAGCGCCGGCGCCACGATGGACCGGCTCCTCGCAACGATAGTCGACCCGCTGATTCGTCGGGTTACGAAAGCCATTCAGTAACTTTCCGAGCCTTTCGCGGCGCGCGGCTTAGCGGCGCGCGGTTCTGCGGCGCAGACCCCGAAGCGACGCACGTTGCCGTGAACCGGTTTTCGCCAGGGTGAGTCCGCTGGCGCAACCCAGCCGGATAGCGCATGATTGCTCCGATGTGCCGTGCGACCCCAAAAGCACCTTGCTGTGGCGGCACGCGCGGCACACGCAGCCGCCGGCATCGGCGTCGCGCCTGGTGCGGGCGACGCAGAGGCGATGAGTCTTCAACCGCAAGGAGGATTTCGCATGGACCGACCCGATGCAGTCAATCCGTTTGGCGATCTAACCAAAATGCTGGAGCAGTTCAAGCTCCCCGGCTTCGACGTGCCCGCCATCATGGAAGCGCGCCGAAAGGATATGGAAGCGCTGGTTCAGGCGAATCAGACAGCATTCCAGGGGATGCAGTCGCTCGCGCAGAAACAGGCCGACATGCTGCGCACCACGTTGGGCGAGCTACAGGCGCTGACTGCGCAGCTCACGGCGGCCGGCACCGCGCCGTCGAGCAAAACCGCGGAGCTGATCCAGCAGAGCCTGCACAAATCGCTCGCCGACATGCAACAGCTCGCACAAGCCGCGTATCAGACCCAGGCGGAGTCGTATGGGGTGATCGCGAAACGCGTCGAGGAGAACGTGCAGGAGTTGAAGTCGCTTCTTCAGCAACAGAAGAAGTAGCGCACGCCGCGAGTTCCGGACGATCTATGACGCGGAGGGCCGCCAGGCCCTCCGCTTTTTTTGCCCGTCGGGATTTGTGTCGCAAGCCTCATGTAGTAAGAGGAATGCGGGACTTCGCCCGCTCGTTATTCGGCAGACGCTTACATCGATGAACAAACGCTGCTCACGTTCGCAACTTTTACGCGTGGCGGCGGTAATTTTCGCAGTCGGTCAGTTCTAAACGTCAGACGGAAACCGAATAAGCGTCAAAGCATTGACGCCAAAAGGCTTTGTCCACGCTGATCAAACTTGATCGATCGATTCAGGAACTCCGAACAGTTTCAATCGCGCCCCAAACGATTGCCGCGCGCCATTCCCCTGACTAAAGTTTCGCCTCGCCTTTCCGTAGACGCATTCACGCAGCCCAACCGGCGTGAAGGCAACCGGCTTTGCCGGTCAGGTGCGCGCCCCTAGTCTCGCGTTTGTGATCGGCTACATGCAGGTCGCGGCGTTTCACCTCGAAGGAAATCTCTTGAAACCGATGCTTCTCACCCGCATTGCCTGCGCAATGCTCGGGGCAAGCTGCGCGTTGCCGTTCGGCGCGCACGCGACGCTCGGCCAGAACGCCAGCACCGTCGACGGCGATCAGGCGCGCCTGCATGCGGTTGCTCGCGCGGCCAGCGCACAGGGCGCGTATGCGGTGCATGCGCTGACGCTGCCGTCCGGCACCCAGGTGCGCGAATACGTGGCGGCCAACGGCATCGTGTTCGGCGTTGCGTGGGATGGCCCGACGCTGCCCGATCTGAAGGCGATGCTCGGCGCGTCCTTCGATGCCTACGTCGCCGCCAGCGCGGCGCGGCGCGGCGCGCCGCTCGCGGTCTCGAACAGTGACCTCGTGGTGTTCTCGAGCGGCCATCTGCGCGCGTTCACCGGCTACGCCTATCTGCCGCAGGCGGTGCCCGCGGGCGTCGACGTCAGCGTTATTCAATAACGGAGCGAATCATGCGATCCAGGTCTTCGTGGATGACTCTGCTGGGCGCGGCGCCCCTCGTGGTTCTGGCGCTGCTGTTGAGCGCGTGCGGCGGCGGGGGCGGCAGCGCGAGCACCACGGCCAATTCGAGCACCTCCAGCAACTCGAACGGTTCGGGCGGCTCGACCAGCTCCTCGGGTTCGACCGTGACCAACACGTCGCCGTCGCCGCAGGTGCTGGCCGCCAACGCGGTGCGCGTGACGGTCGACTCGGGCGTCAGCAACGTGCCGAACATGCCGTTCGTCAGCATCACGATCTGCGCGCCCGGCACCAGCAACTGCCAGACGATCGATCACGTGCTCGTCGATACCGGCTCGTGGGGCGTGCGCGTGTTCGCGTCGCAATTGCCCGCGTCGATGAGCCTGCCGCAGCAGAAGGACGGCTCGGGCAACCTGGTTGCCGAATGCATGCAGTTCTTCGACGGCTACACGTGGGGCGCGGTGAAGCTCGCCGATGTGCAGATCGCCGGCGAAAAAGCCGCTGCGCTGCCGATCCAGGTGATCGATCCGGGCTACGCGTCGCTGCCGGGCGATTGCGCGGCCGTCGGCGCGGCGCGCAATACGCCGGCCGCCTTGCAGGCGAACGGCATTCTCGGCATCGGCGTGTTCAAGCACGACTGCGGCGCGAACTGCGTGCAGCAGGCGATCCCCGCGACCTACTATGGTTGCGGCGGCACCAGCTGCACGTCGATACCGCTCGCGCAGACGTACCAGGTCGCCAATCCGGTGCCGTACTTCGCGACCGACAACAACGGCTCGATGCTCAGTCTGCCGACCGTGTCGGGCGGCGCGCCATCGGTGTCGGGGCAACTCGTGTTCGGCATCGGCACGCAGAGCAACAATGCGCTCGGCGGGGCGCAGGTGGTCGGTGTGAGCCCGTCGAACGGCACGTTCACGACGGTGCAGAACGGCACCACGTATACGCGCAGCATTATGGACAGCGGCTCGACGGGACTCTTCTTTCAGACCACCTTGATGCCGGCCTGCGCGAGCCCGAACAGCGCTTATTACTGCCCGAGCTCGACGCAGCAGTTGAGCGCGATGATCGAAGGCGTGAATGGCACGACGAGCGCGGTGACGTTCAGCGTCGGCAATGCGATGTCGATCGCGCAGACTTATAGCGGCGACTCGGCATTGCCGCTGCTCGCGGGCCCGGCATTCGTCACGTCGACGGTGTTCGACTGGGGGCTGCCGTTCTTCTACGGTCGCAATGTCTATGCGGCGATCGAGCAGCAGTCGACGCCGGGTGGGACGGGGCCTTATGTGGCGTACTGAAGTCGCGTATTGAAGTGGCGAGCCGGGCGCGTGTAGCCGGTTGCTCGCGGCTCGATGATGAGCGTCATATGCGCCCGCTGCCGGCTGGTCCGGCGGCGGGCTTTTTTATGCGCTGGTTGGCTCGCGGTCGCCCCGCTTGTCGCGCTTGTCACCCGCTGCCGCGATCACGCGATGCACAAAGCGCAGCTTGTCGACCACCGGCGCGGCGAGCGTGAACGGATAGCCGTCGGGCATGCCGAGACTGCGATTCAGACTGTTCAACGCATACGTGAGCGGAAACCAGCGCTTCATCAGATTGCCGAAGCTCGCGTCCTCGACTGGCGTGCGGTCGGTCAGCGTCGGCTCGCTCGGATCGTCGGGCAGCAGCGCGAGTCCGTACGACGTCGACGTGTCGAGCACGTCGACGATCAGCAGATAGTGCGCCCATGTCTCCGCCCAGTCTTCCCACGGATGCATCGTCGCGTAAGCGCTGATGTACGACGCCTGCCAGTCGGCCGGCGCGCCGTCGCGATAGTAGGCGTCCAGCGCTTCGCCGTAGTCGGCCTGCTCGTCGCCGAACAGCTTGCGAAACGGTTCGAGCCAGCGCGGCTCGGTTTCGATCAGGTGGCGGAAAAAGTAGTGGCCCGTCTCGTGGCGGAAGTGGCCGAGCAGCGTGCGGTACGGCTCGCCCATCGCGGTGCGCACTTTCTCGCGATGCGCGTCGTCGGCCTCGGCGATGTTCAGCGTGATCAGCCCGTTGTCGTGACCGGTCATCACGGGCTTGCCGTCGCCGCCGTCGGCGAGAAATTCGAAGGCGAGACCGCGCTCGGGGTCCGCGTCGCGCGATCGCACCTCGAGGCCAAGCTCGCCCAGCGTGTACAGCAGACGCCGCTTCGCGACTTCGAGCCGGTACCAGTAGAGCCGGTTTTCCGGTTCGCTCAGGTTCGGAATCGTGCTGGTCAACTGGCAGGCGTGGCACAGCGTGTCGGGCGAATCGGCCGGGATCATCCAGTTGCAGACGTTTTCGACCGCGTAGTTGTGGCATTGTCGGAACAGCGCGCCATTCGCCTCGGGATGCAGGCTGCGCCAGCGGCCGTCGCCGGCGTCCCCGAACGCGCTGATTTCCCGCAGTTCAGGCAGATAGCCGAGCAGCGACTCGCAGCGCTCGCAGCGGACGTTCTCGTAGAACACGAGGTGCGCGCAGCGATTGCAGTGGAAGGTTTTCATCGGGCGGGCCTCGTGATCGGTGCTATGTCGATTGCGATGATGAGCCATGGTAAGCGCCATCATCAACGCGATAGCGGACGAAAGCCGGTCGCAAACTTCATGCCGCGATTGCCAGACGTCACCGCTTTAACGCACAGTACGGTCATGATCGTGCATCGGCGCTGCGCCGCTTTGGTGCACGGTCCGAGGCGAGCCCGCGGCAGGGCGCGAGGTACGCAACGCAAACGCAGTTCAGACAACACCAAACGATTCATACGGGTTTGTCCAGCAACGGCATAGAGCTTGCTTTTTTGGCGGGCTGCCCCCTTCGTCGAGGAGTCCGGAGTGTCCATACGCGTCGCGTTGCATCACGTTACTCATTACCGCTACGACAGGCTGGTCACGCTGTCACCCCAGGTCGTGCGGCTGCGGCCCGCGCCGCATTGTCGTACGCCGATCCTGTCGTACTCGATGCGCGTCGAACCCGCGAGGCACTTCATCAACTGGCAGCAGGACGCGTTCGCCAACTATCAGGCGCGGCTCGTGTTTCCCGAGCAGACCCGTGAGTTCAAGGTGAGCGTCGATCTGGTCGCCGAAATGGCCGTCTACAACCCGTTCGACTTCTTCCTCGAGCCGTCAGCCGAGCAGTTTCCGTTCGACTACGCGCCGGAACTCGCGGCCGAACTCGCGCCCTACCGCGTGAAGCGGCCGATGACGCCGCGCTTCGCCGAGTTCGTCGCGAGCATCGACCGCACGCCGGCCGGCACCGCGAACTTCCTGGTGGCGCTGAACCAGCGGCTGCAACACGAGATCCGCTACCTGATCAGGATGGAGCCGGGCGTGCAGACGCCCGAGGAAACCTTGACCAATGCGGCGGGCTCGTGCCGTGATTCGGGCTGGCTGCTCGTCGAGACGCTGCGGCAGCTCGGCTTCGCGGCGCGCTTCGTGTCGGGCTATCTGCTGCAGCTCGCGCCCGACGTCAGATCGATCGACGGCCCGAGCGGCACCGAGGTCGACTTCACCGACCTGCACGCGTGGTGCGAGGTCTACCTGCCAGGGGCGGGCTGGATCGGGCTCGATCCGACCTCGGGGCTGCTCGCGGGGGAAGGGCACATACCGGTCGCATGCACACCGGAGCCGGGCAGCGCAGCTCCGATCTCGGGTGCGGTCGACGAAAGCGAGGTCGAGTTCGGACACACGATGTCGATCGAACGCGTGCTCGAGTCACCGCGCGTCACGAAGCCGTATAGCGAAGCCGCGTGGCACGACGTGCTGAAGATGGGCGCGCGGGTCGACTACGAACTCGCCGACATGGACGTGCGACTGACGATGGGCGGCGAGCCGACCTTCGTATCGGTGCGCGATCGCGACGCCGCCGAATGGAACACCGACGCGCTTGGACCCACCAAGCGCGGCTACGCGGTCGCGCTGATGGACCGGCTGCGCGAGCGCTACGGCGCGAACGGCTTCCTGCATATCGGCCAGGGCAAGTGGTATCCGGGCGAGCAACTGCCGCGCTGGGCGATGTCGCTGTACTGGCGCGCCGACGGCGAGCCGTGCTGGCACAACCCGGCCCTGTTCGCCGACGAACGCGAGCCGGGCCGCTACACGGCCGCCGACGCGCAACGCTTCATCGCGCATCTGGCCGCGAAGTTGTCGCTCGACGCGGACTGCATCCAGCCCGGCTACGAAGACACCTGGTACTACCTGTGGCGCGAGCGTCGCCTGCCGGTCAACGTCGATCCGTTCGACGCGCGGCTCGACGACGAGCTCGAACGCGCGCGACTGCGGCGCGTGTTCGACGCCGGGCTCGTGAGCCCGGCGGGCTACGTGCTGCCGATCGGCCGCGAGCGCGGCGCGCCGGGCATCGCGCCGACGTGGATCACGGGCCGCTGGTTCTTCCGCGATGACCGCATGTATCTGATTCCCGGCGATTCGCCGATGGGCTACCGGCTGCCGCTCGAATCGCTGCCGTGGGTGTCGAAGACCGACTATCCGTATCAGCACGCGCACGATCCGTTCGCACCGCCGCAGCCGCTGCGCACGGCCGCGCAGTTGCGCGTGCAGTACGAAGGCGGGCGCGAGGGCCGGCAGGTCGCCGAGGAACAGACCAGCGCGCGGCAGGCGGCCGCGCTGTCGCTGCCGGCGGCCGATCTGCTGAGCGGCATGCCGCACGGCGGCGTGCTCGCGTATGCGCCGCAGCGCCATGACGAATCGCTGCCCGCGCGTGGCGAATCGTCGAAGGACACGCTGCGTACCGCGCTGTGCGTCGAGGCGCGCGACCCGAAACGCGCGGCCGGCCCGGAAGCCGAAGCCGATTCGTTCGGCAGCGGCCGTACGCTGCTGCACGTATTCATGCCGCCGCTGACCGATCTCGACGACTATCTCGACCTGCTCGCCGCAGTCGAAGCGACGGCCGCGGAGCTGAAGATGCAGATCGTGCTCGAAGGCTATCCGCCGCCGCGCGATCCGCGTCTGAAAGTGCTGCAGGTGACACCGGACCCCGGCGTGATCGAAGTCAACATTCATCCGGCCGCGAACTGGGACGAGCTCGTCGATCACACCGAGTACCTTTATCAGTCGGCCGCGCACAGCTATCTGAGCAGCGAGAAGTTCATGCTCGACGGGCGCCATACTGGCACCGGCGGCGGCAATCACTTCGTGCTCGGCGGCGCGACGCCGGCCGACAGCCCGTTCCTGCGCCGGCCCGATCTGCTCGCGAGCCTGATCGCGTACTGGCACAACCATCCGTCGCTGTCGTATCTGTTCTCGGGGCTGTTCATCGGACCGACGAGCCAGGCACCGCGCGTCGACGAAGCGCGCAACGATCAGGTCTACGAACTCGAGATCGCGTTCTCCGAACTGCAACGCCAGGTCGATCTGCTCGGCGGCCGCGACAGCGGCAACCCGCCGCCGTGGATGATCGACCGCGCGCTGCGCAACATCCTGATCGACGTGACCGGCAACACGCACCGCGCCGAGTTCTGCATCGACAAGCTGTATTCGCCCGACGGCCCGACCGGCCGCCTCGGCCTGCTGGAGCTGCGCGGCTTCGAGATGCCGCCGCACGCGCGCATGAGTCTCGTGCAGCAACTGCTGCTGCGCGCGCTGGTCGCGCGATTCTGGCGCATGCCGTACACGCAGCGGCTCACCCGCTGGGGCACCGAGTTGCACGATCGCTTCCTGCTCGGCACCTTCGTGAAGATGGATTTCGACGACGTGCTCGCCGAGCTCGGCGAAGCCGGCTTCGCCTTCGATAGCGCGTGGTTCGCGCCGCACTTCGAATTCCGCTTCCCGCTCGTCGGCGAGATGACGCTGAGCGGCATCGACCTGACGATCCGCAATGCGCTCGAACCATGGCACGTGATGGGCGAGGAGGGCGGCAGCGGCGGCACGGTGCGCTATGTCGATTCGTCGGTCGAGCGGCTCGAGGTGCGCGCGCTCGGGTTGAACGGCAATCGTCACGTGCTGAGCGTCAACGGCGTGCCGGTGCCTTTGCAGCCGACCGGCCGCGTCAGCGAGTACGTGGCCGGCGTGCGTTTTCGCGCGTGGTCGCAGTCGTCGGCGCTGCATCCGACGATCGGCGTACACGCGCCGCTCACGTTCGACCTCGTCGACACATGGAGCGGCCGCTCGCTCGGCGGATGCCAGTATCATGTCGCTCATCCGGGCGGGCGCACCTATCAGACCTTCCCGGTCAACGCCTACGAGGCGGAAAGCCGGCGACGCTCGCGTTTCTTCGCGTCGGGTCATACGCCGGGGCCGCTCGCCGTGGGCACGCCGCAGCGCAGCCTCGAGTTTCCGTTCACACTCGATCTGCGCCACAGTTGAAAAACACGCATCACTGACAGCAAACGACCTTGGCCTTTCAATCGACTTTGCCCTTCGAGGCGTCCGCGCTGCCGGCGGACGCTTCGTCCCTGTTGCGATTGCTGCCGGGTCATGACGGACATTGGGACGAGCTGCGCGACGAGTCGGGCGCGCTGCGCGAGCCATGGCGGCAGTTCTTCGCACTGCTCGACGAAGACGGCGTGGCGCGGCTCGCGGACCATCACGCGTCGATCGCGCAGCAGATCCGCGACAACGACATCAGCTACAACGTCTACGCGGACAACGGCAAGTCACGGCCATGGGCGCTCGACCTCCTGCCGTTCCTGATCAGCGAGGCCGAGTGGGCGCACCTCGAGCGCGGCGTCGCGCAGCGCGCGCATCTGCTCAACGCGATCGTTGCCGACATCTACGGACCGCGGACGCTGCTCGAAGATGGCCGACTGCCGCCCGCGCTGGTGTTCGGCCATCCGGGCTATCTGCGTTCGGTGAAGGGCTTTACGCCGCCCGGCGGTCAGTATCTGCAGGTCGTGGCGCTCGATCTCGCGCGTACGCCGGGCGGTGAGTGGAGCGTGATCGCGCATCGCACCGAGGCGCCGTCCGGCCTCGGCTACGCGCTCGAAAACCGCCTGATCGTGTCCACGCTCCTCGCGGAGCCGTTCCGCTCGCTGCGCGTGAGCCGGCTCGCGCCGCTCTATTCGCAACTGATCGCGACGCTCGTGCAGGCCGCGCAAGCGACGATGCGCAACGAGGAAAGCGCCGACGCGTCACCGCATATCGCGCTGCTCACGCCTGGGCCGTACAGCGAAACCTATTTCGAGCATGTGTTTCTGGCGCGCTATCTCGGCGTCACGCTGGTCGAAGGCAAGGATCTGACCGTGCGCGGCGACCGGCTCTATCTGAAGACCCTGGCCGGCCTCGAACGCGTGCACGTCGTGCTGCGCCGTCTCGACGACGCATTCTGCGACCCGATCGAACTGCGCGCCGATTCGACGATCGGCGTGCCGGGGCTGTTGCAGGTGATGCGCGCGGGCAATGTGATCGTGTCGAACGTGCCGGGCTCGGGGTTCGCCGAGTCGCCGGCGTTGCACGGTTTCATGCCGGGTATCGCCGAAGCGTTGCTCGGCGAAGAGCTGCTGCTGCCCGGCGTGCCGACCTGGTGGTGCGGCGAACGGGCCGCGCGCGAGCATGCGTTCGCGCATCTCGACGACGCGTTCATCGTGCCGACCTGGCCGCTCACGGGACGCGACACGCCGCCCGGCATCGAAGGGGGCAGGCAGCCGCTCGCGGAATGGCGCGAGCGCATCGACGCGTTGCCCGACGCGTTCACGATCCAGCAGGAGCAGCGCTTTTCCTGCACGCCGCGCTTCGAGGAGGGCACGATCGGCGGAAGGCCGTCGGTGCTGCGCGTCTATGCGATCGCCGACGTCAACGGCGGCTGGCACGTGATGCCGGGCGGTTTCACGCGCATGGCCGCGGAGCGTCAGACCACGGTATCGATGCAGCACGGCGGCAGCAGCGTCGATACCTGGGTGCTGTCGAGCCAGCCAAGCTCGACCTTCACGCTGCTGCCTTCGCCGATGCAGCCCGCCGATCTCACGCGCAAGCATCGTACGGTATCGAGCCGTGCCGCGGAGAACCTGTTCTGGGCGGGCCGTTACGGCGAGCGGGCGGAAAACAACGTGCGTCTGCTGCGGCTGATTCTCGGCTCGCTCGAAGGCAACGACGCCGATTCGATGTTCGCGACGCTGGTCGAACTCGCGACATGGTGCGGCCTCGTGCAGCCGGGCGACCTGGCGTCGCCGCACGGGCTGCCGTCGCCGCAGACGTTCGAGCGCGCGCTCGTTGCGAATCTCGGCGAGAGCGCGGGCAGCGTCAGCATCAGCCAGAACCTCAATTGCCAGGCGCGCGCGAACGGCGAGGTGCGCGGGCGTTTGTCGAATGATCATTGGCGCATGATCCTCGCGGCGCGCAACGACTTTCAGGACGCGTTGCAGGTGTTGTCGCCAGCCGTGGGCGCGGGCAACGGCGGCGCGGGTGCCACGAGCAGCGGCAATGCGTTCGATCGCTACGACCGCGTGACGCTGGCGAATGCGCTCGAGCATCTGTCGGTGCAACTATCGGCGATCAGCGGCGCGCAGGGCGACCGCATGACGCGCGATGAGGCGTGGCGGCTACTGTTCGTCGGGCGTCATATCGAACGCGTCGCGACGATGGCCGCGTTCATGCGCGGCGTCGCCGTGAACGGCCAGCTCGCGACGCCGGCCGGCTTCGATCTGCTGCTGCAAATGTTCGACAGCACGCTCACGTATCGCTCGCTGTATCCGGGACGTTTCGAAGTACCGGCGCTGCTCGATCTGCTCGTGATCGAACCGCATAATCCGCGTGGCATTTATGGCGTGTACGAGCGCCTGCGCAACAAACTCGACGAGATCGCCATCGCGGCGGGCAGCGTGCGGCATCGGCCGTTCGCGGAGCTGCTGCCACCCGTCGAATCGCTGCCGACGCTCGAATCGCTGTGCGAGGTCGACGAACAGGGCTCGTATGGCAAGCTGATTGCGCTGTGCGATCAGATCGGCGGCTTCGCCAACGCGGCCGCGCATGAGATCAGCGCGCGCTATTTCAGTCACGCGACCACGGTCGCCTCGCAGGTGTGGGCATGAAGAACGCGTCGACGGTGCTGTCTGTTTCGCATCGCACTGTTTACCATTACTCGACGTATGTCGAAACCGCGCAGCATCTGGCGACGATCCGGCCGCTCGCGTGTCCGTGGCAGCGTGTGATCTCACGCAGCGAGCGGATCGAGCCGCAGCCGTCGTATCAGCATAGCCGCATCGACGCATTCGGCAACGACGTGCTGTACTTCGCGCTCGATACACCGCACGAGCGCCTGCAACTCGTCAGCGAAACCACGGTCGCGCTGACGCCGCGCTGGACCGACCTCGACGCCGAGGCCACCCCGCCCTGGGAGACGGTGGCCGAGGCGCTGCGGTTTCGCTTGGGCGGCGCGTTCCGTGCCGAGGCGGAGTACTGCTTCGCTTCGCCGAATATTGCGCTACGGCCGTCGCTGCGCGCGTATGCGTTGCCGAGCTTCACGCCCGGCCGGCCGCTCGTCGCGGGCGCGATCGATCTGATGCATCGGATTCACGAGGACTTCGCGTACAAGCCGTCGGCGACGCTGTTCGATACGCCGGCCGAACGCGCGTTTGAGCTGAAGAGCGGCGTGTGTCAGGATTTCGCGCAGGTGATGATCGGCTGTCTGCGCTCGCTTGGCTTGCCCGCCCGCTACGTCAGCGGCTATCTGCGCAACGATCCGCCGCCGGGACACCCGCGCCTGATTGGCGCGGATGCTTCGCACGCTTGGGTATCGGTGCATTGTCCGGCCAGCGGCTGGATCGATCTCGATCCGACCAATGACGTGCTCGCCGATCTGGATCATGTGACGCTCGCGATCGGGCGCGATTACAGCGACGTGTCACTGCTTCGCGGGACGATTCTTGGCGGCGGCGCGCATCGGATGGAAGTCGGGGTGACGGTGCTGGAGTTGTGATTGCGGGCGCGGTTCGGTGCCGGTATTGGACCGAGGTCGGCCAACTATTCGCCCCGCAACTCATTGTCGATCAGAACGCGAATAAAGCCGAATCGCGTTGACTGTCTGTGGGCCGGAACGCTGATCGACCAGCTACGATTATTGGCCTTCTCGCGCAATTCAGGCTCCGCTAGAAGTCCTGCTGTGACTGTCGAGGAAAGACACGAACGCCGCAACCTGCTGGAGCTCATGATCCAGATCGGCGAGAACTACCACGCGACCAATCGCACCGATCAGGAACTGTTCACCGTGCTTGCGCTTGACGCCAAGCGGCTTCCTAACCGCCGGCTGACACCGGCGGACGCGGCAGCGCTTCTCGCTGACCCTGCGCAGGGCGCGACCGGGAAACTGGCGGCTATGGACGCTTCATGGGCAAAGCACTGACCGGCGTCGGTCACTTACGGTAAAAGCGGCTCAATGCCGCTTTTTTTGTTGGACGGTGATATTGGAAAACTGCACCTGAAAATGAGATCGCCAGAGCAATTGTGAATATCTGTCAAAACGGGATTATCTCGAATAAAAGTCATTGACGGTGACCCGTTTAAATGGTTTATTCGATAGATGTTTTTCTGGAAAACAGAAGAGGTCAAATGGGAAAACTGAAACAGGATGGTGCCGTGGGCAAGGAAGAATGCCTGCTTTGCCGTATCACCTATTTAGTCTACTTAAACTTCACGCCAATACCGTCTGCAATGGGTCTGAATGTCGAATCCGGCGAATTTTTCCCGCGGGATAGGCTTCAGTTGTATCCGATCTGAACCATAACGCGGAGGGTAACTGATGGTGCTCTTACGCGTGCTCAATGGTCTGATGGTCTGAGAGCGCGAATTAACCTATGGGAGGGTCCAATGTATGAAAGGATGCGCTCCGCAGAGGCGATCATTGCAGAAATGAAGGCTCGCTTTGCGGATATGTTCGAGGGATCAGATAACCGGGAATGTCTTGATTGCCGTATTACATTCAAGATATACAAAGAGTGGCCTGATATGCCTCATGCAATGACGACGAATTCGAAATCCGGGGAGCGGATTCCGATTAATGCGATCAGGGCTCTCCCATCCGGTTACGACATGAGGCAGGCGTTAGGGCAAGGCGAGGGGTGCCTCTGTCGCAATCGACCTGCAGGCCCGTTCGATGAACGGTTCACCATCAGGGATTACAACGGCAACCCTGTACCAGATGTGCGATACCGGATTCTCGCCGAAGGCAAAGAAATCTGTAGCGGCAAGACAAACGCAGCAGGGCAGACTTCTCGCGTTACAACGCAGGGTTTCAAGTTTCTTACGATTGAAGTGGAGCGCTAGCAAAGTGAACGACAACACCGAATGGGTAACTCTCGATGACACTGCTTTTACAAACACGACTCCTGGTTCAAACAGGGACGTCACGATCAACACGACCTCTATCTGCCCGAACATGACCAACAAGGAGTTTCGCAGACAGGCTATGCGGGCACGCGATATCGGCGTCGAGTTAATCAAAAAACGCATTGAGGGCCTTGCACGTTGGGACACGAAAGAGCAGGACCGGGTGACGGCCTTCTTTGCAAGTGCGGAAGTACATGCAAAGAGGGTACTTAGCGAAGGGCTTCCGAGATTGCTTGCAGCGATGCAGCAACTGGAGCCAGAAAGGATTGTGCGATGGGACAGTGAAACAAACAGGCACCTGTCGTGTGCGGTCACGCCGGATTCGGGCGTCAATCACGCCGCAGTCTGCAAACCAGATTCGGGAAAACGGGTTATCGCTATTTACTCGAAGTTTTGTGAAAGTCCATTTGCCCAGTTGTGGGGAATATGCAAGGTCAAGACGATAATCCACGAATGTACGCACTTCACAGACACTTTTAATTCGCAAGACCACATGTATCTCGACAGCGAAGCGGGGGCGATGATCTTCGCGAGAAATAAGCCTCATCAGGCGATTAGCAACGCGGACAGCATCGCTGGCTACATAGCGACATTCGATGGAGTAAATATCGCACCATGAGTAGACAACCGATTTTGCGCGGTGGCCTTCTCGCGGCATTGCTTGCCGTGTCGTTTTGCTTGGGACGCCCGGTTATTGCTTGTACTATCGGAGAGGTAGCGGCTATTGAGTTGCCATTCAACACGGTTGAACTTTCAAAGGAAAATCGGCGCGCAATCGCAGAGGCGGTGGAAGAGGCAAAGAAGTGGCCTGACGTGCAGATTCAGGCGATTGTGATGGCCGGTGCATATATTGGCGAGCACAATCTTGACGTTTTGCAGGAGCGCCGCGGGGAAAACGTGCAAGCGTATTTGAGGAAGCTCGGTATCAGAAGTAAGAATATCTATATCGTGCCGAAAACTCTTACGGACGGGTTCGTGGTGAAGCGGGCTGACGGTGAACTAGCTGTCCGCCAGATCGAAGTTGAGTTGCATCCGATCTGTAAAGGTAGCTGCGCATGGATGTGCAACGATCCAAGAGTGACCCCACGCACCAAGGTTATCAACCCGTAAGCACACGAATAGGGCCCGGCCTCGGCGGGGCCTTTTCATTCCAGCGTGAAACAGAATCACAGATCGCGCGCCGAGGCATGCAGCGACCGGGCACCACCACGACTGAGCATAGGCGACATCGCCGATGAACTCGATGCCGGTCAGCACGAAGCCGTTAGGACCCGTCCAGCTCAGTTCAACATCCTGCAGCGGCGGCAGCGGTTGCGCATCTGCCGAGCCGGATTGCTGGAAGCTCGCCACCTTGCTGGTGCGCTTGTATTGCGCGGACTGTTCGTGATTGATGGTTACGTCGCCGATCACCGGCTCGGCAGCTTCGATATCGCGTTTGTGCCGGTCTTTGCCGCGCTCGCGCATCGGTGTGGCA
Source organism: Paraburkholderia sp. UCT2 (assembly GCF_014397665.1). Taxonomy (NCBI): domain Bacteria; kingdom Pseudomonadati; phylum Pseudomonadota; class Betaproteobacteria; order Burkholderiales; family Burkholderiaceae; genus Paraburkholderia; species Paraburkholderia sp. UCT2. The sequence continues at coordinate 46,613 of NZ_VZQO01000037.1, forward strand.
AGTACTCTCATGGGCTTCGTAATGGCTATCAGGATCAGGAATTCTCGGCACGGGGACAGCGCGAACAATTCCGGCGCCATTACCGCGTGACTCGCAGAAGCCCCATCATTGTCACAGCGTTCCGCCGCGCGATATCGCGATAGCAGTTGTTGAACAGGACGCCGCCGACTCGGCGCCGCTCAATGTCGACGCGTTGCGGCCATGCAGCCGTACGATCGCGAGTTCGGGCGACGTCGCTTCCCAAACTGAGTGCGCGCGCTTCGTCACGCCTTCCGGCGCATCGAGAATCACGTGAACGATCCCGCGTTCGCGCTCCATCGCAAGCGTTGACTCGCGGTGCTTCTCGCTGAACCAGCTCTCGTGCCGAAATTCGAACGCGGTCACAAACGGGTGCATGCGCTCGGCGCAGTGCTCGACGTGCCTCATCGCTTTCGGTACTGCGGTTATCCAGTGCGGAAACTGGAATAGCACCGCGCCGAGTTTGCCCCCCACGTGCAGTGGCTGCAGGGCCGCAAAGAAGCGCGCCCACAGTTCCTCGATAACTGGCGGCGGTACATCCTTGTAATAGAGATTCTTCTTGCCGGTGTTCGGCAATTCGGCCTGCAGATCCTTCGGGAAAAACATGGGCTCGGTCTGGTGGTCGGTGGAGAGCCGGAATTCGCAATCGATTCCCCTTCCCGAACACGCACGACTATGCATCCGTCGGCGTATCGGTCGCAGTACGTGTAACAGTCCCGCAGGGTTCGCACACAGAAATCGCACGTCCCATCACGATGATTCAGGGTCGCGCGACGCCGCATATTCCTATGTTGAGACCTTATCGATCGCGTCACTGCGGACTTGTGCGAACCGCCATCTCTCGTCGACACCCTTTGGGATAAGGGCTCTACGTGATCAAAGGCTCGCCCTTGCTGCTCAAGTGCAGGCGGGCGACGATCACGCGGATTGTTTCGCCAACTGCCTGAGGGCCGGGCCCGCATGGTCGAAAAACCGGCGAATGCCTGAACAGAGATAGTTCAAGCCAGGTTCACCGTCCGGGCTCCGCACAAAGCGATTCTTCGGACACTCGCCCCAGCACAGATTCAGATACTTGCACTGTCGACAAAACGCAGGGAGAGCATTTCGTTTTGCATAGCCGAAGTTCTGCTGGTCCGCTGAAAAAGCCATCTCACCCAAGTGCCTCTCGCGGATGTTTCCCAGCGAGTAGGCAGGGTAGACATAATGGTCGCACGAGTAGACCTCACCGTCGTGCTCGATCGCCAGTGCCTTACCGCAAAACTGGGCGGTCACGCAGGTTTGCGCGGGCTTGCCCAAGGTCTGTACGACGGCCGTCTCGAACAGGTTCACAAGAACACGGCCCACATCCTTTCTGTACCACTCGTCGAAGGCTCGCGAAAGGAAATAGCCCCAATCGTCCGGATCGACTGACCACTCGGTCACCACAGAGCCTGGCTGCCCAGGCTTTGCCGCTGCGCTTCCCAGTATCGGCATCGACTCTGCTGGCCAATGCTGTGGTGCGACGTTATGGAAATTCTTCGGTTCCACGCAGGGAATAAACTGGATGTAGGTCGAATCGATTTCGTTACGCAAAAACCGGTAGACATCCACGGGCCGCTTCGCATTAACACGGTTGACGACGGTGAGCGTATTGAATTTTATCCCATGCTTTTTTAGCAGACCGATCCCACGCATCACATTATCGAAAGTCGGCTGCCCCTTCCGGTCCAATCGGAAAGCATCGTGCAATTCACGCGGCCCGTCGATACTCACGCCGACGAGGAAGTTATTCTCCTTGAGGAACTCGCACCATTCGTCGTTGAGCAAGGTCGCGTTGGTCTGAAGGTCATTCAAGATCCGGCGGTTCGCGGGGGTATGCCGCTTCTGAATCTCCACGATGTCGTGGAAGAATGAAATGCCGAGCATGGTCGGCTCACCACCCTGCCACGAAAATATGATCTCGTCGCCGTTCTGCGCTTCGATGTACTGCCGGATATAGCGCTCCAGCATGGACGGTTCCATTCGACGACCACGATGCTGGTTAAGCAGGTGCTCCTTGTGCAGGTAGTAGCAATACGTGCAATCGATATTGCAGGTCGAGCCAATGGGCTTGGCCATCGCATGAAAGCGTCCTTTCTGCTCGGGTACGGCCGGCTCCGCTTCAGACAATCGCGCCGGGTAGAAGATCACTGGCTGTTCAGCTTTCGCGTCATGGCTGTTCTGCATGGGTTGGCTCCTGAGATCAACTTCGGGCAGTGCGTGCGTATCGTGGCCGCAGGCAGTCAGTGGTAAATACAGCGTGAATCGGTAAGGTCTGTCATTGCGACGATCGCTGTCCTTGAAGCGGGGCATACACCGTCTTCCAATCCCGCTTCATACTGACAACAACCCAGCCGCGCGCAACGGCCTGGTCCCACGCCTTGTCGAGCCGTGCCATTGAAGATTGGCGGTCGTAGGCGAACTCGCGCTCGGGGTCGTCATGATGCACCAGCAGTGCAAGCGTTTCGCCGGGCCCGCTCGCTGTGTATTCGAGCATTTCCCGATCGCCATCGGAATTGCCGACTGCGAGGATCGGACGCTTGCCAATCGCGCGAAAAATGCCGACAGGTTTACCCGGTCCGTCGTCGACAAAATCAAAGCCTGGTTGACGTATCAGCACGGGTTTGCCGTCATGGACTTCATACTTCAGCTTCTCTTCGGTGCCTACCACCTGTTCAGGCGGCACGCCGTACGCTTCGGTCACCCACGCGCGCATGAACTCCGCCGTACCGCCCGAAACGATCCAGATCTTAAAGCCGTTCGTCCGCAGTAAATCGAGCAGTTCGAGTTGCGGCCCATAGACGAGTTCGGTATAGGAACGGTTCAGCGTCGGGTGTTTCGCACTGGCCAGCCATGTACGGATGGACTGGTCGTATTCTTCGGTCGTCATGCCGCTATTGGCCACACCGATAATCTGCAGGATGGCCTTCCGGTTCTGCGCGAGCGCAGCCGTGTTGCGCGCGATAAGTGCCTTGAATGCTGGATTGTTTTGCCACTCCGGGTGTCGTGGCGCGGCGGCCTTCACCTGCTCGATCATGAACGACAACTGGAAAGGCATAGGCTGCTCGCTCCAGAGCGTGCCGTCGTTATCAAAGACCGCGATTCGTGCTTCGGGTGCCACGTAGGTCGCCGAACCTTTGCGCGTCACGTCGGCGATGAACTTCAAAATGGCATCCCGAGCACCGCCGTCCTGCCACGAAGGCAATGCTTTCGTCGATAGCTCGCTTGAAAGCGCCTGCTGCTGTGTGTCCGCCGTCGCAGAATTCGCCGACGGCGCTTCATGGATAACGCACGCGCTCATCGCCGAGCATGCGCAGATGATCAGTCCGGTCAGGTGACGCGACACGGGCCGTGACCACGTGCGATGTTCGACGAAACGCATTGTTATCCTCGCCCGCTGAAAAATCAGCTCGCATTGCCGCCCCCGGACGATCGGGGCGCTCCGATTGTCCGGCACGCTAAGCCGATCAGTTTCCAGTTGGCAGCGGGATGTTGAAGCCATTCTCTTTCAGTTCGTCCCGAATGTATTTAAACCGTTCGTACTGTGTGAGAGTGATCGGCCCGGAATACCCTTCGCTTTGCAGCTTGCGCGGTGGATACTTGACGTAGGTCTGCATCAGACCCTTGACCGCGGCATTGAAGGTAGGAAGTGTCCAGGTGTGCTCCGTATAGTTGTTCATGAAGATGTCGTAACGCTCCTGAGGGTCCTGATACAGATCGAATACTTGCGGAACGGTCGCGACGTAACTCTCCGGTCCCTTCCAGCCGAGATTGGTGTCCACCGCCAGCCCGCCGGTATCCTTGCCTCCGTCGCCGCGCAGGTTGAACACCGCCTTGAACTGTCCGACCCGCACGGCGCCCGGCGTCAGCTCATTCTCGGTAAAGTAGAACCACGCATTACGCTTGCTCTTGCCTGTGCCAAACAGCACTGGCGACATGTCGTAGCTGTCGAAGACGATCGGTTTGCCTTCACGATCATTTTTGGGCAAATCGACGCCCGCCAATGCCGCAAAGGTCGCCATGCAGTCGAGACCACCCAGGATGTCGAAGTTTCTCGTGTGCGGCTTGATCTTGCCGGGCCACCACGCGATAGCAGGAACGCGCGCTCCACCTTCGCGGTCGGTCCCCTTGGTGCCGCGAAAGGGGGTGTAGCCCGCATCTGGATAAACGTCCTGCCAGGCGCCGTTGTCCGTCGTGAAGAATACGAGCGTATTTTTGTCTAGTCCTTTCTCGCGAAGCTTGTCCATGATGTGACCGACGCGCGCGTCCAGTTCAACCAGCGAGTCGGCGTATTTGGACTTCGACAAAGACTTGCCGATGTAGTCGGGATCGGGCATGTTCGGCTGGTGGACCTTCATGAAGTTCACGTTGATGAAGAAAGGCTGTCCACGTTGGGCGGCATCGTCGATATCGTCGAGTGCGGCTTTCTCGATGTATCGATCGACAAACGGAATTCCGACAATTCGTTTGTCTGGCTCATTTTGATACTCGCCGTTCAGCTTGAAGTCTTCGTGAGGCTTTTCACCCGCCTTGCCGGAGAGCATGCCTGTTGTCACCTTGATGAACAGGTCGCGGGTCTGCTGATCCATATCAGGAAACCATTTCGGATCGGAATACGTGTACGCATTCAGGTGATACAGGCCTACGTACTTCATGTCGTCGTAGCCCTGTGCATTCGGAAGGGCGTAGTCCGCTTCGCCGAGGTGCCATTTACCCGTGAAATACGTGCTGTAGTGCGCGAGTTTCAGCACGGAAGCCAGCGTCCATTCCGCATGAGGCAGGCCGCCGCCTTGCCCCTGGAACGCCACGGTCGTCATGCCGCTGCGATTCGGATTGCGGCCGGTCTGAAGGGCCGCCCGGCCAGGCGTGCAACTCGGCTGGCCATAGAAGTCAAAAAATGTCATGCCCTCGTCAGCCAGTCTGTCGAGGTTGGGAGTCGGGATACCGCGCCCCTCACCGCCGCCGTACGCTCCGAGATCGCCCCAGCCCACGTCGTCGCCCACAATCAGCACGATGTTAGGCCGCGTGGGCTGCTGCGAATCCGTTTGTGCCTGGCCGCCTATCGCAACGCTCAACAACGCGGCGGCCACCAAAGCGAAAGGCGCGCGTTTGATCGGCCTGGCAGGCGCCACGAAGTATGTTTCAGGTTTCATCTCATATATCCCTGAGTTTCCATTGACAGGTTTCGACATTCCTTCTGCGCGACGGCATGTTCGCCACTATTCATTTTTTGCCTGGAAGGCAGTGCGGCGCTATAGGTAGTTAGGGAAAGTCGATTGCCCCTTCGGGCAATACCAGATTCGTACCTTTTCTTTCACGTAGATGACCACTACATTGATGTGTGCAGGTGCCGGGCAATACGTCATCGACCTCCCCGGCTGGGACGGTAACGGACATTCACTTGTTATGACGACGCTCGTCCGTCGCAAGCGGGTTTCGCATGAGTAGCCGCCTGTGAAAAGAGAGGATTGGATCGTGAGCATGCTACCGGGTAAGATCAAGCACGAAATCATGAAGGCGATGCCGCCCACTGTGTTCTTCTTTTTTATTCTTCATGTCGTGTCGCTGATCCGTAGCCTGATGGTAAAAGGCACCGGCTTGTCGATCCCTACTACAACATCCGTGCTGATCGCCTCGCTCATACTGGGAAAATCGGTTCTGGTCGCTGATATGCTGCCTTTTATCAACCGTTTCCCCGATAAGCCGCTCATCTGGAATGTGTCATGAAAGACTCTGATGTATGCGATCGTCGCGCTCATCGTCCACTATCTGGAACGGCTATATGAGTACTGGAAAGAAGCCCCGAATCTGATCGTCGCCAATCATGCGCTGATGGCAGACATAAGCTGGGCGCGTTTCTGGGCCATCCAGATCCTGCTTGTGACGCTGATTCTCATGTACTGCGCGATCGCGGAACTGGCGCGGGTGATCGGCCGCCACAGGCTCAAGACCATTTTCTTTGGCCCCCTCCCTGCGCCTCACGAATAGCTGGTCGCGAGTGAATGGGCCTGATGACTTGCCGCCATCTCGCATCGTGGCTGCGACGTGCCCGGCGAGCGAATTCACCGGGAGCAATGCATGCAGCAACTCTTCAGACATCCCCTCATTCTGCTGGTCGCTTCCTTCGCACTGATGGCGCTGGCCGCCTGGTTCGGGAACTCCGTCCTGCGAAGGAGATTTACGCTCGAAGAAGACTCGCGCGACGACTTCAGGATTGTTCAGTCCGCCACGCTGACGCTGCTAGCGCTGGTCATCGGTTTCAGTCTGTCCATGGCGGTAGGTCGCTACGACCAGCGAAAGAATTACGAAGAGGAAGAAGCCAACGCCATCGGGACGGAATTTATCCGAGCGGATCTTTTGCCGGAAAGTACAGCCGCCGCAATCCGCGCGGACCTCGCCCGGTATCTCGACTTGCGAATCGAGTACTACCAGACTCGCGACGCACAGCGCGTCGCGCAGATCGATGCTGCCACCGCGGATCTGCAAGGCCGGTTGTGGACTTCGGCCAGAAGCGGCGCTGTTACCCAGCCCACTCCGGTGGTTGCCCTCGCGGTGGCGGGCATGAACGACGTGATCAACACACAAGGTTACACACAGGCGGCATGGCTCAACCGGATTCCGTTAGCCGCCTGGATCATGATGTTGCTGATTGGCGTGTTCGCCAATGTCCTGGTGGGTTACGGAGTGAAGAATTCGAGCGGCAAAAGCCGCTTTCTGCTAATCATGCCGCTGACCGTGTCGCTTTCGTTCATGCTGATTGCAGACATTGATAGCCCTCGCAACGGCATCATCCGTGTGACCCCACAAAACCTGATTAGCACCGCGCAGTCTTTGCACAAGCCGTGATGCCGTTGGCCATTTCATCGGCGACTATATAGGCTATCGCACGAATGCTGCACTGCGATGTCAACAGCGCATTGCGATTATGCGGTCTGCGAATAGATGATCTGCTTTGCGTATCAAGGGAAAACAGTAGTCTTTAGCAGACAATTAACTGGCAAAAGCTATTCGGATGGCGAAAGGCTCTGGCATAGTTGGCACGACGCCCTGTCCTGTCAGAGCCATGAAAGAGGAAAGCGCCCCGACGATCGTTGCGGCAGCCCGCGCGCGGCGAGCCTTCGCGCAGGCTCGCATTATGCTTTGCGTGTTTCTGGTCATGCTCGGTTTCTGCACGTGCGCTAATGCGGAACACACCTGGCGGGTGGTCATTCTGCCAGGCGCGGACCCCACCCAGCCGGCGGCTCAGGAGCAGATTCGCGCGATACGCCATTCGATTGCCGCTGCCGCTCCGGGCGGTGTGGAGTTTTACACAGACTCACTTGACGATTTGCGATTCGACAACGCCGAATTGATGCCGAGCTTTCTGGCGCTTCTGAAGAGGAAATACGAACATAAAGAGGTCGACGTAGTGATCGGGTTAGCAGACTTCGCACTCGACTTTACGAAGCGCTATCACGACGAGATCTGGCCGGGCGTACCGGTCGTGATCTCCAGTGTCGCGGAAAGCCGGAAAAAAGACATTCCTGCGGCCTTCGCCTACGTGCCGACGGATTTCGATGTCGATGGGACTCTCGCGCTAGCGGAGACTCTTCAACCGGGCGCACGGCGTCTCGTCATAGTGTCCGGCTCGGCGAAACTGGACCTCCGGTTCGCGCAGCGCGCTGCCGATACGGCGCGTGCGCGCATGTCACGCCAGTGGAGCGTCGATGTGTGGAGCGGCCTGGCCGTCCCCGAACTGCAGCAGCGCCTTGCCGCGCTCGACCGTGACGCGGCCGTCCTCTATACGACGATGTATCGCGATCGCACCGGTCGGACCTTTTTTCCCTACGAGGTCGTCGAGCCGATGGCAAAGGTCTCTGGCGCCCCGATATATGGCTGGTATCCCACCTATATCGGTCACGGGATGACGGCGGGTTCGGTGGTCAGCTTCGATGCCAATGGCCGTAACACCGGTGCGCTCGCCGCATCGATTCTGCTCGGCAAGGCGCCCCGCCAAGGTGCCGTCTCATCGGCCAGCATGTCTCACTGCATTGCGGACCTCGGGATGATCGAGAGATTCGGGCTACACGCGACCGGACTGCCCGATGGTTGTGAGTTGATCAACGTGCGCCCTTCGCTCTGGCGGGAGTATCGGGTAATCGTGCTCGGCGCGGCTGCAGTTGTTTTGCTGCAGGCGCTGACCATTGCGGCTTTGCTCTGGCAGCGCAAGCGCCGCCGCATCGCGGAGGATGAAGCAACGCTGCGATCCGACGAACTGGCTCGCGCGGCACGGCTCGCTTCAGCGGGTGAACTGAGCGCATCTGTCGCACATGAAATCGGCCAGCCGCTTGGCGCGATTCTCAGCAATGCGGACGCGGCCGGCATGATGCTCGAAGACGAGCCCGAGGAGGACGAACTTCACTCTATCCTTGCGGACATACGTCGGGACGCGCTTCGCGCAAACCAGGTGGTGCAGCGACTTCGGGCGCTCCTGCAAAAGCATACACTCGACCTGGTCCCACTCGACCTCAATTCGGCGTTCGACGAAGGGCTGGCCTTGCTCGGTCTCGAAGCGCGACGCAGACGCATCGCCGTCGAGTCGAATCTAGCGGCGCAAGACGCCTGCGTGCTAGGCGACCGCGTGCAACTTCAGCAGGTACTGGTCAATCTCGTCATTAATGCAATGGACGCGATGCAGGAGACGCCCGTCGCTGAGCGCATTGTCTCCATCTCGACCCGGGTGGCGGGAACAGGCTACGAGCTGATCGTCGCCGACCGTGGGCACGGCATTCCGGCAGATGCCACAGAACGGCTCTTTGACTCGCTGTTCACGACCAAACCGCAGGGCATGGGACTTGGACTTTCGATTGTGCGCACTATCGTCTCAATGCACGGTGGACGGGTCTGGGGCGCGCCTCGAGATGGCGGCGGTAGTGTATTCACCGTGTGGCTTCCCGCGGTCGAGGGACACACGCTCTCATCAGTTCGGGCGGAGTTCGATACATCCACTGAAAAGGCCGCCTTGAAGGCTCGGCCGATGCCGCAAGGGGGACAACCGTGATTGATCACGCCGCAACGGTCATCCATGTCGTTGACGATGATCCCGCCATGCGCACCGCTTTGACGCGACTGCTGACTCAGGCAGGATACACAGTAAAGGGCTATCCGAGCGCCGGGGAATTTCTCGTCGCAGACCTTGACCCGTCGCGAGGCTGCCTGCTGCTGGACCTGGAGCTGCCCGGCCCGGGCGGCCTCGACTTGCAGCACGCGCTGCAACGGCTGGGCAGGCAGATGCCCATCGTCTTCATCAGCGCGCACCGTGATATTCCCAGAACGGTGATGGCGATCAAGGCAGGTGCATGCGACTTTCTCGTCAAGCCAATCGAGGCGCAGACTCTCTTCGCCGCGATAGACAATGCGCTCGCGGCCGCAGTCGTTGTTCCTTCTCCGGCCGAGCCAGGCAAACTGGCCGACGCACACCATCTGAACGCGCGCGAGCTTGTGGTCCTGCGCGGCATTGTCGCTGGTCGCCTTAACAAGCAGATCGCCGCGGAACTGGCTGTGAGCGAACGAACCATCAAATCGTGCCGGGCCGACCTCATGCGCAAGCTGCACGCCAATTCGTTCGCCGATCTCGTGATACTGGCTGAGCCAATTGTTCGCGCACACGCCTCGACCTGAACCCGGCTTGCCCCAAAGGGCAACCGGATTGCCCCATGCCCTGATAGCGCCGGACCTTGGCTCACACGAAACTTGAGGCACGAGACCTTGGCGGGCAATGAACCATACCAGACAGTTGATCGTGATCGTCGAAGACGACGCCGGCATGGGTCGGGCATTGCAGCGCCTGTTGCGCGTGTCGGGCTTCGACATCCTGTTGTTCGGCAGCGCTGAGGCATACTCCCACGCGAACTGCATGCGCGTACCATACTGCCTTGTGCTGGACGTTCAACTGCCCGGTATTTCAGGGCCCCGATTCTACGAGCAGCTCGGTTATCGTCGTCCTCCAGCCGTGTTCATCACCTCGCACGACAATCCAGAAACGCGCAGCGCCGTCGCGTGCGCTGGCGGCCTGGAACTGCTGATCAAGCCGTTTGTAGCCAAAGATCTTCTCGACGCGATTTCGCGGGTAGCACCAGGCGGCCCGCCTCCGTGACGATCGCACTCCGAATATGCCGGCTGACCAGCATTGAGAAACCTGCGCGGCGTGACGTTCGAATCTGGTATCGCGTTGGGCCGTAGCAAACTTGCAAGCGGACATTCAGGGCTGCCGGGCGATCGTCTCAAATTGGCCGGCCGGCGACATCCGCGTCGGTCTAGCGAATTCGCGCCGGCAATCCGGCCATCACGTTCCTTCGCCGTGGCTCTGCGGTCCAGATAAGCCCTGCGATTGCTGCTCCCACCGGGTGATTACATCAAGGCGGCGAAAACCATAACGCTGTTCAAGTGCGTGGCGCAGCGGCGCAGTTCGTCAAAATGCAGCACGGACTCTCAAAGATTCCAAGCGCGCGAGAGCGCCGGTAGGTGGCGGCGCCAGTGCTTCTGTTTTCTTCCGACCACCTGCGCGAGCCCTAGTCGCGCACTCAGGCGGTTCGGTCCATTGCGTAGCTCGTCCGGGTACATCTGTTCGGCCACCAGCCCTGGGACGATCGTCGGCGGCGGGCGCACATCGGACGACACTGGGCGGAACGGTGTTGACTTTGAGATGGGGTTCAGTTCGTTGCCGGTATTCATGTGAGTTCAGCCATAATGTAGAAAACGTCGCCGGAGTTCACCCGTTCATGAAGTCTCGTTGCTTGGCAGCAGTTCTCGTCGTTCTCGCTACCGGCTGCACATCGACTCCGGCGAACAATCAGCCGGCGGTCGATACGAACGCCTACATCCTGCACGTTCCAGACGGCGCACCGTCCACTGACTCCACGTCAAGACCACCGAGACTCACTGTCGGCACCAGCTATTCCGACACGCAACTTATTCTGCCCTGGTTCCTCAATGACCTGATCGACTTCGTCAACTATCGCTAGTCTGCTGCGCGGGGGCACTCGGGCAACGAGATCACCTTCGGGGTTCCTTCGCCCATCCTTACACTGAGAAATCCTTCAGGCACGCTTTGCGGGAACGGGCGCAGCACCCGATTTCATTTGGCGAACGTGGATGGACACGCGATACTTACAGGCCGTAGTACCCTTCGCAGACTCGGTCAATGGCGGCCGGGCCTGCGTTCGAGCTCTTTCTTCAACTCGCAGCCAGGATCAAAGCTGACGGAATACCAGGCTGGCATTGACGCCCCCAAAAACCAAAGCCATTGGAGATTGCATATTCCGTCGATATCTTGCGGGCCGATCCGCTGACAATGTCGATGCCTTCCGCTGCCGGAACAGGCCGTGTCAAGTTGAGTGTAGGAGGCGCAAGCTGGTCACGCAGCGCAAGCACGGTGAAGATTGCTTCCACGCCGCCAGCCGCCCCAAGCAGATGTCCTGTCGAGGACTTGGTGGCTGACACGGCGGGACCTCAGCCTTTATGGCAGCCAGCTCACTAATGTCGCCTACCGGCGTGGACGTCGCATGGGCGTTCAAATGCCCGATCAGCTTTGGTTCAAGTTTCGCCTGCTGGATCGCCAGTTCCATCGCTCGCCGTCCGCCGGCACCGTCTTCGGGCGGAGACGTCATATGGTGTGCGTCGGCGCTCGTGCCATAACCGAGCACTTCCGCAATCGGAGCGGCGCCTCGCCGCAATGCGTGCTCCAGTTCTTCTATGACGAGCATGCCGGCACCTTCTCCGACGACAAAGCCATCTCGTCCAGCGTCGAACGGGCGGGATGCCTGTCTGGGATGGTCATTAAAGCCCGTGGACATGATTCTTGCGACGGCGAATGCCCCCAGGCTGAATCGATCGATGCAGGCCTCCGCTCCGCCACACACGGCAATATCGGCTTCGTCCGCACGAATCAGGCGTGCTGCGTCGCCAATGGCCTGTGCGCTGGCAGCACATGCAGTAACCGGTGCGCCCAGCCGTGGCGGATGGATATTTGGCCCGCTGCCATATTGGCCAGGAAACTGGGAAAGGTGAAAGGTGAACGCGGAATTTTTCCTCGGTATGCACGCTTGCGTGTACCGCCGGCGGCAACAAAAGGCGCGTGGGGCGATCCTGTGGTTAGCGTGGCTAGAAACAGCGGGCGGGCGTGACAGTAGTGCTGGCGTGACAGCGCGTATGACTCAAATCGGCCAGGTGAACTATCATGGTAGAAGCTGTATTCATCAGCGCAGGAGCACATCATGACCTCCAATCCATCCGCTGAGCCGACCGGCACCTCTCTCGACCCCGCGCAAACTTCCGCCGGCAAGACTCGCCAGCCCGATCCGAAGGGCCTGAAAAATCCGGCCCCAGACGACCTTCCTAACGCCGACGCGGCAGAGCCCGAGCCTCACGAGCACCTCCCGTCCAGAAGCGACGACAACTGATTCAACACCGCAGGTGCCGACGTCGTCCGCATGACAATCCACGCGGCAGGTTCGCAAGTGGATCGCGCATGCTTTCGCGCCGACGCCGTGAAGTCGGGGAGCGCTCGCGGTTCACGCAAATGGCTCGATGCATTTCGTCCAACAAAGTCACGGCCCAGTTTGAACCGCACAGGAGCAGATCATGCAGAACGTGCTGGTAGGTTATGACGGGTCGGCGTCCGCGCAATATGCCGTTGCTTTCGCGGTCGATCTCGCGAAGCGTTTCGACGCGCGCTTGCATGTGCTCGTCGTCGCGCGCACGCCGGACTGGGGTGCGATAGAAGTTGAGCGAAAAAGTCTGATCGATCTGGAAGTGCGCCATGCCACCGCGATCCTCGACGACATCAAGGCGAAGCTCGCCGCTTCGATCGGGGCCGTGGAGTTCGATCTCGTGGTCGGCCCGCCGGCAAAGGAGATCGTGCTGTACGCGGAGCGGCATGCTATCGACCATCTCGTGGTGGGGCATCGCGGACATACGCCGTTCGATCGCTGGCTGATCGGTTCGGTCGCCCGCCAGGTGCTCGCCTACGCGCCGTGCGCGGTCACCATCGTGCGCGATCCGGCGACGATGAAAAAATCGCGGCATGAGAGCGAAGCACCATCGGCATAAAATCCGCACCTGGCCAATCACGCACACGGCTTGCACGATTGCGACCACGTAGCGCCTAAGGCGTCTTCCGGCCAGCGCTCATCGAGCGCTCGCCCGAACTCTCTCCGGTCATTTACAGGCCGTCAGGGCAACACTGGAGAATCATGAAATTGCAAAAGATCGAAGCTGGGAAACTGCTGCAGATGATGGGCTCAGGACAAACGCGACCGATCTCGCAAGCTGGAAGCGGCTTGAGCGTAGAGACGCTGAGAACGCTTGCGCTGACGAACAAAAGCTCGCATGGCCGCGCCTATCAGCTCGCTGCCAAAACGCCGGAGCTCATGAACCGCATGCTGATCGTGGGTTACTGCTTCGGTGTCCGGTCCGAGCGACGGCTATGCGAAGACCTTTGAGCTTCCTCGACGACATCATCAACTTCGTCAACTGTCGCCAGGCATCGAGCGCGGCGCGCGGCTCTTGACATGATCGATGAACGCCCGCAGCTTCGGCATGATCTGGCGGCGGCTCGGATAGTAGAGAAACACGCCCGGGACCATCGGCGCGTACGCCTTCAGAACGTGCACCAGCTTTCCCGTTCGCAACCCCTCGGCGGCCATCGGCTCGGGTAGCTGGGCAAGGCCAACGCCTTCGATCGCCGCGCCCAGCACGCTCGCAAAATCGCTGGCGATGAAAGGACCGGAGACGGCGATCTCGATCGGCTGGCCGTTATCGTTGAACGACCACAACGCGAGCGCGCCGCTGGAGCGCCGCCAGCGAATGCATGCATGCTCGCGCAGATCGTCCATTTGCTCGGGGCGGCCGCGCGCCGCGAAATAGGCAGGACTTCCCACGACGACAAAACGGAACGGTGCCGTGAGCGGCACCGCGACCATGTCGGCGGCGACGAACTGACCGAGCCGGATGCCGGCGTCGAAGCCTTCCGTCGCGAGATCGATCAGCTCCTTGCTGGCCGCTATTTCCACCTCGACCTCGGGATTGGCCTTGCAGAATGACGCGATCAGCGGCTCCAGCAGGATCGGCACGACTGCACGCGGCACGGAAAGACGCAACAGGCCGGACGGTCGCTCGCCGAGTCCGCGCGCCACCTCGCTGGCGGCGACGAGTTCCTCGAAGGCGGGCTTGGCCCGAGCGAGAAAGCGCTCGCCGGCTTCGGTCAAGCCGACGCTGCGCGTGGTGCGAATGAAGAGCGTCGCACCGAGGCGGGCTTCGAGCACACGCACCGCCTGACTGACGGCCGACGGCGTCACGCCCAGTTGCGCGGCGGCCCCGCGAAAACTGCGATGCTCGGCAACGCTGAGGAAGACTTCGACGCCGTCGAGCGCGCCCTGCCTGACTGTGAAGTTCTGCTTCATAGCCTGTCAACATTGTGAGGAATAGTCACCCGCGCGAGACGATGGTACACCTAACACCTGCGCGTCCACCTTTCGACAGGAGGCATCATGGCACCGCGGCTTCTCTTTCAGTTGCATCTCGTTCTGGGCTATGTCGCCTGGCTATTGTGCTTCGGCACCTACGTCTGGCCGAAGCTCAAGTCGATGGCTCCATTCGACGCGCAACGCGCGATCGCCACGTTGCACAGCTTCCGCTTCTTCGGGCTCGCCTTTCTGTTGCCTGGTGTCGTCAGTCCGCAACTGTCCGCGAGCTTCGCCGTGTTCGCCGCCTATGGGGATTTCGCCACGGGGGTGCTGGCGATGCTGGCGTTGCTGACGGCCCGGATACGTCCGCTTTTCTGGTCGTTCGTCGTCGCTTTCAATCTGGTTGGTATGGCCGACCTGATCATCGACTACTACCACGCAACCGCGGCCGATCTGCCCGCGCATGCAGGCGAGCTGGGCGCCTTGTACGCGATTCCGATCATCTATGTGCCGACGCTGGCGATCACGCATGTTGCCGCCTTCTATCTGATGTTGCGCCCTCGGCTGAAGCGGCGTCACGCCCGTCCTTCTGTCGGCCGTGACATTTCCCAGGCGTAGCCTGCCGCACTGGCCGCAGTTCGGCCACGTAACGAGGAATCCGATCAGCATCGAGCGACGTTTTTACGCCTTCCACCTGCGTTATGCTGTCGGTCGTCGAGTCGATGCTCGCGGCCTGAACGAAGCAGGTGCGCAAACCCGGCCTGATGCGGCCGGGTGGTACCCTTCACTGGCACTTCCGGCTTTCGTGCATGCGACCTGATTCTCGCGTCCCTTGGCCCGACGACGCGAGCAAACGCCCGGAACGACCACTGAACTCAGCGAGGTGCCGACGTGAAATACTGCATGCTATTTCTGCCGCTCGTTCTCGCCGCCTGCGCACAGGCACCGGAAGTGACAGCGCCGGCGCCATCGGCAACCACGGCGGCCGCCAACCCGGCGTCGCCGACCGGCACCGATCTGTTGACCCGATACCACTGGCAACTGAACAACGCGATCGATCGCAATGGCACGCACGTCGATGGCCTGTTCGTCCGCCCAGACAGGCCAGTGCAGCTCGACTTCAGTCCGTACCGGATCACCGTCGTCAATAGCTGCAACAGCATGGGAGCGGGTTACACTGTCAGGAAAGGGTATTTGCAGATCGGCCCGATGGTCAGCACGATGATGGCCTGCCACGATGCCGCGCTTGCCGCACTCGACGATGCGATCTCGCAGCGTGTGCGCGGCAGCGTCAACGTGACCCTGCTCGCGCGGGACAACGCGCCGAGTCTGCAACTGGTCACCGATAGCGGCGACACGCTGAGCTTTAGCGGTGTGCCCACGGCCGAGACGCGCTACGGCGGCCCCGGTCAAATAGCGTTCCTTGAAGTGGCGGCGCAGTCCGTGCCGTGCAACCATCCGTTGATGCCGAACGCGCAATGTCTGCTCGTGCGCGATCGCTTCTTCGACGAGCAGGGCCTCGCGACCGGCACGCCTGGTCCGTGGCACCCGTTGAATCAGGATATCGAAGGCTATACGCACACGCCGGGCGTCAGTAACGTCGTGCGCGTGAAGCGTTTCACAGTCAGGAACCCGCCTGCCGATGGGCCGTCGGTCGCTTATGTGCTGGACCTGGTCGTCGAATCGAAGAAGGTCGGGCAGTAATGCTTCTTCAAACGTGCCGCCAGGCACATTGGCGGCACGGCTTCCCACCAGCGTGACTTCACCCCTTCTGAATCAGCCGCCCCAGCGGCGCGAGCGGTCCCACCGGCAGGTATTCATACTTCATCAGCCCGTCAGCCACGAGCGGCAACGCGTTGAGTATTGCCTTGGCCTCGTCGACCGACCCGACGTTCATCAGGAAAATCGGTCCGGCCTTGTCGCGGAACCAGAACTGCTCGACCTTGCCGTCGAGATAAAGCTGGAGCGTGGCCGGCACCTCGTGGGGCATGTGCTGCTGGAGCTTGTCCGGGGTGAGGGTCGGTTGTGCGGTTGCGATGGCGAAAACTTTCATCAGTGACCTCCTGGGTCGACGTTGGTTGCGATGTACAACGAGACTCACTGTAGCCCTCGGCCGGGAAAAGCTGTATCGTCGCAAATGACAACTTTAGGGTCATTTACGCCATGCGCATCGCCGTGCTCGCCTTGCAGGGGCTGTTCGACACCGGTCTCACCGTCATGCTCGATGCGTTCTCGCTCGCCAACCGGTTCGCGGCCGCGAAGATGGGCGGGCGGCCGCACTTCGAACTGTCGGTCGTCGGCGTGCGCAAGAAGGTTCGCTCAGGGCAGGGGCTGACCATCCCCGTGCAAGCGATCACCGCGGACCTGAAGCCGGACTGGGTGATCATTCCCGCGCTCAGTACCGGTACGCCGGAGCAGCTGGTACCCGCGCTCGAGCGGCCGGACGTGCGCGACGCCAGGGTGCAAATGCTGGCATGGCATGCACAGGGCACGTTGATCGCCGCGTCGTGCATCGGCACGTTCCTCGTCGCGGAAACCGGACTCCTCGATCATCGCGAAGCGACCACGACCTGGTGGCTGGGTCCATTGTTCCGGCAACGCTATCCGGCCGTGTTGCTCGACGAGTCGCGCATGCTGGTGCCATCGGACGTCGGTGTGACTGCGGGCGCGGCGATGGGGCATCTCGATCTCGCGCTGTGGTTGATCCGCCGCGCGAGCCCCGAGCTGGCTACGCTCGTGTCGCGCTACCTGCTCGCCGACCTGCGCTCATCGCAGGCGCCGTACATCATCCCGAACCATCTGGCTCAGGCCGATCCGCTGATTCAGCGTTTCGAGCGATGGGCGCGCGATCATCTGAAGGAAGGGTTCTCGCTGCAGCATGCTGCGGCCGCATTGGCGACGAGCGCGCGTACGCTGCAGCGTCGTTGCCAGGACGTGCTCGGCAAATCGCCATTGGCTTACTTTCAGGACCTGCGTGTCGAGTATGCGCAGTCGCTGCTGCATGGCAGCGGCCTCGGCATCGACGCGATTGCGGCCGAGGTCGGCTATGTCGACGGTGCCACGTTGCGCACGCTGTTGCGCCAACGGCTCGGCAAAGGCGTGCGCGATCTTCGTGCGGATCTGCGTTGAAGACTATAGCGAGCGCGGCAGCGAAGCCGATTGCAAAGTCGACTCTTACGCGCTTTCCGGATCGCAACCGACGATTGAATGTGCTGGCCGCCTGGCTGCAATGCATGCCGTGGCCCGCCGGCGGCTCGCGGCACGCCGCTTGCTATGCACCGCATTGCCGTATACCTTCGCGCCTCACATCCCCCAGCGCAGACACGGCGTGCGAGATCGAGCCGACTCGTGCGACCGCGTCTCCAAACCAAGATGGAGACAGTCATGCCCATGCAGCGCGCCGTTCCGTCATCCTTCTCTTTTGTTCCGGTCATTTCCGTCGCGTCATTGCTCGCGGTTCTATCGTTGAGCGGCTGTGGGGGCAGTGACAACATTCAGTCGACCGCCGCCGCGCCGCTTAGCTGCGCGCAGCTGACCGGCAAGAACGTGCCGGCGTCAGCAATCGGTTTGCCGACCACTGGCGCGACTGTGACCGCGGCGACCGTGATGCCCGCGTCCGGCTCGGGCGCGCAAGCGACCGGCGAGTATTGCCTCGTCAGCGGCGCGATCAGTCCCGTCGATCCCGCGGCGCCGCAAATCAAATTCCAGATCGCGATGCCGACCAACTGGAACAGCAAGATCATGATGTTCGGCGGCGGCGGCTACGACGGCACGATTCCCGCGCCGACAGGCAACGTGCCGGCCGGCCCGACCGCGCAACTGACTCCGCTTGGCCGCGGCTACGCGGTGTTCGCGAGTGACTCGGGACACGAGGCCAATGCGCTCGGCAGCGAGGACGCGTCGTTCGGCGTGAACGACGAAGCGATGCAGAACTTCAACGGCGACGCACTGAAGAAAACCCGCGACGCGGCCGTCTATCTGATCGACGCGCGCTACGCGGTGAAGGCGCCGAAGCGGGCGTATTTCGCGGGCGGCTCGTCGGGCGGACGCGAGGCGCTGGCGGTGGTGCAACGCTGGCCGCAGGATTGGGACGGCTCGATCGTGCTGTATCCGGCATGGGCGGCCGCGAGCCTCGATCTGCAGTTCGGCCGCATCACACGCGCACTGGCGGCGCCGGGTGCCTATCTCGACCAGGCGAAGCGCAAGGTGCTGCTCGATACGGTGCTCGCGAGTTGCGACGCGCTCGACGGCGTTGCCGACGGTCTGATCAGCAACGTCGCCGCGTGCAACGCGACCTTCAATCCCGCGACGGCGACGCTGAACGGCACGCCGCTGCGTTGCGCGGGCGGCGCCGATACCGGCGACACCTGTCTGTCCGACGCGCAGATCGCGGCGCTGAACGTGTACAACACGGCGATCACGTTCGGCTACACGCTCGCGAGCGGCGAGACGCAGTATCCGGGCTTCAACGTGTACGGCGCCGATCTCGGCATCGCGAATCCTTCGGCGTTGCAGCCGACAGTGACCACGCTCGCGCTCGGCAGGTCACAGCCCGCATCGCCGATGCCCACGACCGCGCCGTATCTGAGCGTGTTCTGGGACCAGTGGATCCGCTACTTCGTCACGCGCGACCCGAACTACAACTCGCTCGCCGTCGATCCGCAGAATCCGGGCAGTCTGCAGGCGCGCATCAGTCAGCTGACGGGCCTGCAGGACGTCAACAAGACGGATCTGTCGGCCTTCAATGCGAAGGGCGGCAAGATCCTGATGGCGCACGGCATGGCCGACGCGCTCGTCAGCACGCGTTCGACCGAGCAGTACTATCAGCGTCTGCAAGCGACGATGGGCGTGTCCACCGTGGCGAACTTCGTGCGCTTCTACGAGATTCCCGGCTATGGCCATGCGGTCAGCACCGTGTTCAACGCCTCGTGGGATTCGCTGACGACGCTCGAAAACTGGGTCGAAAACGGCGTGGTGCCGCCCGCGCAGATCGTCGCCGATACGGCGGGCGTGCCCGGACGCACACGGCCGCTGTGCCAATACCCGACCTTTCCGCGCTATAACGGCTCGGGCGACGTGAACGTCGCGGCGAATTTCACCTGCGCAAGCCAGTAGGCGCTGTTCAACTGACGTTGAAATGCACGCGGATGTTTTGCGTGCTTTCGACGGGCCGGCCATCGCGCAGCGCGGGAAAAAAGCGCCAGCGCCGCAACGTGTCGAGCAGCAGTTGATTGAGACGGGGGTTCGGCGTCGCGTGAATGAGCTCGACATCGACCGAGCCGTCGGCGTGGATCGTGAAGCGGGCTGTCGCGATCGTCTGATAGGCCTGCTCGCGCAAGTCGTCGGGCAGCGTCGGTAGCGGTTGCGATATGGAGCGGGCGGCGGTGTTGGAGCTTGCCGAGGCGGCTGGAGCGGCGTCGTGCTGTGCGGACGATTGCTGCGATCCCGCGGCGGCCGTTTGTTCCGGCTGATCATCTTGCGACGGGCGTTGTGCCTGACTAGCAACCGGTACCGACGGCGCTGCGGCAGCGGGCGTCGTCAGCGTCTGCGGCCTGGTTGGCACAGGCGGCACCGCGCGATGCGCTGAGGTACGCGATTGCGTCTGCGCGTGCCGTGGCGCCTGTTCCGCTGGAACCGCAACCGGAGTTTGCGACGGACGGGATTCAGGCGGCGCAGGCTCGTCGAGCACGACCACGCGCATATCCAGTGGAGCAGGCGGTGGGGCTGGCTGACTCGACTTCAGCAACCCGGACGACAGCGCAGCCAGCACCAGAAGCCAGATACCCAGCGAGATCAGACAAGCGACGGCGGTACGCAGCGTTCCCACAACGTGCCCCTCGGACAGCTCGCGGCAAGCTTTAATCACGATGCACGGCGATCAGAAAGTGTTCGGCGCCCGCGCGTCGCGCCGCGAGCATGGCCTGCACGACCGCGCCGTGACCCGCGTGATCGTCGGCCGCGATGACGACGTTGCCGTCCGCGCGCAGCAGGCGCTTCACTTCAGGCTCGATCTGATCCGCGCGAACGACGTGGCGATTGACCGAGACCTCGTCGTTGCCGTTCACCGATATCGTCAGCGGCTCGCTCGTGCTGATCGGCTGCGCGCGTCCCGAAGGCAGATTGATCCGCACCGCGTCGAGACGTTGCATCGCCAGCGAGGCGAGCATGAAAGTCGCGAGCAGAAAGAACATCACGTCGATCATCGGAATGATTTCGATGCGGCCGCGCCGCGAGGCGCGCGAGCGTTTGAGTTTCATCAGCGCTCGCCTCGCGCCTCTTGTTGCAGGCGCAGCGCGCTGAGTCGCGCGTTGGCGAATAGTTCGAGTTCATCCATCAGACGCTCGAGCCGCCGTGAAAAATAGTTGAACGCGAACAGTGCGAAGACCGCGACGATGAGTCCGATCGCGGTCGCCACCAGCGACTGCGCCACCCCGCCCGTGACACCGCCCGGATCGACGAGCCCATTGCCGCCGAACAGCTGGAATGACTTCATCATCCCGACGATCGTGCCGAGCAAGCCGAGCAGCGGCGCCGCCGTGACGATCGTCTCCAGTAGCCACAGACCGCGGCCCATGTCGCGCTCGATCTGCGATGCGATCGATTGCGCCGACGCCTCGCGCAGCCACAGCGGCGAGTCGGATTCCGACAGCCACGGCGCGGCCATGCGCCGAAACGCGTGGTGCGGGGCGAGACGGTCGAGACGGTTGTCATCGGCTGACGACGTGGGTTGCAAAACACGCGCCGGTGCGCTTGCGAAGCGGGCAAACACATACGCCCGCTCGATGATGATGGTCAATGCGAGCACGCCGAGCACGCTGAGCGGATACATGATCCATCCGCCGGTGCGCATCGCCGCGATAAAGCCTGTCCATTCCTGCATGATGGTTCTCCCTGCCGTCGATCAGAAGTACTTGGTCACGCCCGCATAAACCGCGAAATGCGGACCGTACTGCGGCGCGCCGACGCCGATGCCCGAGCCGTCACGCAACTCGTACACGCGGTTGAATGCGTTGATCACCACCAGACGCGCGTCGAACTTGCCGATCATCGGCTCGTTGAAGTGCTGGATTACGCCGAGGTTGAACTGCGCATAGACGGGCAGGCGGTCGGTGTTCGCAAAGCCGCTGCGCAGGCCGGAGCCGACGATTCCGTCGAACGTGAAGGTGGTCTGGTGGAAGTCGTATGCCGCGCCGAACGATGCGGTCACGCGCTGGTCGTGATCGAGGTACACCCAGTTGTTCGAGATGTACGCCAGTTCGTCCGCACCGAAATTGAACTGCGCGGAGTTGATGTTCTTGCCTTGCGCGCGGCTATACGCGAGGTTCAGATACGCGGAGAGATTGTCCTGTTTGTAGTTGGCGGTGAATTCGACACCATACGTTCTGCCGTACTGGTAGTTGAACGGCGCGTAGATCAGAGCGGAACCGAACTGTCCTTCGTCGAGCAGGTCGGTCGATTTCTTGTAGTACGCGTCGAGTCCGAGCGTGACAGCAGGGCCGAGTTTCTGCGTGATGCCGAGATCGAAATAGTGGCTGCGTTCCGGCTTTACGGGATCGTTCTGCGTTACCGAACTCTGATTCGTCGTGCCGTCGAACTTCGATATCGTCGAGCCGGACACGAGTTCGAACGGCGGCGGCGTGAAGTAGCGCGCGTAGCCGGCGTGCAGCGTCGTGGACGGCGTGAGCGTGTAGACGAGGCCGACGCGTGGGCTCAACTGGCTCGCGCTCGTGTACTCGTCCATGCGGTCGTAGCGCAAGCCATAGTTCAGCGTGAGCCGGTCGGTCAGCTTCCATTCGTCCTGCGCGTAGAGGCTGTACAGATAGCCGGTCTTGCTGCTGCTGTCCTGGATGTTGAAGGGCACGTCGGAGAGCTGGTTGCCGTCCGCGTCGGCGGGGAACACAGACACGTTATTGTCGAATACCGCGTGTTCCTGCTGGAAGAAGACGCCCGTGCGAACCGTGTGACTGTCGTTGATGCGCCAGGTCGTATCGACCTGCACGCCGTTGGCTGTGTTGCTATGGAAGTCCTCCGATGCCACGCCGTTGAACATGAGGTCGCCGATCGGATCGGGGTTGAACTTCGTGCGCGTATAGCGCGTAAAGAAGGCGACCTGGTAATCGAGCGCGCCGCCGTTGGTGCCTTGAAGCGCGAGCGCCGCGAAATTGTTCAGCTCAGATTGCGTTTCGTTCAGTTGCGACGAATCGAACGTGCTGTGGCCGTTGAGCGCGAAGTTCGGCGTGAGCCCCGGCGTGTTCGGAATCTCGAACTGGTTGCTGGTCGCGCCGAACAACAGACTCACACGCGTGAGCGGATTGATCAGATACGACAGATAGCCGAATGCATTGCCCTGGCGCGTGTGATCGTGAATCGCATTAGCGCTCGCCGTCGGATTCTCGATGCCGAGATTGTTCATGCCGAGCGAGCCGCTCAGGTAGTAGCTGAACGGTCCCTCGCTGCCGAACACGTCGGCACTCGTTTTGACGGTCTGATGGCTGCCGCCGAATACGTCGATCGAGCCGCCGCTGCCCATGTCGCCCGATTTGGTGCGGATGTCGACGATACCGGCCGTGCGGTAGCCGTACTGCGCGGGCAGGGCGCCCGTGAGCAGGTTCATTTGATCGATGATGCGCGTGTCGAGCGACTGGCCGAAGCCGCTGATCGGCTCCGGAATGATGATGCCGTTGATCCGGTATTGCAAATTGGCGTGCTCGCCGCGCACGTGCAGCTGGCCGTACGAGTCGTTGGCGACGCCGGGCGCTTGCAGCAGCACCTGATTGAGCGGCGTGTTCGCGCCCGCCGGCATCGTGTCGATGTCCGCCTGCGTGAAGCGATAGACGCTGCTGCCCGTTTCGGGCAGCAAGCCGTTGCGGGCAGCGTTCAGACGTTGTGCGTTGACCTGCACGTCGAGTGTGTCGCTCTTTTGCAGTTGTACGCTGACGCTCGCCGGAGCGCCGGACTGGGCGGTCGCGATGCTGCTGCCGCTTGCAAAACCGGCCGCGGTGACGACGACCGCATACGTGCCGGGCGCCACGCCGTCGATCGAGAAGTGCCCCGACGTGTCCGTGTTCGACGCGCCGATGGAGGCGCCGCTCGCGTCCTGTACCTCCACTTTCGCGTGAGCGACGGGATGGCCCGCGGGATCGGAGACCGTGCCCGTCAATATGGCGTTGCTCGGCGCGCCCCATGCGTTCGAGATGGCGGTACAGAACACGATCGCCGCCTGTGCGGTCAGTGTGCGTTTTTTCATTGTTGTTGCTCGAGCTATGGACGATGCGTTGATGAACAGAAGCGTTCGGCAAAAGCTCACCCACCTCGCCCCTGGCCGGCAGGGGGAGGACAGGCGAACTGGAGGTTGACGACGCGCGATAGCAGGCCCGTCGATCAGGCCTACTTTTCGATGAGAACGGTAATGGCGATGAGGGTCATAAGTGGTCGTTGAGCATGGACTGTCCGCTCATAGGTCGGACGGATTTTGTTGGACGTCGCAGTGGGCCCGTGTGAAAAACGGCAGGGCTGGAGCGTCAATTTTTGGTCATGTTATAACATAACAATTACAGCTGGCAAGTCGCAAGATGAAGGCCGCCGTAGCGCAACGGGTGAGGCATTTGCCCGTTACCATTCGAAAAACTTGACGCAGTGCATATGCACACATAAACTTCGCTCCATGAACGGTCCTCTCTCCTACGACGAATGCAACTGCTTCGCGCTGCGCCAGGCGGCGCGGCACGTCACGCAGATGTACGAGCGCCATCTCGGCAGCGTCGGGTTGACTGCTGCGCAGTTCACGATCCTCGCGAAGCTCGCGCGCACACCGAACCTGCCTATGGCGGAACTCGCGGACGCGATGGTGATGGAGCGCACCACGCTGGTCCGCGCGATGAAGCCCCTGCAGCGCGACGGCCTCGTGCTGGCCGAGGCGGCGGACCACGACAACCGTACGTTGCTGTTCAGCCTGACGGAAAAAGGCGAGACGACGTTCGATCAGGCCTCCGTCGCATGGCGCGCCGCACAGGACGAATTCGAAAAGAAGTTCGGCCGCGCCCGCGCAAAGACGCTGCGTACCGAGCTGTTCAGCATCACCGGTTAGATCGCGCGTAGGAACCCGCTTCGGCGGGTTTTATGACGCCTCTTAATGTGCATATGCACTAACGAGCAAAGGAAGTGAAGCGAATGGAAGCGCTTTTCGACGACGACTGCTTTGCGATCCGCCAGGCCGCGCGTCACGTATCGCAGATCTACGACCGGCACCTGTCGAATGTCGGGCTGACCATCACGCAGTTTTCGCTGCTGGGGCGCCTGAAGCGCACCGGTCCGATGACGATGAAGCAGATTGCCGAGGCCATGCGCATGCAGCGCACCACGCTGGTCCGTACGATTCAACCGCTGCGACGCGACGGGCTGGTGTCGAGCGAGGCGATGGGCGCGGATGCGCGCGCGCTGCTGATCTCGCTGACCGCCGCGGGCGAAGAGCGGCAAGACGCAGGCCGCGCTCATTGGTATGCCGCACAGGCCGAGTTCGAGCACCGCTTCGGCGAGGAGCGCGCGGCTGCACTGCGCACCGAGTTGTTTGCGATCACCCGGGATACGCTTTGACATAAACGCTGAAGATAGCGGAGGCCGGCGCACTGCGCCGTTTTTTTCAATCTGAAGAGTGCATACGCACATATCGACACCATGTCCACAACTCCTTCGACCGTCGCGCCGCCAAGCGCGGTACAACCCGCCAGCCAGGCGCGGCGTATCCCGTGGATGCTGCTCGCGATCCTCTCCGTTCTCGTCGTGTTGGCGCTTGCCACTTCGTACTGGTTCTTCGTCGGCCGCTTCGTCGAGAGCACCGACGATGCGTACGTCGGCGGCGACGTCACGGTGATGGCGCCGAAGGTCAACGGCTTCGTCACCGACGTGCTCGTGCACGACAACGAGTTCGTGCACGCCAACCAGGTGCTCGTGCGTCTCGATGCCCGCGACTACGACGCGCGCCTCGCCCAGGCCAGCGCTGAAGTGGAGAGCGCGCAGGCCGCCGTCACCGAACTCGAAGCGAAGAAATCACTGCAACTCGCGGCGATCAACGAGCAGGCCGCCGAGGTCCGCGCGTCGGGCGCCGAGCTCACACGCAGCGCCGCCGACCAGACGCGCTACCGCGAGCTCGTGAAAGACGACGCGGTGTCGAACCAGGTCGTCGAGAAGGCCGACGCCGATCTGGCCAAAGCGCGCGCGGCGGTCGATCGCAGCAGCGCGGCGCTGCTCGCGGCGCAACGCCAGATCGCGGTGCTCGACGCTCAGATCGGCGACGCGAAAGCGCGCATCGCGACCGCGCAGGCCGCGCAGCGCGTCGCCGCGTTGAACGTCGAGTACACGACGATCCGCTCGCCGATCGATGGCTATGTCGGCAATCGCACCGCTCGCGTTGGGCTGCTCGCCAACACGGGCGTGTCGCTGCTGACCGTCGTGCCGGCGAGCGGTTTATGGATCGACGCGAACTTCAAGGAAGATCAGCTGCGCAAAATGCATTCGGGCGACAGCGTCGACGTCGAACTCGATGCGTCGAGCACAACGCTGCACGGCGTGGTCGACAGTCTTGCACCGGCGACCGGTGCGACCTTCAGCGTCTTGCCGGCGGAAAACGCGACCGGCAACTTCACGAAGATCGTGCAGCGCGTGCCGGTGCGCGTGCGCCTCGACGTGCCGAAGGACATGCAGGGCGTGCTGCGTCCGGGCCTGTCCGCGACCGTGAAAGTGCACCTCGATGCGGGCCATCCGGCCGCGCAGGGATGAACCGGTCATGACTCACGCTTTTGACAACCCCGCCGACCAGCCGACCCGCACCAAGGTCTTCGCATTCGCGCTGATGTGCCTCGGTTTTTTCATGGCGACGCTCGATATCCAGATCGTCGCATCGTCGCTGCGCGATATCGGCGGCGGACTGTCCGCCAGTCAGGATGAACTCTCCTGGGTGCAGACCTCGTATCTGATCGCGGAGATCATCGTGATTCCGATGTCGGGGTGGCTCACGCGCGTGTTCTCGACGCGCTGGGTCTTCACCTTCTCCGCGTTCGGCTTCACGGTCACCAGCATGCTGTGCGGTCTCGCGTGGGACATCAACTCGATGATCCTGTTTCGCGGTCTGCAAGGCGCGCTCGGTGCCGCAATGATCCCGACCGTGTTCACGACCGCGTTCGTGCTGTTTCCCGGCAAGCAGCGTTTGATCGCGTCGACGACGATCGGCGCGCTTGCGTCGCTTGCGCCGACGATCGGCCCGGTGATCGGCGGCTGGATCACGTCGCAATGGTCGTGGCACTGGCTGTTCTATCTGAACCTGGTACCGGGCGTCGCCGTCACGCTGTTGGTGCCGAAGTACGTGAATATCGACAAGGCCGATCTGTCCTTGCTGAAAAAGGGCGACTACTTCGGCATCTTGCTGATGTCGGGTTTTCTCGGTTGCCTCGAATACGTGCTCGAAGAGGGACCGCGCAAAAACTGGTTCGGCGACGACGTGATCGTGCTGTGCGCGTGGGTCGCGGCCATCTGCGGGTTTCTGTTCCTCGTGCATGCGTTCACCGCGAAGGAACCGATCGTCGATCTGCGCGCACTGGCGTTGCGCAATTTCGGTATCGGCAGTCTGCTGTCGTTCATTACCGGGATCGGCATCTTCTGCACCGTGTTTCTGACGCCGGTGTTTCTTGCGCGCGTGCGCGGCTTCGATTCGTTGCAGATTGGTCTCGCGTTGCTGTCCGTTGGCTGTTTTCAGCTGCTCGCGCTGGCCGCCTACTCGACGCTCGCGCGCTTCGTCGATATGCGCATGCTGATGGTGTTCGGACTCGCGCTGTTTGGCATCGGCTGCTATCTGTACGTGCCGTTGACGAACCAATGGGGCTGGCAGCAGTTGCTGATTCCGCAAGCGTTGCGCGGAATTGGCCAGCAATTCTGTATTCCGCCGATCGTGACGATGGCGCTGGGTGCGTTGCCGCCGTCGCGGCTGCGCTCCGCGAGCGGGCTGTTCAATCTGATGCGCAATCTCGGCGGTGCGATCGGCATCGCGGTCAGCAGCACGATGTTGAACGACCGTCTGAACCTGCACTACGAACGGCTCGACGAACATCTGAATGCGGGCCGTCCGGTCGTCGAATCGATCTTGCAGAAGCAGGCCGAGTATCTGTCGGCCGTTGGTGGTGATGTCTTGAACGCCGCGAGTGCGGGGCTCGCCGAATTGCACGCGGCATTGATGCGCGAAGCGCTGGTGCTCGCATTCTCGGACGCCTTTTTGGCGGTTGCGCTGTGCTTCGTGGTCGGCTTGCTGAGCGTGCTGTTTTCGCGCCCGTTCGGCAACAGCGCGCCCCCGCCCGATGCCCATTAGGAGACCAACATGAAACGAATCGTGATGAAGTTACTGGCGAGCGCGGTGTTCCTGACGCTCGCGGCCTGCGCGGTGCAACCCGCGACGCACGCGGATTTGCCGCATACGGTGCAGACGCTCGCGCCGGCCGCGTGGAGCGTCGACGCGCCGCAAGACAGCGTGAACACCGATGCCTGGTGGGCGCAATTCGGCGACCCGGTCATGCATCAGCTGATCGAATCGGTGTTGACCGGCAACCTCGACGTGCAGGCCGCGGCCGAACGCGTGAAGCAGTCGCAGGACCTGGTGACGCAGAATCGCGCGGCGCTGCTGCCGGAGCTGAATGCGAACGCGGGCGCGTCGACCGAGCGGCAGAACACGCCGCCGCCGCTCGGCTATGTGCGCCAGGCCGGCTTCGGCCTCGCCGCGAGCTGGACGCCGGACGTATTCGGCGGCGAACGCCTCGCGGTGCTCGCGTCGCAGGCGCAGGTGTCGGGTAGCGTTGCGGCGCTGAACCAGTTGCGGCTCGCGCTCGCCGCGAACACGGCGGCTGCGTATATCGATCTACGCTGGGCGCAGGCGCAATTGCAGATCCTCGACGACAACGAGCAGATTCGCAGCCGCGCGCTGAAGCTCACGCAGGAGCGTCTGCATTACGGCCTGTCGACGCAGCTCGACGTCGCCCGCGCGCAGAATCAGTTGCAGGACTTGCAGGCGCAGATTCCGCGTATGCAATCGGCGGTGCAGCATCAACTGAGTCTGATCGCCGTGTATTCGGGGCGTACGCCGGAAAGCCTCGATACGCTGCTGCTTTCCAACGCGCGCGAGATTCCAATGCCTGCGCAAAGCGCGCCGCAGGTGTTGCCGTCCGACGCGTTGCTGCATCGACCCGACGTGCGCACTGCCTATGCGCTCGTCGAACAGCGTGCGGCGGAAGTGGGGGTATCGAAGGCGCAGCGCTATCCGCAGTTCAAGATCAACCTGACGAATGGGCTGCTCGCATCGTCGTACCTTGGCTTGCCGACGCTGACCGACAATCTGTTCAGCGCTGCGTTGAATGCGACGAGCCCGATCTTCAACGCCGGGCGCATCACTGCGAACATCGACGCGAGCGAGAGCCGCATGCGCGAATCGCAGCTCGGCTTGCAACAGACGATGTTGCAGGCGCTGAAGGAAGTCGAGGACAATCGCAGCGATCTCGTCAGCGGCGCGGTGCAGGTGCAGCGCCTGGCCGGTGCGCTCGATGCGTCGAATCACGCGCTGCGTTTGTCGACCGAGCTGTATAAGGGCGGTGCGTCGAGCTTCCTCGATGTGCTAGACGCGCAGGAAGCGTATCTGCGCGACTCGGAGTCGCTCAACCAGGCCCGACGCGAGCACGCGCTTTCGGCGATCGCGCTGTACCTGTCTCTTATACACAGCT
>NZ_VZQO01000038.1:0-74089 GCF_014397665.1 Paraburkholderia sp. UCT2
ACTACCTCATGCGGACCGAGGGACCCGCTTAAGAGTTGGCGGTTTGAGCTGTCTTCTTTGCCTACTTTCTTTGCAGCAGCAAAGAAAGTAGGTGCCGCCCCGCACAGGGGCAACGCTAATAGACCGACAAGAAAGCAAGGAAAGGCCAACACCGCAAAGAACAAAGACAAAAAAAGGCCTCCCCCCGCCCAGGGGCAAAATCAAAACCTCATCATCAACTTCAACACCGCGTTCACGCGTCTCCCGTACGGTGGCGAAATCAACCCGCGCGCATTCAAGCGCGCCTGCATGAGCACGGGCTTCATCTTGGAAAAAGTAACGAACCCCTCGTACCCGTGGTACGCCCCCATCCCACTCGCCCCGACCCCGCCGAACGGCAAACTCTCACATGCCAGATGCATCAGCGTCTCGTTAACTGCCATGCCGCCGGCGATCGTTTCATGCGTGACACGCTCAACCGTCCGCGCATCGTCGGCATAGAGATAAAGCGCCAGCGGCCGCGGCCGCGCATTGATCCACGCGATCGCGTCGTCGAGCGTGTCGTACGGCACGAGCGGCAACAGCGGCCCGAAAATCTCCTCCTGCATCAGCGCGCCTTCGTCCGGCGCGCCAGTCACGGCGATCAGCGGAAAGCGCCGGCTCCCGGCATCGGGCGTCGCGTTGGTCAGCGCATGCAATTGCGCGCCCGCAGCCCGCGCTTCGTCGGCGAGACGTTCGAGCCGCTCGAAGTGCCGCGAAGAAATGATCGACGTGTAATCCGGGTTCTGCGCGAAGTCCGGATACATCCTCGCCATCCGCACGCGCGCCCGTTCGATGAACGCCTGCTCCTTGCCGCGCGGCACCAGCACGTAGTCGGGCGCCACACAGGTCTGCCCCGCGTTCAGGGTCTTGCCGGCGATCAGATTGTCGACCGCGTTGTCGAAACGCGCATGCGCGCCGATCAGCGCCGGCGACTTGCCGCCGAGTTCGAGCGTGACCGGCGTCAGATGCTCGGCCGCCGCGCGCATCACTTCGTGACCGACCTTCGTCGAGCCGGTGAACAGCAGATGATCGAACGGCAGCGCGCTGAACGCGGCCGCGAGCGCCGCATCGCCGTTGACGACCGCGACGTGAGTGCGCGCGAACGTCTGACCGATCAGCAGCTCGAATAGCGCCGAGGTGCGCGGCGTCAGCTCGGACATCTTGATGATCGCGCGATTGCCCGCCGTCAGCGCGCTGATCAACGGCCCGACCGCGAGCAGCACCGGATAATTCCACGGCACGATGATGCCGACCACGCCGAGCGGCTGCGGCACTACCTTCGCGCGCGCCGGCAGCAGCCACTTGTTGATGCGGCGGCGCTGCGCTTTCATCCAGCGCTTGCCGTGACGCAGCGCGGCGTCGATCTCTTCCTTCACGAGCAGGAATTCGGCGAGCAGCACTTCTTCCTTCGCGCGATTGCCGAAGTCCGCGTGCATCGCGTCGGCGAGCGCGTCGCGATTGTCGAGCATCAGCTTGCGCAGCGCACGCAGATGCGTCGCGCGCGTGTCCCATGACGGATAGGGCGCGCGCAGATACGCATGACGTTGATCGCGCAACAGTGCTTCAAGCGCGGCAACGTCCGGCACATCGTTCTTCATGTGAGTCCACTCCCAGATGGATGACCGTGCGCGTCGAGCGCACTTATATTGGTTTGAGGTTGAGTCGGAGTTGCGAGCGGTGCGCTCGGGGTTTGCGTGCCCGCCGCGTTTACGCGGGAAAGGCGCGCTCGACGATCGCCGCGTGATCGAACGTGGCCGGCAGCGTGCCGTACACGCGGCCGCT
This sequence comes from Paraburkholderia sp. UCT2, assembly GCF_014397665.1. Lineage (NCBI taxonomy): Bacteria > Pseudomonadati > Pseudomonadota > Betaproteobacteria > Burkholderiales > Burkholderiaceae > Paraburkholderia > Paraburkholderia sp. UCT2. Next base: position 1,804 of record NZ_VZQO01000038.1, read on the forward strand.
TTCGCCGCAGCCGTCGGCGAGACGTGTCGCGATGAACGCGTCGGCGACCCCGGCGGGCGCGTGCTGCGCGAGCAGCGTCGCCTGCGCGATCAGCACGATCTGCTGCGCGATACGTCGCGCCGACGCCTCGCGCGGTTCGGCCGGTCCGTTCAGCGTCGCGGCGAGACGCGCGAGTGCCGCGCCCAACGCCGGATGCGCGCGCGCAACGTCCTGCCAGGCGGCGAACAGCGCTTGCGCGGCCTGCGGCTCGCGCTCCATCGCGCGCAGCACGTCGAGGCACATCACGTTGCCCGAGCCTTCCCAGATCGAGTTGACCGGCGCCTCGCGATAGAAGCGCGCCATCGGCCCGGTTTCGACGTAGCCGTTGCCGCCCCAGACTTCCATCGCCTCGCCGGTGAATTCGAGCGCGCGCTTGCAGACCCAGTACTTCGCGGCAGGCGTAACGATGCGCCGCCAGGCGCGTTCGGCCGATGAAGCCGACGACGCGTCGGCGGATTCCTCGAACGCGCGCGCGAGACGCATGAACAGCACCGTAGCCGCTTCGGATTCGAGCGCGAGATCGGCGAGCACGTTGCGCATCAGCGGCTGCTCGGCAAGGTGCCGGCCGAACGCGCTGCGATGCCGCGCATGATGGACCGCCTGCACGAGCGCGGCACGCATCAGCGCGGCGCTGCCGATCACGCAGTCGAGTCGCGTGTAGCTCGCCATTTCGATGATGGTCGGCACGCCGCGTCCTTCGTCGCCGATCATGACACCGTACGCGTCGAGAAATTCGACTTCGCTGCTTGCGTTGGAGCGATTGCCGAGTTTGTCCTTCAGACGCTGGATCTGCACCGCGTTCTTGCTGCCGTCCGGCGCGAAGCGCGGCACGAAAAAGCACGACAGCCCCTCGTGCGTGTCGGTGCGCGCGAGCACCAGATGCGCGTCGCACTGCGGCGCCGAGAAGAACCATTTATGACCGACGAGCCGGTAGGCGCCGCCGCGTCCGCCGGCACCGTCGAACGCATGGGCGCGCGTCCGGTTGCTGCGCACGTCGGAGCCGCCCTGTTTCTCGGTCATGCCCATGCCGATCATCGCCGAGCGCTTTTGCGTGAGCGGCACGTCGCGCGGATCGTGCTCGCGTGTGTACAACTGGTCGCGCAGCGTATCGAACAACGTGGATTCGCGCTGCAACACCGGAATGCTCGCGAATGTCATCGTCAGTGGGCACAGCGAGCCGGATTCGATCTGCGCATGCATGAAGTAGCCGGCGCAGCGCGCAGCCATCGCGCCGCTTCGCGGCTCGGCGAACGGAAGCGCGTGTAGCCCTTCGCGGCGCAGCAGCGCGAGCAGTTCATGCCACGCGGGATGGAACTCGAGCGCGTCGATGCGCTCGCCGCGCGGACTATGCGTGACCAGCTCCGGCGTATGGCGGTTGGCGAGCTCCGCGAGCGCGAGCGTGTCGGGCGTCGTCAGCGTCGCGCCGTGTCGCAGCAGCGCCTCGCGATGCCAGCTCGCGCCGTCGCGATCGACGGCCGCGCTCAAAGCGGCGTCGCTCGCGAACAGGTTGTAGTCCGCGAGCGGCGGTGCCTGATTCGTCACCTCGTGAGTCTGGCCGAAGCCGTGCCGTTCCATCTGCTGTCTCCGTGCTTTCGCTATTGTGCGCCGCTTTGCCGACGGCATCCGTGATGCGCTTCGTCGCATCTGTTCGAGCGCCGCGCGTGATGCCGCATGCCGGAAGGAGGGCGCGCGTCGCGCCATGTTTGGAAGCCGCGCGCGGGCCGTGCGCGCCTTTCATCATAGGGGCGCGTTGCCGCCGGCGTTTAGAGGAATCGTTCTGTCAGGGAGCCGCCGCAGCCCCAATACGCTCCCTACAATGCGCAGAAAACACACGTAGACAAGTGTGCACGAGACAGGGTCCGCGAGCAACGCGGCCCATCGGGAGGAGCGCATGCAATACGACTACATCATCGTCGGTGCGGGCTCGGGCGGCTGCACGCTCGCGAGCCGTCTCGCGGATAGCTGTCCCGACGCGACCATCGCGCTGATCGAGGCCGGTCCGCATACCGGGCGCAATCTGTTGGTGAACATGCCGGTTGGCGTCGCGGCCGTGGTGCCGAATAGACTGAAGACCAACTACGGCTACCTGACCACGCCGCAGCCGGGGCTCGCCGGTCGCCAGGGCTATCAGCCGCGCGGACGCGGTTTCGGCGGATCGAGCGCGATCAACGCGATGATCTACACGCGCGGCCATCCGCTCGATTACGACGAGTGGGCGCGGCTCGGCTGCGACGGTTGGTCGTGGGCCGAGGTGCTGCCGTATTTCCGCCGCGCCGAAGACAACGAGCGCGGCGCCGATGCGTGGCATGGCGAGGCCGGTCCGCTGACCGTGTCCGATCTGCGCTTCAGGAATCCGTTTTCCAGGCGCTTCGTGCAGGCCGCGCTCGAAGCGGGCTACAAAGCGAACGACGACTTCAACGGCGCGGACCAGGAGGGCATCGGCTTCTATCAGGTCACGCAACGTGACGGGCGCCGTTGCAGCGTCGCGCGCGCGTACATCTACGACCGGGCGCGCGCGAACCTGCACACGATGGCCGACGCAACCGTGCTGCGCGTCGTGTTCCACCACAAGCGCGCGAGCGGCGTCGAAATCGTGCGCGGCGGCCGCGCCGAAACGCTCGCGGCGCGCGCCGAGGTCGTGCTCGCCGCTGGCGCGTTCAACTCGCCGCAACTGTTGATGTGCTCGGGCATCGGGCCGCCCGCGCATCTGCGCTCGCTCGGCATCGACGTGCTTCACGATGCGTCCGAGGTCGGCCAGAACCTGATCGATCACATCGATTTCACGATCAACAAGCGCGTGAGGTCGATCGAGCCCACCGGTTTCTCGGTGCGCGGCATCGCGCGGATGCTGCCGCAATTCGTGACCTTCATGCGACACGGGCGCGGCATGCTGACGAGCAACGTCGCCGAGGCGGGCGGTTTTCTGAAGAGCCGGCCGACGCTCGCGCGGCCCGATCTGCAACTGCATTTCTGCGCGGCGATCGTCGACGATCACAACCGCCATATGCACTGGGGCCACGGCTATTCGCTGCATGTATGCGTGCTGCGTCCGCATAGCCGCGGCACCGTGACGCTCGCAAGCGCCGATGCGCGTGTCGCGCCGCTGATCGATCCGCGCTTTCTGAGCGATGCGCGCGATCTCGATCTGCTCGTCGAGGGCGCGAAGATGGCGCGGCGCATTCTCGGCGCGCCGTCGCTCGCGCTGCACGGCGGCGAGGAGTTGTACACGCGGCCAGGGCAATCGGATGCGGAGCTGCGCCAGACCATCGCCAAGCGCGCGGACACGATCTATCACCCGGTCGCGACCTGCCGGATGGGCGGCGACACGCGCTCGGTCGTCGATCCGCAATTGCGCGTGCGCGGCGTGACGGGGTTGAGGATCGTCGATGCGTCGGTCATGCCGACCCTGATCGGCGGCAACACCAATTCGCCGACTGTGATGATCGGCGAACGGGCGGCGGAGTTGATCGCGACGAGCCGGCGAGACGGAGCGGGGAGGTCGGCGACGGTGACGCCCCCGAACCCACGTGACTTGCCGGCGCAGGCGGTTTGATCGCCGTTTGCAAGGAGGTCGGCAAACGCGAGCGGCGTAACGCGGCCGGCCGCCGCCCGTCACTCGCCTGAGGGTGGCAGAGCTCCTTGCGGCGCTGTGATTCCGTTAAAGCCGATCCCCGGTCCGAGTATGAAATCGTCGCTGACGTGTGTCGGCAGCGTTTCGCGCGCGACGTCGAGCCACGCGCGCGCCGCGTGCGACAGATAGCCGTTGCGGCGCCAGCCGATCGCCATCTCCCACGGGATCTCCGGTTCGACGACCGGGCGGCAGGTGAACTGCGCGGGATCGAGCCGCCGGCAATAGGGCGCGGGCAGCAGCGCGATGCCGACGCCGGCCAGCACCAGCGCCGCCATGAAGTCCCAATGCGCGCTGCGCCCGACGATCGCGGGCGCAAATCCCGCCGCGCGACACGCGTTCAACACGACGTCGTTCAGCGCGAGGCTTTCGCCGTAAAACACGAACGGCTCATCGGCGAGTTGGGCGAGCGGCACCTCGCTCAACGCATCCCAGCGCGAGCCGGCGCGCGCGACCAGCCACAACAGCTCGCGCGACATCGGCAGCACGTCGATGTTGTCGGGGTCGACCGGCTGCAGCACACCGCCCAGTTCCAGTTCACCGTTGATCAGCGCGGCCTCGATCGCGCGCGAGCCCTGCTCGAACAGCTTCAGCTCGATCTTCGGATAGCGCTGGCGGAACGCGGCGATCGCGGGGGTGAAGAGCGCACCGCCCATCGGCGGAATGCCGATTGCCAGTTCACCGCGCCCGAGCGTGTCGAGATCGTTCAGCTCGGCCTGCAGTTGCGCGTGCGCGGCGAGCACGTCCTGGCCGCGCTGATAGACGATCCGGCCCACGTCGGTGAGAACCATCTGGCGGCCGTCGCGCAGCAGCAGCGGCGAGCCGATCTCGTCTTCCAGCGACTTGACCATCTTGCTGATGGTCGGCTGCGTGACGAACATCTGCTCAGCGGCGACGGTGAAGCTTTGCTGACGGACCACTTCGACGAAATAGCGCAGCGCGCGGAGTTCCATGAGCGTGGTCTCCAGAATTCCAGTTTGGAATGATTTCGATGATTGTAAGTCATTCTGTTTATAGCGCGGCGGGCCCCATACTGAGTGCTTTCCACGCCAGCCAGGGAATGTCTCATGTCCGCGCCAGTTTTCGCCCGTTCCGTGCGTCCCGCCGGTGGCGGCTCAAGTGGGGACGCGGGTGGCTTCGGCCGTGTCGCACGCATCGCCGTACAAAGCGCCGCGATCGCGGCGCTGTGGATTGGCGCCGATTTCATCGTGCGGCGGCTGCATCTGCCGGTGCCGGGCGGCGTGGTCGGCCTCGTCGTGCTGTTCGCGCTGCTGTTCTGTGGCGGTATCGCGCCGCGCTGGGTCAAGGCCGGCGCGGACTGGCTGCTGTCCGACATGCTGCTGTTCTTCATTCCGGCGGCGGTCGCCGCCGTGCAATACGGCGGCCTGTTCCGCGCGGACGGCTGGCGCCTCGCGCTGGTGGTGATCGCCGGCACCCTGATGGTGATGGTCGCGGTGGCGTTCGCTGTCGATCAGGCCGCGCGCGTCGAACGGCGTTTCGCGCTGCGCCGCGTGCGGGTTGCGCGTAAGGCAGGCAGTCTGTCGCGCGAGCGCCGATGAACCCGCTCCCGTTCGCTTCGCTGTTGGCCGACGACGCCTCGCGCCTGATCGCGGCCGGCTGCCTCGTGCTGACGATCGCGCTGTACTTCGCGTCGAAGGCGCTGTATGCGCGCGTGCGCTCGCCGTGGCTCACGCCGATGCTGACGGTGCCGGCCGCGCTCGTCGCGATCGTCGTACTCGCGCACATTCCGTATTCGCTTTACTTCGAGGACACGCGCTGGCTGATGTGGCTGCTCGGCCCCGCGACGGTCGCGTTCGCCGTGCCGATCTACGAGTACCGCGCACTGTTGAAGCGCCACTGGATCTCGCTGTCCGTCGGCGTGACGGTGGGCATTCTGGTCGGCGTCGGCGGCTCGCTGATGCTCGCGAAGCTGCTGCGCCTGTCGCCGGACTTGCAGCGCAGCCTGATGACGCGTTCGGTGTCGACGCCATTCGCGCTCGCCGTGTCCGACAGGATTCACGCGCCGAAGGACCTGACCGCGCTGTTCGTGATCGCGACCGGCGTCTGCGGCATGCTGTTCGGCGAAATCGTGCTCGCGTTCGTGCCGCTGCGCACGCGGCTCGCGCGCGGCGCGCTGTTCGGTGCGGCCGCGCACGGCGTCGGCACCGCCAAGGCACGCGAGCTCGGCAGCGAGGAGGGCGTAGTGTCCAGCCTGACGATGATGATCGCCGGCGTCGCCATGGTGCTACTCGCGCCGATGCTGGGGCTGCTGCCGATCTGAACCAGCGCGCTGCCGCACCATCCGGCGCACGCCGAAGTCATCTCGATTTGCTACAATCGCCGTTCGTCTTCGAGGAGCGTTGCGACGGGTACCGCGAATCCGCATTCGCCGGCCGCCCGCCAGGCTCGAAGGCTTCAATTGGCAGCATGGGATGCGCATCGCGCGAATCCGAACGCTGCCTCAAACCGCGCTCACGTCACATTTCTAGTCAATTTCTTAGAAAGGAGGGCGTGATGAACGCCGCAGTCATCGATTCCCAGAAGCAGGATTACGTTGTCGCCGACATGTCGCTCGGCGCTTGGGGCCGCAAGGAACTCACGATCGCCGAGACCGAAATGCCCGGCCTCATGCAGACCCGTGATGAGTACAAGGCGCAGCAGCCGCTGAAGGGCGCGCGCGTCGCCGGCTCGCTGCACATGACGATCCAGACCGGCGTGCTGATCGAGACGCTGACCGCGCTCGGCGCGGACGTACGCTGGGCCTCGTGCAACATCTTCTCGACTCAGGACCATGCCGCCGCCGCGATCGCGCAGGCCGGCACGCCGGTGTTCGCGTTCAAGGGCGAATCGCTCGATGAATACTGGGAGTTCTCGCACCGCATTTTCGAATGGCCGAACGGCGAGTTCGCCAACATGATCCTCGACGACGGCGGCGACGCGACGCTGCTGCTGATCCTCGGTTCGAAGGCCGAAAAAGACCGCTCGGTGATCGCCAGGCCGACCAACGAAGAAGAAGTCGCGCTGTACAAGTCGATCGCCGCGCACCTCGAGATCGACCCGACGTGGTACTCGAAGCGCCTCGCGGCAATCAAGGGCGTCACCGAAGAAACCACCACCGGCGTGCACCGTCTGTACCAGATGGAAAAGGAAGGCCGCCTGCCGTTCCCGGCCATCAACGTCAACGACTCGGTCACGAAGTCGAAGTTCGACAATCTGTATGGCTGCCGCGAGTCGCTCGTCGACGGCATCAAGCGCGCGACCGACGTGATGATCGCGGGCAAGATCGCGGTCGTGGCCGGTTACGGCGACGTGGGCAAGGGCTGCGCGCAATCGCTGCGCGGTCTGGGCGCGACCGTGTGGGTCACCGAAATCGATCCGATCTGCGCGCTGCAAGCGGCGATGGAAGGCTACCGCGTCGTGACGATGGAATACGCGGCCGACAAGGCCGACATCTTCGTGACCGCGACCGGCAACTACCACGTGATCAACCACGATCACATGAAGGCGATGCGTCATAACGCGATCGTCTGCAACATCGGCCACTTCGACTCGGAAATCGACGTCGCGTCGACGCGTCAGTACCAGTGGGAAAACATCAAACCGCAAGTCGACCACATCATTTTCCCGGACGGCAAGCGCGTGATCCTGCTGGCCGAAGGCCGCCTCGTGAACCTCGGCTGCGCGACGGGCCACCCGTCGTTCGTGATGTCGAACTCGTTCACGAACCAGACGCTCGCGCAGATCGAACTGTTCACGCAGGGCGCGAAGTACGAAAACAAGGTGTACGTGCTGCCGAAGCATCTCGACGAGAAGGTCGCGCGTCTGCATCTGGCGCGCATCGGCGCGAACCTGACCGTGCTGTCCGACGCGCAGGCCGGCTACATCGGCGTCGACAAGAACGGTCCGTTCAAGCCGAACCACTACCGCTATTAAGCACGCGGCCGTCCGCGGCTCGATGCGCGCGTTCGCGCGCCCGGCCACGCGGGCGGCGGTAATAGCTTGACGGTCCGATCCCGGGGCGGCGCGCAATGCGCCGCTTTGTTCGCCAGCGCGGCTTTTCGTTTGCTGGACATCTTCTTCGCACAGGTGCTTACAAGGAGTTCTACATGACCGTGCTGCTGACCTGGCTCATCAACGCGCTCGCGCTGCTGATCATCACCTACATCGTTCCGTCGATCCATATCCGTAGCTTCGGTACCGCGCTGATCGTCGCGATCGTGCTCGGCCTCATCAATACGCTGCTGCGGCCGCTGCTGATCCTGCTGACGCTGCCCGTCACGATCCTCACGCTCGGACTCTTCATTCTGGTCGTCAATGCGCTGTGCTTCTGGCTGTGCGCGTCGCTGCTGAAGGGCTTCGAGGTGTCGGGCTTCTGGTCGGCGTTCTTCGGCTCGATCCTGTACAGCATCGTGTCGTGGCTACTGTCCGCGCTCATTTTCGGCAACCGCAGTCTCGGTTGACCTTTTTGACTATGAATCCGATCGAACTCTCATTCGAATTCTTCCCGCCGAAAACGCAGGAAGGCATCGACAAACTGCGCGCGACGCGCGCGGAACTCGTGTCGCTCAAACCGAAGTTCGTGTCCGTCACGTTCGGCGCCGGCGGCTCGACCCAGCAAGGCACGCTCGATACCGTCGTCGACATGGCGAAGGAAGGGCTCGAGGCGGCGCCGCATCTGTCGTGCATCGGCTCGTCGAAGGACAGCCTGCGCGCGATCCTCAACGAGTACCGCGCGTACGGCATCCGCCATATCGTCGCGCTGCGCGGCGATCTGCCCTCGGGCATGGGCGCGGTCGGCGAGCTGCGCTATGCGTCGGAGCTCGTCAGCTTCATCCGTGCCGAGTTCGGCGACTGGTTCTGGATCGAGGTGGCGGGTTATCCGGAATACCATCCGCAGTCGCGCTCGCCGCGTCACGATCTCGAAAACTTCGCGCGCAAGGTGAAAGCCGGCGCGAACTCGGCGATCACGCAGTACTTCTTCAACGCGGACGCGTACTTCCGTTTCGTCGACGATGCGCGCCAGCTCGGCGTCGACGTGCCGATCGTGCCCGGCATCATGCCGATCACGAACTTCTCGCAGCTGATGCGCTTCTCCGAAATGTGCGGCGCCGAAGTGCCGCGCTGGATCGCGCGCCGGCTAGAGAGCTTCGGCGACGACCGCGAGTCGATCCGCGCGTTCGGGCTCGACGTGGTGACGGCTCTGTGTCAACGGCTCGTCGACGCGAAAGTGCCGGGTCTGCACTTCTATACGCTGAACGCGGCCGCGTCGACCAAGGCGATCTGCGAACGGCTCGCCGTGTAATTGCGATGCCCGCGCGGCTGCAACGGCCGCGCGGTCCCCGCCAGTCTGGCATGGGTCGCAAATTTGTCCCAAATAGCGTGGTAAGTCCCTGTTGAAGCTCATTTTTGGGCTGTCTATCATCGAAACGCAGCCAACCCGGCTGCTGTGCGGAGGACGATATGACAGTGACAAGAAAGACTGCGGCACACCGGCTGTTCGCGCTTCACCAGTTCTGCCTGCCGGCTCTCGCCGCGCTCGCGGTCGCCACGAGCGGCCTCGCGCCGGCCGCGTCGCAGGCGGCCACGCTGCCCGACAAGACGCTGGTGTTCTGCTCCGAAGGCAGCCCGGCGGGTTTCGATACCGCGCAATACACGACCAGCGTCGAATTCAGCGCCGGCTCGTACACGGTCTATAACCGGCTCGTCGAATTTGCGCACGGCAGCACGGACATCGAGCCAGGACTCGCCGAAAAGTGGGACGTGTCGCCCGACGGCCTCACCTATACGTTCCATCTGCGCCACGGCGTCAAATTCCAGACCACGTCGTACTTCAAGCCGACCCGCGAATTCAACGCGGACGACGTCGTGTTCACCTACGAACGCATGCTCGATCCCGAGAACCCGTTCCGCAAGGCGTATCCAGTCAATTTCCCGTACTTCAACGACCTCGGTCTCGCGAAGAACATCGCCAAAATAGAGAAGGTCGATCCGTACACGGTGCGCTTCACGCTGAAGGAAGTCGACGCGCCGTTCCTGCAGCAGATCGCGATGCCGTTCGCGTCGATCCTGTCGGCTGAATACACGGATCAGCTGCTGAAGGCCGGCAAGGCGTCCGACATCAACCAGTACCCGGTCGGCACCGGTCCGTTCATCTTCCGCAGCTATACGAAGGACGACACGATCCGCTTCGACGGCAATCCCGACTACTGGAAGCCGGGCGTCGCGAAGCTCGGCAAGCTGATCTTCGCGATCACGGTCGATCCGGCCGTGCGCCTGCAAAAGTTGAAGCGCGGCGAATGCCAGGTGATGTCCTATCCGCGCCCGGCCGACATCCCCACCGTGAAGGCCGATGCGTCGCTCGCGATGCCAAGCGAAGTGGGCTTCAACCTCGGCTATATCGCGTACAACACGACCAAAAAGCCGCTCGACAACGTGCTCGTGCGCCGCGCGCTCGACATGTCGGTCAACAAGAAGGCGATCATCGAAGCGGTCTACCAGGGCGCGGGCCAGCTCGCGACGAACCCGATGCCGCCGACGCAATGGGGTTACGACAAGAACCTGAAGGACGCGCCCTACGACGTCGACAAAGCGAAAGCGCTGCTGAAGCAGGCGGGCTACCCCGACGGCTTCGAGCTGACGCTGTGGGCGATGCCGGTACAGCGCCCGTATAACCCGAATGCACGCCTGATGGCCGAAATGCTGCAGGCGGACTGGGCGAAGATCGGCGTCAAGGTCAACATCGCCACGTACGAGTGGGGCGAGTACATTCGCCGCGCGCACGCCGGCGAGCATCAGGCGATGCTAATCGGCTGGACGGGTGACTACGGCGACCCTGACAACTGGCTCGGCGTGTTGCTCGGCTGCGACGCGGTCAACGGCAGCAATTTCTCGAAGTGGTGCTACAAGCCTTACGACGATCTGATCAAACAGGGCCGCAGCACCACCAACATGGCCGATCGCACCAAGGCTTATACGCAGGCGCAGGAGATCTTCAAGGACCAGGTGCCGTTCACGCCGATCGCGCATTCGACCGTCTATCAGCCGATCAGCAAGAACGTGACGGGCTTCAAGATCGATCCGTTCGGGCCGACGCAATTCCTGGAGGTTGGGGTGAAATAAGCGGGCGCGACGCGCTTTTTGCGCCGCATTCGTCGCCGGGCGGCTCGAATGGGCTCGCCCGGCCCGTGACAAAACCGTCGCAAAACGTTTGCACGAAGTGTTTCCTATCGTCGACAGGGGGATTTTGCTCCGCTTGGTAGCCGGCCCAAGCTCAAGTAATATCCCGCTACGCCGGCGCAAGCCGGCCCCGAACCTGGAGGAAACATGAAGCAAAACAATCTGTTGCGCGTCGCGCGTATATCCACGCTCGTCGCTGCCGCAGCGGCATCCCTGCTTGGCGTCACGAGCGCGCAGGCCGCTGGGATCCCGAACAAAACCCTCGTTTACTGCTCGGAAGGCAGCCCCGCGGGTTTCGATCCGGCCCAATACACGACGGGCGTCGACTTCACGGCCAACACGTTCACCGTCTATAACCGCCTCGTCGAGTTCGAACGCGGCGGCACCAAGGTCGAGCCCGGCCTCGCGGAGAAGTGGGACGTGTCGCCCGATGGCAAGACCTACACGTTCCATCTGCGTCATGGCGTGAAGTTCCAGACCACCTCGTTCTTCAAGCCGACGCGCGAATTCAACGCGGACGACGTGGTCTTCTCGTTCCAGCGCATGCTCGACCCGAACCAGCCGTTCCGCAAGGCGTATCCGGTGCAGTTCCCGTACTTCACCGACATGGGCCTCGACAAGCTGATCACGAGCGTCGAGAAAGTCGACCCGTACACGGTCAAGTTCACGCTGAAGGAAGTCAACGCGCCGTTCATCCAGAATCTGGCGATGGAATACGCGTCGATCCTGTCGGCTGAATATGCGGATCAGCTGCTCAAGGCAGGCAAGGCCGCCGACATCAACCAGTACCCGGTCGGCACCGGTCCGTTCATCTTCCGCAGCTACACGAAGGACGCGACGATCCGCTTCGACGGCAACCCGGACTACTGGAAGCCGGGCGCGGTGAAGATCTCGAAGCTGATCTTCTCGATCACGCCGGATGCCGGCGTGCGCGTGCAGAAGATCAAGCGCGACGAATGCCAGGTGATGAGCTATCCGCGCCCGGCCGACATCGCGCCGCTGAAGGCCGAGCCGAACATCGACATGCCGTCGCAGCCGGGCTTCAACCTCGGCTATCTCGCGTACAACGTGACGCACAAGCCGGTCGACAAGCTCGAAGTGCGTCAGGCGCTCGACATGGCGATCAACAAGAAGGCGATCATCGACTCGGTCTACCAGGGCGCGGGCCAGTTGGCCACGAACCCGATGCCGCCGACGCAATGGTCGTTCGTCAAGAACCTGCCGGCCGCCTCGTACGATCCGGCCAAGGCGAAGGATCTGCTCGCGAAGGCGGGCTACCCGAACGGCTTCGACCTCACGCTGTGGGCGATGCCGGTGCAGCGCGCGTACAACCCGAACGCGCGTCTGATGGCGGAAATGATCCAGGCGGACTGGGCGAAGATCGGCGTGAAGGCGAAGATCGTCACGTACGAATGGGGTGAGTACATCAAGCGCGCGCACGCGGGCGAAGACGACACGATGCTGATCGGCTGGACCGGCGACAACGGCGATCCGGACAACTGGCTCGGCACGCTGCTCGGCTGCGAGGCGATCAACGGCAACAACTTCTCGAAGTGGTGCTACAAGCCGTTCGACGATCTGATCCAGAAGGGTCGCACGACTTCGGACGTGGCGACGCGCACGAAGATCTACGGCGACGCGCAGCATATTTTCGCGCAGCAACTGCCGTTCTCGCCGATCGCGCACTCGACCGTCTATCAGCCGGTCAGCAAGAAGGTGGTCGACATGCGCATCGAACCGCTCGGCTACGCGCGCTTCGACGGCGTCAGCGTCAAGTAATCGTAAAGTTAGCGCAGTACGCCGCAATACAGTACGCCGCAACACAGTACACTTTTCGCACGGTTAGAAAACTGGTCGAAATGGTCCGGCGACCGGGGTCACGAGCCCTCGTCGCCGGTTGCGTTTTTTCATCACCAGTACCATGGGAGCGAACCATGTTCCGCTTCGTTTTGCGCCGCATCGGCATGGTGATACCGACGTTCATCGGCATCACGATCCTCGCGTTCGCGCTGATTCACCTGATCCCGGGCGACCCCATCGAAGTGATGATGGGCGAGCGCGGCGTCGATCCGGCCATGCATGCGGCCGCGATGCACCGCCTCGGGCTCGACGAGCCCTTGCCAATGCAGTACTTCCACTACATCGTCCGTGCCGTGCACGGCGACCTCGGCACGTCGATCATCACCAACACGAGCGTGATGGGCGAATTTCTCGCGCGCTTTCCCGCCACCGTCGAACTGTCGTTCTGCGCGATGCTGTTCGCGCTGATCGTCGGCCTGCCGGCGGGCGTGTTCGCGGCGCTGAGGCGCGGCACGGTGATCGATCACGGCGTGATGGGCACCGCCCTGACCGGCTACTCGATGCCGATCTTCTGGTGGGGCTTGATCCTCATCATGGTGTTCTCGGTCAAGTTCGGCTTGACGCCGGTGTCGGGCCGCATCGCGGTCGAATACGACATTCCGCACGTGACCGGCTTCATGCTGATCGACTCGCTGATGTCCACCGACGAAGGCGCGTTCAAATCCGCACTCAGTCACCTGATCCTGCCCGCAATCGTGCTCGGCACGATTCCGCTCGCGGTCGTCGCGCGCATGACGCGCTCGTCGATGCTCGAAGTGCTGCGCGAGGACTACATCCGCACCGCGCGCGCGAAGGGGCTGTCGCCGGGACGCGTGATCGTCGTGCATGCGCTGCGCAATGCGCTGATTCCGGTCGTCACCGTGATCGGCCTGCAGGTCGGCACACTGCTTGCGGGCGCGGTGCTGACCGAAACGCTGTTTTCATGGCCGGGCATCGGCAAGTGGCTGATCGACGCGATCGGCCGGCGCGATTATCCGGTCGTGCAGGGCGGTATCCTGTTGATCGCCACGCTGGTGATCGTCGTGAACCTCGTCGTCGATCTGCTGTACGGCGTGCTCAACCCGCGCATTCGCCATACGAGGTAAATCACGATGGCTGACATTCAAAACACCGTCCCCCAGGCGGTTACCCCGCCGAGCGGCCGCGGCATCGCGGCACGCGAATTCTGGGCGAACTTCTCGCGCAACCGCGGTGCGGTCGGCGCGGGCATCATCGTGCTGGTGCTGGTCTTCATCGCGATCTTCGCGCCGCTGATCGCGCCGCACAGCCCGATCGAGCAATACCGCGACTCCGTGAAGATCCCGCCGGCGTGGCTCGACGGCGGCAACTGGAAGTTCATTCTCGGCACCGACGAAGCGGGCCGCGACATCCTTTCGCGTCTGATGTACGGCGCGCGGCTGTCGTTCTGGATCGGCTTCGTCTCGGTGGTCCTCGCGCTGATTCCGGGCGTCGTGCTCGGCCTCGTCGCCGCGTTCTTCGAGAAATGGGCCGACACGCCGATCATGCGCATCATGGACGTGCTGCTCGCGCTGCCGTCGCTGCTGCTCGCGGTCGCGGTGGTCGCGATCATCGGTCCGGGTCTCGTCAACACGATGCTCGCGATCGCGATCGTCGCGCTGCCGGGCTATGTGCGTCTGACGCGCGCGTCTGCCCAGGGCGAGTTGCAGAAGGAGTATGTGACCGCTTCACGCGTCGCGGGTGCGAGCACGTTGCGGCTGATGTTCTCGCAGGTGCTGCCGAACTGCACCGCGCCGCTGATCGTGCAGGCAACCCTTGGCTTTTCGTCGGCGATTCTCGATGCCGCCGCGCTCGGCTTCCTCGGCCTCGGCGTGCAGCCGCCGTCGGCGGAGTGGGGCGCGATGCTCGCGTCGGCGCGCGATTACATCGACAGCGCATGGTGGATCGTCACGATGCCCGGCCTGTCCATCCTGATCTCGGTGCTTGCGATCAACCTGCTCGGCGACGGGCTGCGTGACGCGCTCGACCCCAAACTGAAACGGATGGCCTGACCATGAGCAACTTACTGACCATCCGCAATCTCGCGGTCAACTTCGGTGGCCTGCCCGCGGTCGACCGCATCAATCTCGACGTCGCGCCGGGCGAAGTGGTCGGCGTGGTCGGCGAATCGGGCTCGGGCAAGAGCGTGACGATGATGGCGCTGATGGGCCTGATCGACGCGCCCGGCAAGGTCTCCGCCGACGAAATCACGTTCGACGGCAAGAACCTGCTGAAGGCTTCCGCGAGGGAACGCCGCAAGATCATCGGCAAGGACATCGCGATGGTGTTCCAGGACGCGCTGACGAGCCTGAACCCGAGCTACACGGTCGGCTATCAGATCAAGGAAGTGCTGAAGCTGCACGAGGGCCTGCGCGGCAGCGCGCTAGACAAACGCGCGCTCGAACTGCTCGATCAGGTCGGCATTCCGGACGCGAAGAACCGTATCGGCTCGTTTCCGCATCAGATGTCGGGCGGCATGAACCAGCGCGTGATGATCGCGATGGCGATCGCCTGCAACCCGAAGCTGCTGATCGCCGACGAGCCGACCACCGCGCTCGACGTGACGATCCAGGCGCAGATCATGGAATTGCTGATGCGCCTGCAGAAGGAACGCGGCATGGCGCTCGTGCTGATTTCGCACGATCTGGCCGTGGTGTCCGAGGTCGCGCAGCGCGTCGCCGTGATGTATGCGGGCGAGGTGATCGAGACGAACAAGGTGCCGGACATCTTCGCCGCGCCTCATCATCCGTACACGGAAGCGCTGTTGGCCGCGATTCCCGAGCACAACGTCGGCGCGGTGCGACTCGCGGCGCTGCCGGGCATGGTGCCGGGCCGCGACGACCGGCCCAAGGGGTGTCTGTTCGCGCCGCGCTGCAAGTACGTGGTCGACGACTGCATGAAGGCACGCCCCGCGCTCGCGCCGCTGCCCGCGCACGCCGAGCTCACGCGCGTGCGTTGCATCAAGCCGCTGAACCTCGAGAAGGACGCCAACGTTCACACGCAAGGAGGCGCCCGATGAGCGCAGTACCCGAAACCCGTCGCCAGTCCGATCGTACTGGCGATCACGTGCTCGTCGCCGACCAGCTCGCGCGCTACTACACGGTCAAGCGCGGCATGTTCGCGCACGGCACGGTGAAGGCGCTGAACGGCGTGTCGTTCGCGCTCGACCGCGGCAAGACGCTGGCGGTAGTCGGCGAGTCCGGCTGCGGCAAGTCGACGCTCGCGCGTCAGCTGACGATGATCGAAACGCCGAGCGCGGGTCGCCTGCTGATCGACGGCGAGGACGTGGCCGGCGCGAATCACGAGAAGATCGCGGCGCTCAGGCGCCGCGTGCAGATGGTGTTCCAGAACCCGTTTGCGTCGCTCAATCCGCGCAAGACCGTCGAGCAGACGCTCGGCGAACCGCTCGCGATCAACACGCAGATGAGCGCGACCGAGCGCGCCGAGCGCATCGCGCAGATGATGCGCACGGTCGGCCTGCGGCCCGAGCACGCGAAGCGCTATCCGCACATGTTCTCCGGCGGCCAGCGTCAACGTGTCGCGATCGCGCGCGCGATGATCCTCGATCCGCAGATCGTGGTCGCCGACGAACCGGTCTCGGCGCTTGACGTCTCGATCCAGGCGCAGATCCTGAACCTGTTCATGGACCTGCAGGACGAGTTCAAGACGAGCTACGTGTTCATCTCGCACAACCTGTCGGTGGTCGAGCATATCGCCGACGACGTGATGGTCATGTACTTCGGCGGCGTCGCTGAACTCGGCGACAAGCAGCGCATCTTCTCGAAGCCGCGCCATCCGTACACGCGCGCGCTGATGTCGGCGACCCCGTCGATCTTCGAGGCCGACCGCACGATCAAGATCAAGCTGCAAGGCGAAATGCCGTCGCCGCTGAATCCGCCGTCGGGCTGCACGTTCCATCAGCGCTGCCCGTACGTGATCGACCGCTGCCGCAGCGAGGAGCCGAAGCTGCGAGAAGTGGATGGCCGCCTGGTCTCCTGTCACCGCGCTGAAGAGGTGGGGGACGTGGATGCCTGATGTGGTGGCGGCGCGTCGTCTTGCGCGCCGCTTGTGTGAGGGCGGCTGGATAGCCGCCTTCGCGCGGCGCCGCGGGGCGCGTGCGCTGGGAGGCGCCGCGCCCTGTGGCGCATTTGCTGGAAGGTTCGCCGGCAAGTTTTTTCGCACGTTTCTCTGCGCGTTCGTTCATGCGCTCGCGCGCGCCTTTTTCTCCGTATTTCTTCCCGCGTCGCTGTCCGCTTTATTTCGCGTAGGCTGCGCGCTGTCGGTCGGCGCGGCCGTACCCTGCATCGCTCACGCGGCCGGCGCGGCGGCCAGGGCGCCAGCCCAGGCGGCCCGTCCTGCCGTCACGGTGCCAAGCCCGCCACCGCCGTCAATTGCGCCGCCCCCGGTCCCCGGCACCACGGCGAGCGGCCCGGTGCGCCAGCAACCGGCGCGCATGCCGTTCTATGTCGCGACGCGCGGCAGTACGACGATCTACGTGCTCGGCACGCTGCACGTCGGCGATCCCGCCGACTATCCGGCGGGGCAGCCGTTCCGCGCGCCGATCCTCGCGGCGCTCGCCGCGTCGCCGACGCTCGCGCTCGAACTGTCGCCCGACGAGCTGCTGGTGTCGCAGGACGACGTGTCGAAGTACGGCGTGTGCAAGCACGACTGCCTGCCGGGTCTGCTGCCCGAGCCGCTGTGGCACAAGCTCGCGTTGCGGCTGCGCGGCAACCCGGCCGCGCTCGATGCGATCAAAAAGATGCGGCCGTGGCTCGCGTCGCTGGTGGTCGAGACCTACGACTCGCTGTCCGCGGGTCTGCAAACGGAATACGGCACCGAAGCGCAATTGCAGAACGTCTATCTGAAGACGCGCGGCAAGATCGTCGGACTCGAAACGCTCGCGCAACAGATGCGCGCGTTCACCGGACTGTCGGCCGCGCAGCAGCGGGAGATGCTCGCGCAGGATCTGGTGCAGACGCCCGCGCAGAACGTCGAGGACGTGCGCACGCTGCACCGGCTGTGGCGGGTCGGCGATGCCGATGCGATCGCCGCGTGGCAGGCTGCCAAATCGGAGAAGCTCGCGCGCGACCCGCGCGTCTCCAATTTGATCGACAACCGGATCGTCTACGAGCGCAATCGCCGCTTCGTCGCGAGAATGTTGCAGCTCGCCGCGCCGAACAAGCCGCTGTTCGTCGCGATCGGCGCGCTGCATCTGGGTGGGCCGAAGGGCGTGCTGCAGCTGTTGCGGCAGCACGGCTTCGTGGTTGAGGCGGGTTGAGTCGGTTCGAGACTGCGGCCGTAGCGGCGGGATCGATCAGAAGGCAACTGCAGACCACCGTATAGCGCGATCGCGTGCTGAGCCAGGCCATCGCGATCAGCGCCGTGAATCTCTGGCGCATTTCTCGGAGGCGTCCGAGTCGTGTTGCATCCTATGCCTGTTAGCTTCGTCAGAACTTTTTTTCGCAAGCGACTAACAGGAAGGAGATCCCATTGGCGGACACGCACCGCGCGGAATGGTTTGCTCTTTACCACATCGACCAACACATTGATGATTGGACGTTCGTAGACGGTGTGCGACGCGGTAGCTTTCGGTTGCAACCGGTAGGACGATTCGGAGAAAGCGACGGTTGCATTACGCTTTCGTCCCGCGAGGAGTTCAAGGCGCTGCGGTCATACCTGAAAGCACAGCCGCCCGCGTTCATTCCCGGAACGATGACCAGATACTACGGCACGATCAACGTGAAATGAAAAAGGTGCTGATTTGTATTGCGCTCGCACTGGCGCTGACGCTTCCCATCGCAGTGGGAATTGCCCGCATGCCGAGTATTGATGAATGGTTTGCGAGCGGCGCGGGCTCCGAGTTTTTTGCTCCGCTTTTCAAGGTGCTGGATTCGGTTGGCGGAGAAAACGACACGGACATCATCGTCGCAACGTTGCTCGTTGTCAGTTTTCTGGTCTCCTTGATATTGGCCGTCGCTCTATTAGCGATCGTTAGTCATTTGCGTCGGCCGCGCCACCGTTGATTGGACAGCAGCCGCTTTCGGACGACGAGGTACTGCGTCAGATGGCCAGCACCTCGTCGATATGAAAGGAACCGCCGGATCGGCTCGGCGTGCGGTGTGATCGACGGTGATGCGAACGCTCAGACGCGCGCGGCGGCCGCCGCATGCACTTCGATGCCTGCGTCGGCGAGCGCGCCGCGAATGCGTCGCGCGAACGCCAGCGCATGCGGGCCGTCGCCGTGCAGGCAGATGGTCTGCGCGTTCAACGGCACCCACTGTCCATCGACGGCTTTCACGCGCTGCTCGCGGATCATCACGAGCGTGCGCGCGAGCACTTCGTCCTCGTCGTCGAGCAGCGCGCCCGGCTCCTTGCGCGGCACGAGCGAGCCGTCCGCGCGATAGCCGCGGTCGGCGAACACTTCCTCGATCGCGGTCAGGCCCGCGTTGCGCGCGGCGCTCACGAGCCCGCTGTTGGCGAGCGCGAACACCGCCACGGACGGATCGAAATCGTGCACCGCGGAGACGATCGCGTCAGCGATCTTCGCGTCGCGTGCGGCCTGGTTGTACAGTGCGCCGTGCGGCTTTACGTGCGCGATGCGCCCGCCCTCGGCCTGCGCGATCGCCGACAGCGCGCCGAGCTGATACAGCACGCCCGCGTAGATCTCGCCCGCCGGCAGATCCATTTCCTTGCGGCCGAAATTCTCGGGATCGTTGAAGCTCGGATGCGCGCCGATCGACACGCCTTTCTGCACGGCCCAGCGCACGCAGTCGCGCATCGCGTTGGGGCTGCCCGCATGCCAGCCGCATGCGATGTTGGCCGAGCTCACGAGGTCGAGCAGCGCCTCGTCGGAGCCGCAGCCTTCGCCGAGATCGGCGTTCAGATCGATTTCCATGGGGATTCCTTTACTTAGTGTCACAGCGCCGCGAGCGCCACCCGGCGCGCGCAACGCTCTTCATGCATCGCGATCGCGGCATCGATCTGCCGCAGATACGTGCGTTCTTCCAGCAAAGCCTGGCGCGCTTCGTAGGGCGTCGTCGGGATGAAACGGACAGCACCGTTCAGGCGCACCTGGGCGAGCTTCCACAGATCGGCTTGTATCACCGCGCCGATCTTCGGATAGCCGCCGGTGGTCTGCGCGTCGCTCATCAGCACGATCGGCTGACCGTTCGGGGGCACCTGGATCGTGCCGGGCAGCACCGCGTGCGACAGCAGGTCAGTCTTGTGCGTGCGCTTCAGCGCGGTGCCGGCAAGGCGATAGCCCATGCGGTTGCTGTTCGGCGTCACGAGCCACTCGTCGGACCAGAACGACTGCTGTGCATCCGCGGTGAAGCTGTCGTATTCGGGGCCGCACAGCACGCGGATCGGTATGGCCCACGGCACGCCCGACGGATGACGACCGCGCCGCAGCGGCTCGTTGACCAGCACGAACTTGCACCAGGCGGGCGCCTTCACGCCGAACTCGGGCGCCTCGGGCGTGAAGCCGAGGTGGCCGCGCTGCTGCGGCGCGCCGACCGGCAGACGGTCGCCGTCGTTGAGCGCGCGGCCGCCGAGTCCGCCGAAATGGCCGGCAAGGTCGGTGCTGCGCGAGCCGAGCATCGGCAGCACGTCGATGCCGCCCGCCACGCAGACATAGCCGCGCATGCCGCGCTTCGCCGCGTGCAGCACGAGCTCCTGGCCGGCCTGCACGGGCAGACTCCAAAATGAATAGACGGGTTTGCCGTCGAGCGTCGCGCCGAACTCGGTGCCGGTGATCGCGACGCGCGTCGCGCGCAAAAAGCGCAGCACGGTCGGGCCGAAGGTGATTTCGAGGCCGGCCGCGTCGGGGCGGTTGCCGACCAGCCGGTTGCCGACTTCGAGCGACAGCCGGTCGAGCGCCCCCCCCATCGCGACGCCGAGATGCCGATAGCCGTGGCGGCCGAGGTCCTGGATCGTGGTCTGGAGACCCGCGCGGATCACGTCGATCATGCGTGCATCCCCGCGATCGTGAAGCGCACCCGGTCGCCGGGCTGCAGCAGCGTGGGCGGACGGCGCGCCGGATCGAACAGCGGCACCTCGGTGCGGCCGATCAGCTGCCAGCCGCCCGGCGACACCGCCGGATAGATGCCAGTCTGCTCGCCGCCGATGCCGACCGAGCCCGCCGGCACCTCGAGCCGCGGCGACGCGCGGCGCGGCGTGTGCAGCGCGGTGTCGAGCCCACCCATATAGGCGAAGCCGGGCTGGAAGCCGAGAAAGAACACCACGTAGGCGCCGCCCGCATGACGTTCGACGACCTCGCGCGCGCTCAAGCCCGTATGTTCGGCGACCGCCCGCAGATCGGGGCCGAATGCGCCGCCGTACTGCACTGCAATCTCGACGTCGCGCCCGGGCGCGACGGCTTCGGCCGCTGCGTTCCAGGCCGTCAGCAACTGCTCGCCGAGCGCGTCGGCGTCGGTCGAGAGCGGGTCGAACACGAGCGTCAGATTGTTCATGCCGGGCACGACTTCGAGCACCTGCGGCCAGTCGCGCGCGGCTTCGGCCGCAGCCCACACGCGCTGCTGGCACTCCAGCGTGGCGGGCGGCGGCGCTTCGCAGACGAGCGCGGCATCGCCGAGGGGAAAAATTCGTGGTTGGCTCATGACTGGGCGGCCCGGATCGAGTCGGAGGATGAGGCGGACAGCGCGGTGCGTTGGCGCATGCCCGGCACGGAGGCGGCGACGTTTGGAGTGTACATTATCAATAAAATATCGATGATTTACCAATAAGCGTTTTTGCCAGGCTCGTCGGCGGCGGGCATCGTCGTACACTTGCGACACTTTTTCAGCCCATTTTCGTCACGGGAACCTCGTATGACGCGTCATCCCACCAAGATCGTTTCGTCGGAACATCTCGTCTCCGAGAGCAGCGCGGAACTCTCGGAACTCGAATACGCGCTGATCATGGCGGGCAATGCGTTCAACCGCTGGATGGTGCGCTGCATGTCGGCGGCCGGCGACAAGGACATGACCGCGATCGAGGTATCGCTGCTGCACCACGTGAGCCATCGCGAACGCCGCAAGAAGCTCGCGGACATCTGCTTCGTGCTGAACATCGAGGACACGCACGTCGCGACGTACGCGTTGAAAAAGCTCGTAGCTAGAGGGTACGTAAAAAGCGAAAAAACCGGCAAGGAAGTGTTCTTTTCCGCAACCGACGCGGGCCGCGAACTATGCCTGAAGTATCGCGAGGTGCGCGAAAACTGCCTGATCTCGACGCTCAAGGAAAGCGGCCTGACCAACCAGCAGATCGGCGAGGCCGCGCAGTTGATGCGCAATGCGTCGGGCCTGTACGACACGGCGGCGCGCGCGGCGGCTTCGCTGTAACGACGAAGCACCGCGCAAGCGCCGGCGCGTCACACGCCGCGCATCGCGCGTTCAGCCCGGCAGCGCCGGATGAAACCCCGCCTCTGTGACGATCAGATCGAGCGCAATGTCATGCGCCTCGCGTTCCAGCGTGTCGGTGCGGCACGCTTCGTAGGCGATGCCGACCGTGATCGGCTTGTGCGCCGCCGGCCAGCCGGCCAGCGTGCGGTCGTAATAGCCGCCGCCGTAGCCGAGGCGGTAGCCGTCCGAGTCGAAACCCACGCAGGGCACGAACAGCAGCTCGGGCAGCACCACGCGCCCCGAGGTGGGCTCGGCAATCTTGTGATGGCCGATTTTCATCGGCGTCGCGGGCGTCCAGGCATGGAATTCGAGCGCCATGCCACGTTCTTTAACGATTGGCAGGCTGGCTTCGTGGTGCGAGTCTGCGGCAAGCCAGAGCGCAATCGCGCCGCGCGCGTCGAACTCGCCGGCAAGCGGCCAGTAGAATCCCGCGCTGCGTACCGCGTAGTGCTTCAGCGCGTCGAGCATCCGACGCCCGAGCGCGGCATTCTTCGCCGGCTCGGAAGCCGCTTGCAGACGGCTTTCCAGCAACATCCGGCGCAGCGCCTTTTTCGTTGCCGGGACAGGGTTGCATGCTATGCTTGGGTCCAATTCGCGCTCCAGAAACAACGATGTCAAAACGCCTTTTTCGAGTATATCGCGCGGCCAGTATCGCGCTTGCCGCAGCGGCACTCGTGGCCTGCAGCACTGCCTCGGCCGTCAAGCCCCTTCCGATCTCGCAACTCACGAACGACGACCAGATTTTCGTCCAGCTTCGCGAAGCCTCGCGTACTAACGACGCGGCGCGCGCAGCCCAGCTCGCGAGCATGATCCCGAATTATCCGGCGCCCTCGTATCTGGAGTACTTCCAGATCAAGCCGCAGCTGTTCGACTCGACCGGCCATGCGCGCATCGACGCGCCGGACGCGCCCGTGCTCGCGTTCCTGCAGAAGTACGACGGCCAGGCGATCGCCGATCGCATGCGCAATGACTACCTGACGGTGCTCGGCACGCGTCACGACTGGCGCAACTTCGACCAGCAGTACGCGAAGTTCGTGCTTGACGACGACACTCAGGTCAAGTGCTACGCGCTCGAATCGCGCGCGTCGCGCGGCGAGAACGTCGCGGACGCGGCGCGCGCGCTGCTCGTCGAGCCGAAGTGGTACGGCGACGGCTGCGTCGATCTGATCACGGTGCTCGGCGTGAACCACCAGTTCAGCGCCGACGACATCTGGGCGCAAATTCGTCTCGCGTACGAGCAGAACTACACGAGCACCGGCAGCAAGCTCGTCGACGCGCTCGGCGACCAGCCGCCCGACCCGGTGCTGTTCAGCCAGGCGACCAATACGCCGCCGCTATTGCTCGCGCGCGGCGTCGGACCGGATGCGCAATCGCACCAGCTGGCGCTGCTCGCCATCACGCGCATGGCGCGCAACGATCCGGCCATGGCCGCGGCCACGTTCGCGTCGGTCGCGCCGTCGCTGAATTCGCCGGAGCGCGCGATCGGCTGGGGCACGATCGGCTATCAGGGCGCGCTCAAGCAGATGCCTGGCGCGGTCGACTGGTTCCGGCTGTCGGCCAACGCGCCGCTGTCGAATCCCGCGTATGAATGGCGCACACGCAGCGCGCTGCTCGCAGGCGACTGGAACATGGTGCGCTGGTCGATCGAGCAGATGCCCGAGTCGCTGCGCAAGCAATCGTCGTGGGTGTACTGGCACGCGCGCGCGCTGAAGCAGGCCGGCGACACGGCCACGGCCAGTCAGGAATTCCAGTCGATCGCGTCGAACTTCAACTTCTACGGCCAGCTCGCGCTCGAAGAGCTCGGCCAGAAAATCACCGTGCCGCCGAAAACCACCGTGACCGACGCCGAAGTGCAGCAAGCCGCCACCACGCCGGGCTTCGATCTCGCGCAGCGCTTCTATGGGCTGAATCTGCGGCTCGAAGGCAATCGCGAGTGGAACTGGCCGTTGCGCAACATGTCCGACCGGCAACTGCTCGCCGCCGCCGAGTACGCGCGCCGCATCGAGCTGTACGACCGCACCGTCAACACCGCGGACCGCACGAAAAGCGAGCACGATTTTTCGCTGCGCTATCTATCGCCGTTCCGCAACATCGTCGAGCAGGACGCGCAGTCGAGCGGGCTCGACGTCGAGTGGGCGTACGGGCTGATTCGCCAGGAGTCGCGCTTCATCATCAACGCGCGCTCTGGCGTCGGCGCGGGCGGACTGATGCAGCTGATGCCCGCCACCGCGCAACTGGTCGCGAAGAAGATCGGTCTGGGACCGGTGTCGCGCGAGCAGATGAACGACATCGACACCAACATCCTGCTCGGCACGAACTACCTGGCGATGATCTACAATCAGTTCGACGGGTCCGCCGTGCTGGCCACCGCTGGCTACAACGCAGGTCCGGGCCGTCCGCGCAACTGGCGGCAGTCGCTGCAGCGCCCGGTCGAAGGCGCGGTCTTCGCCGAGGCGATTCCGTTTCAGGAAACTCGCGACTACGTGAAAAATGTGTTGTCCAACACGGTCTACTACGCGGCATTGTTCGAAGGCCGTCCGCAATCGCTGAAGGCGCGCCTGGGTTACATCGCACCGTAAGCGCCTTGGCGCCGCAATCTCGCTTCGAGGTTGCGACGCGCTTCGCCAGCCGTTGCCGCGGCTTCCATCAGGGAGTCGAAAAATGCGACATCAAGCCATCGCGGTCATCGGCGGTTCAGGGTTTATCGGCAGCTACCTCGTCAACGCGCTCGTCGAGATGGGCAAGGACGTGCGCGTCGCCACACGGCGACGTTACAACGCGCGCCATCTGACCATGCTGCCGATCGACGTGCTCGAAACCGACGTGTTCGATCCGGTGCAACTCGCGCGCTTCGTCGAGGGCGCCGATTGCGTAATCAATCTCGTCGGTATCCTGAACGGCAAGCGCGGCAAGCCCTATGGGCGGGAGTTCGCGCATGCGCACGTCGAGCTGCCGACGCGCATCGTCGCCGCCTGCGAAGGCAAGGGCGTGCATCGGCTGATTCATCTGAGCGCGCTAGGCGCCAATCCGAACGGCCCGAGCATGTATTCGCGCTCGAAGGCCGACGGCGAGAAGGCCGTGCATGCGGCCAACGTCGCATGGACGATCTTCCGGCCGTCCGTCGTGTTCGGACCCGAGGACGCGTTTCTGAACAAGTTCGCGTTCCTGCAGCGCGTGTTTCCGGCCATTCCGCTCGCGATGCCGGACGCGCAGTTCCAACCGGTCTATGTCGGCGACGTCGCGAAGGCGATCGTCAACGTGCTCGATCTCGATGGCGCGAGCGGCCGCACCTACGAGCTCGGCGGCCCGACCGTCTACACGCTCGAAGACCTGGTTTCGTACTGCGGCGACGTGATCGGCAAGCATGCGCGCATCATCCGTCTGCCCGAGCCGCTCGCGCGCCTGCAGGCGTTGAGCTTCGAATTGGCGCCGGGCGAACCGGTGATTTCGCGCGACAATCTCGATTCGATGAAGGTTGCCAACATTCTGAGCGGGCCGCTCGCGCCCGAGCTCGGACTCGAACCGGTCAGCATCGAAGCGATCGTGCCGACGTACCTGACCGGTGCTGCCTCGGGTTCGCGACTCGACACGTTCCGCGCCAACGCCGGGCGCTGAAGCCTTTCCCTCTACCTGATAACAAGTATGAAACTGCTGATTGGTGACAAGAACTATTCGTCGTGGTCGATGCGTCCGTGGCTGCTGCTCACGCACTTCGGCATTCCGTTCGACGAGGAACTGATCCTGCTGTACGAAGCGGACACGAATGCGAAGATCCGCGCTCAGGCGCCGCGCGGACCGGGCAAGGTGCCGTGCCTGATCGACGACGCCGGGCAGGCCGTGTGGGATTCGCTGGCGATCGCCGAAACGCTCGCCGAGCGCTTCCCGCAACACGCGCTGTGGCCGCGAGACGCGGCGGCGCGCGCGCATGCGCGCAGCGTCAGCGCCGAGATGCATTCGGGGTTCGGCGAGTTGCGCTCGAAGATGTGGATGAACATCCGTGCGTCGTTCCCGGGCAAGAACGCGACGCCGGGCGCGCTCGCCGATATCGCGCGGATCGAGACGATCTGGCGCGACTGCCTCGAGACCTACGGCGGTCCGTTCCTGTTCGGCGAATTCGGCATTGCCGACGCGATGTTCGCGCCGGTCGCGATGCGCTTCAACACGTGGAAGCCCGCGTTGTCGGAGACCGCAGCCGCCTATGTCGAGCGGCTCACCGAGCTGCCCGCGGTCAATGCATGGATCGACGCCTCGCGCCGCGAAACGCACGCGATCGCCTATCAAGACGAATGCCCATGAATATCTATGCAGTAGGTGGCGCGGTCCGCGACGAGCTGCTCGGCGTGCCGGTGCAGGACCGCGACTACGTGGTGGTGGGAGCGACACCCGAGCAGATGGTCGCGCAGGGCTATCGGCCGGTGGGCAAGGACTTTCCGGTATTCCTGCATCCGCAGACGCAGGAGGAGTACGCGCTCGCGCGCACCGAGCGCAAGACGGCGGCCGGCTATCACGGCTTCCAGTTTTTCTATGCGCCCGACGTGACGCTCGAAGAAGACCTCGCGCGCCGCGATCTGACGATCAACGCGATGGCGCGCGAGGTGCGTCCGGACGGCGAGCTGACCGGCCCCGTCATCGATCCGTTCAACGGCCAGGCTGACTTGCAGGCGCGGCTTTTTCGCCATGTCAGCGCCGCGTTCCTCGAAGATCCGGTGCGGATTCTGCGCATCGCGCGTTTCGCGGCGCGTTTCGTCGATTTCACGGTCGCGCCGGAAACGCTGGCGCTGATGCGCGAGATGGTCGCCGACGGCGAAGCCGATGCGCTGGTGGCCGAGCGCGTGTGGCAGGAGGTGTCGCGCGGGTTGATGGAGAAGAAGCCGTCGCGGATGTTCGGCGTGCTGCGCGACTGCGGCGCGCTCGCGCGAATTCTGCCGGAGATCGACGCGCTGTTCGGCGTGCCGCAGCGCGCCGACTATCACCCCGAGGTCGATACCGGTGTCCACGTGATGATGGTGCTAGACCATGCCGCGCAGCAGGGCTACGCGCTGCCGGTGCGCTTCGCGGCACTGACGCACGACCTCGGCAAGGCGACCACGCCGGAGGACCTGCTGCCGCGGCACATCGGCCACGAGGGCCGCAGCGTCGATCTGCTGAAGCCGCTGTGCGAGCGGCTGCGCGTGCCGAACGAGTGCCGCGATCTGGCGGTGCTGGTCGCGCGCGAGCACGGCAATATTCATCGCGTGATGGAGATGGGGGCGGCGGCTCTGTTGCGCCTGCTCGAGCGCAGCGACGCGATCAGGAAGCCGGCGCGCTTCGCCGAGGCGCTGCAGGCCTGCGAGTCGGATGCACGTGGGCGGCTCGGCCTCGAGATGAGCGAGTACCCGCAGGCCGAGCGGCTGAGGCTTGCACTGGTGGCCGCGCGAGGCGTGGATGCAGGGGCAGTGGCGCAGCGGCTCGCCGATGCGCCGGCCGGCATCAAGGACGCCGTGCATGAGGAGCGCGTGCGTGCGGTAGAGGCTGCGCTGGCTTGAAGTCGCGCGGGCGTAAAGTAGCGCGCGACGGCGACTACAACACCCGCGCCAACAGCGACAACAGCATCGACAGCACCAGCGTCGACATGAACGGAAACGGATACTCGCGGCCGAACAGCCGCAAGGTCACGTCGCCGGGCATCCGGCCGATGCCGAGCTTCCTCAGCCACGGCCAGCACGACGACAGCACCGCGACGGCAACGAAGGTCGTCAAAAGCCAGCGAATCATCGCGAGTCCTCGAGCCAGAGCGGATTCACAATCACAGCGTATGCGAACGATCGCCGCTCGAAAAGGCGCGCAGCGTATCGTCGAGTCCACGCGAAAACGCGATCACCTTGAAGAGCTCGCCCATCTCCGCCTCGGACAGCAGCTTCTGTACCGCGTTGGCGGCGGGAAGAAAGCGCGCGGCGTCGGCGGGATCGATTTCGCCGAGCACCTCGGTGACGCCCGCGTTCAGCAGAAAGCGCGCTTGCGATGTGAAGCCGAGCAGGTCCGCGCCGGTCTCGACGCCCGCCTCGGCGATGCCGGTGAATTCGACGTGCGCGGTGATGTCCTGCAGACCGGGGTACAGGAACGGGTCGCCGTGCGCGCGGTGCCGGTAGTGGCACATCAGCGTGCCCTGCGCGCGCTGGTCGTGGTAGTACTCGTGGCGCGGAAAACCGTAGTCGATCAGCAAGATCGCGCCGCGCGCGAGCATCGTGCAGATGGTGCGCGTGAAGGCGCGCGCGGCTTCGTGCGTTTCTGTCACGTAGTCGTCGCCGGCCGGTTCGCGGGTCGCATCGATTTCGGTCAGCAGCGCGAGGTCCGCGGCGGCCGCGACGGGGCGGTCGTCGAACGCGAAGGCGCCGTCGCGCCACACCACGCCGCGCTCGCACCAGACACCGCCGTTTTGCGCGAAGAGCCGCACCGGCATCGCATCGAGCACCTCGTTGCCGATCACCACGCCTTCGAAGCGCTGCGGCAACGCGTCGAGCCAGCGCACTTTCGCGAGCAGCGCGGGCGCGGCCGCCGCGATCGTTTCGCGCTGCCGCTCGCGCAGCTCACCCGATAGATCGATGATCGAATAGCTGTCGAACTCGGCGCCGAGCGTGTCGAGCGCATTGAGCAAGCCCGCGGCGAGCTTGCCGGTGCCGGCGCCGAACTCCATCACGTCGCGCGTGCCACTCGCCTCCAACGCTTCGGCGAGCGGGCGCGCGAGCGTCGCGGCGAACAGCGGCGACAATTCCGGCGCGGTGACGAAGTCGCTGCCGTCGTCGGCGCGCAGGCCGAATTTACGCGCACCGCCGCTGTAGTAGCCGAGACCCGGCGCGTACAACGCGCGCTCCATGTAGCGGTCGAACGGCAGCCAGCCGCCGGCCGCGTCGAGCCGCGCGCGGATCTCGGCGACGAGCGCGTCGGACTGCGCGAGCGCGCTCGGGCCGGGAGCAGGTAAACTATCGGGTTGGTGAGCTTTGGGATTCATCCCCGCATTGTAAATGACCGTTTCTCCGGACATCGCTGCCCGCGCGGCTGAACTGCCGCCCGAAACGCCCCGTGTCGTGCTGATTACGGGCGCCGCGCGCCGCATCGGGCGCGCGCTCGCCCTCGGCTTCGCCGCGCGCGGCTGGGACGTGGCCGTGCACTACGGTGCCTCGCGTGAGGACGCCGACGAAGTGGTCGCGCAGATCGTCGCGCTGGGCCGCCGCGCGGTCGCGCTGCACGCCGAGCTCGGCGACGAGGCGCAGGTCGCCCGGTTGCTGCCGGACTGCGCCGCTGCGCTCGGCCGGCCGTCGTGCATCGTCAATAACGCGTCGCGCTTCGAGGAAGACACGGCGCGCGACGTCGGCTACGAGCTGCTGCTGAAGCTGACCGCGATGAACGTCGGCGCGCCGCTCGTGCTCGCGCGCATGCTTTACGACGCGACGCCCGATGCGGCGTTGCGCGACGAAAGCCAGCGCGGCGTCGTCATCAATGTGCTGGATCAGAAGCTGTACAACATGAACCCGGACTATCTGTCGTACACGCTGTCGAAGGCGGCGCTGCAGACCGCGACGGTCGCGCTCGCTCAGGCGCTCGCGCCGAAGCTCCGGGTGGTCGGGCTCGCGCCCGGGCTGACCATGCAATCGGGCGACCAGACCCAGCACGGGTTCGAGGCCGCTCACCGTATGACGCCTCTTGGCCGTGCGTCGCGGCCCGAGGATATCGTCGCCGCCGCGCTGTATCTCGCGGATGCAGCCGGCGTTACCGGAACGACGCTGGTGGTCGACGGCGGGCAGCATCTCGTGCCGCTGCCGCGCGACGTGATGTTTTTGACGGGCGCCTGACCCGCGCGCGCGGCCGGCCTTCGAGGCGGTCATCGCGTGTGGCGAAGCGCCCCTTTGCGTGCCCCGCACGCTTTTTTGGACTGGAACGAACATGTTTGCCGCTCTTTCGCACCCCCGGCTCGCCGATTGCCGCCGGCTTTTTCTGCGCAATTACGAAGTGCACATCAATATCGGCGTGCACGACTTCGAAAAGCGCGGCGAGCAGCGCGTCGTGATCAACGTCGAACTGTTCGTGCCGCTCGCGATGTCCACGCCGGTGCACGACAAGCTCACCGAAGTCGTCGACTACGACTTCATGCGCTCGACGATCGCGAGGCGCGTCTCGCAAGGCCATATTCATCTGCAGGAAACGCTGTGCGACGACCTCGTGCGCGCGATGCTCGAACATCCGCAGGTGCGTGGCGCGCGCGTGTCGACCGAAAAGCCGGACGTGTATCCGGACTGCGATGCGGTCGGCGTCGAAGTCTTCCGCATCAAGGAGGACTGAGCGATGAACGCACCGGAAATGCTGACCGCAGACAACGAAGCCGCTGACGCCACCGCGGCACCGAGCGCTGCCCGCGCCTCGAAATCGCCGCTCACGCGCCGCGAGCAGAAGGAAGCGTACGAGAACAACAAGCTCTTCAAGCGTCTCGCGCGCCAGGTCGGCCAGGCGATCGGCGACTACAACATGATCGAGGACGGCGACAAGGTGATGGTGTGCCTGTCGGGCGGCAAGGACAGTTACGCGATGCTCGAGATCCTGATGCGGCTGCGCGAGCGCGCGCCGATCAATTTCGACATCGTCGCGGTAAACCTCGACCAGAAGCAGCCGGGCTTCCCCGAGCACGTGCTGCCCGAGTATCTGACCCAGCTCGACATTCCGTTTCACATCGAGAACCAGGACACCTACAGCATCGTCAAGCGGCTCGTGCCGGAGGGCAAGACCACCTGTTCGCTGTGCTCGCGGCTGCGGCGCGGCATCCTGTATCGCGTCGCCGGCGAGCTCGGCGCGACCAAGATCGCGCTCGGCCATCATCGCGACGACATCCTGCAAACGCTGCTGCTGAACCTGTTCTATGGCGGCAAGTTGAAGGGCATGCCGCCCAAGCTGCAATCGGACGACGGCAAGAACATCGTGATCCGGCCGCTCGCCTACGTGAAGGAAACCGATCTGGAGAAGTACGCCGAGCTGCGTGAATTCCCGATCATTCCGTGCAATCTGTGCGGTAGCCAACCAAACCTTAAGCGCGCGGAAATGAAGGCGCTGGTCCGCGACTGGGAAAAGCGTTTCCCGGGCCGCATCGAGAACATGTTCAATGCGTTGTCGAACGTGGTGCCGTCGCATCTGATGGATCACCAGCTGTTTGCGTTCGCGGGGCTGCGCGCGAGCGGCGAAGCCGACCCGCAAGGTGACATCGCGTTCGACGAAGAACCATGCTCGAGCGGCGACGAAGGCGCGCCGCTTACCAGTGCGAAGACCATTCCGCTGGTCCAGTTCGACGACCTGTAACGAGCGAAAAGTGCCTGTTCCGGCGGCATTCCGGCGGCATTCCGGCGCTTTTCCGCTGGCTTGCAAGCCCTGCCGAGGCCGCGTCTGCGGCCTTTTTTGCAGGTGCAGCATGATAGAATCGTCCGCTCCAAACTCGTCTATTTGCCGACGCCATGAACATCGTCATTTTGGCGGCAGGTACCGGCAAGCGCATGCGGTCCGCGCTTCCCAAGGTGCTCCATCCTCTGGCCGGCCGGCCGCTCCTCGCTCATGTCATCGACACCGCCCGCGCGCTGAAGCCCGCCCGCCTGATCGTCGTGATCGGCCACGGCGCCGAAGCCGTGCGCGAAGCCGTCGCGGCGCCCGATATCCAGTTCGCGGTGCAGGAGCAACAGCTCGGCACCGGCCACGCGGTGCAGCAGGCGCTGCCGCTGCTCGATCCTTCGTTGCCCACGCTGGTGCTTTATGGCGACGTGCCGCTCACGCGTGCGCAAACGCTGCGCGCACTGACCGGGCGTGCTGGCCAGGACGGCTACGGCGTGCTCACCGTCACGCTCGACGACCCGACCGGTTACGGCCGCATCGTGCGCGATCAGCACGGCAACGTGCAACGCATCGTCGAGCAGAAGGACGCGAGTCCCGAGCAGTTGAAGATCGCCGAAATCAACACCGGCATCATCGTCGCGCCGACCGCGCGCCTTGCCGGCTGGCTCGCGGCGCTCAAAAACGACAACGCGCAAGGCGAGTTCTATCTGACCGACGCGGTCGAAATGGCGATCGAAGCCGGCCTCGAAGTCGTCACCACGCAGCCCGACGACGAGTGGGAAACGCTCGGCGTCAACAGCAAGCAGCAGCTCGCCGAGCTCGAGCGGATTCATCAGGGCAATGTCGCCGACGCACTACTCGTCGCGGGCGTGACGCTCGCCGACCCGGCGCGCGTCGACGTGCGCGGCACGCTCGAATGCGGCCGCGACGTGTCGATCGACGTCAACTGCGTGTTCGAAGGCCGTGTGACGCTGGCCGACAACGTCAGCATCGGGCCGAACTGCGTGATTCGCAACGCGAGTATCGGCGCCGGTACGCGCGTCGATGCGTTCACGCACATCGAAGGCGCGGAAGTCGGCGCGAAGGCCGTTGTCGGTCCGTATGCGCGCTTGCGCACAGGCGCGGCGCTGCAAGACGAGTCTCATGTAGGGAACTTCGTCGAGATCAAGAACGCGGTGCTCGGTCATGGCTCGAAGGCCAACCACCTCACCTACATCGGCGATGCGGATGTCGGCGCGCGCGTGAATATCGGCGCGGGCACGATCACCTGCAACTACGACGGCGCCAACAAATTCCGCACCGTGATCGAGGACGACGTGTTCGTCGGCTCGGACACGCAACTGGTCGCACCGGTGCGCGTGCAGCGCGGCGCGACGATCGCGGCCGGCACCACGGTGTGGAAGGACGTCGCCGCCGACGCGCTGGTGTTGAACGATAAAACCCAGACGAGCAAGACGGGCTACGTGCGCCCTGTCAAAAAGAAAAGCTGATCGATACGGCGTGCCCACGAGGCGCGCTCACTGAATCCGGCACTGAAAAGGAATACACCATGTGCGGCATTGTCGGCGCGGTTGCGCAACGTAATATCGTTCCCGTCCTGATCGAAGGACTGCGACGCCTCGAATATCGCGGCTACGATTCGTGCGGCGTCGCCGTGCTCGGCGCTCGCGGGCCGAGCCGCGCGCGCAGCGTCGCGCGCGTGGCCGACCTCGAAGGCCAGGTGCGCGACGGTCGCCTCGAAGGCGTGACGGGCATCGCGCATACACGCTGGGCCACGCATGGCGCACCGGTCACCGACAACGCGCACCCGATCTTCTCTCGGGATGCGCTGGCGTTGGTACACAACGGCATCATCGAAAACTACGAGACCTTGCGCGAAATGCTGCGCGGCAAGGGTTACGAGTTCGTCTCGCAGACCGACACCGAGGTTATCGCGCATCTGGTCCATAGCCTGTATCGCGGCGACCTGTTCGCTGCGGTGCGCGAGGCGATCGCGCAACTGCACGGCGCGTATGCGATCGCGGTGCTGCACAAGGATCAGCCGCATACGGTGGTCGGCGCGCGCCAGGGCTCGCCGCTCGTGGTCGGGCTCGGGGACGGCGAAAACTTCCTCGCATCGGACGCGCTCGCGCTCGCAGGCAGCACCGAGCGCTTCATCTTCCTCGAGGAAGGCGACGTCTGCGAACTGTCGCTCGATGGCGTGCGCATCGCCGATCGCCAGGGCGAGGCCGCGCAACGCGAGGTGCGCCAGGTCGCGGCCTATGGCGGGGCGGTCGAACTCGGCCCGTATCGCCACTTCATGCAGAAGGAAATCTTCGAGCAGCCGCGCGCGATCACCGACACGATTCCGCAGGCCGACGCGTTCGATGCATCGATCTTCGGCGAAGGCGCGCGCCAGGTGTTCGCGGACATCGACAGCCTGCTGATTCTCGCGTGCGGCACCAGCTACTACTCGGGGCTCACCGCCAAGTACTGGCTCGAATCGCTCGCGAAGATTCCGACTCAGGTCGAGATCGCGAGCGAGTATCGCTATCGCGAGTCGGTGCCGAATCCGAAGTCGCTGGTGGTGGTGATTTCGCAGTCGGGCGAAACCGCCGACACGCTCGCGGCGCTCAAGCACGCGCAGGAGCTCGGCCACAAGCACACGCTCGCGATCTGCAACGTCGGCACGAGCGCGATGGTGCGGCAGACCGAGTCGTCGTTCCTCACGCACGCGGGCCGCGAGATCGGCGTCGCGTCGACCAAGGCATTCACGACGCAGCTGGTTGCGCTGTTCACGCTGGCGGCAACGCTCGCGAAGCTGCGCGGACGTTTGAACGACGAGCAGGAAGCGAGTTATCTGAAGCAGTTGCGCCACCTGCCGGCGGCGCTCAACAGCGTGCTCGCGCTGGAGCCGCAGATCATCGCGTGGTCGGAGGAGTTTTCGCGCAAGGAACATGCGTTGTTCCTCGGACGCGGCATGCACTATCCGATCGCGCTCGAAGGCGCGCTGAAGCTCAAGGAGATTTCGTATATCCACGCCGAGGCGTATCCGGCCGGCGAGCTGAAGCACGGGCCGCTGGCGCTCGTGACCGAAGCGATGCCGGTGGTGACGGTCGCGCCAAACGACGCGCTGCTCGAAAAGCTGAAGTCGAACATCCAGGAAGTGCGCGCGCGCGGCGGCGAGCTTTATGTGTTCGCCGATGCCGATACGAAGATCGTCAACGGCGAAGGGCTGCATGTGATCCGGATGCCAGAGCACTATGGCTTGCTGTCGCCGATCCTGCACGTCGTGCCGCTGCAGTTGCTCGCGTATCACACCGCTTGTGCGCGTGGCACGGATGTGGATAAGCCGCGGAACCTGGCGAAGTCGGTGACGGTGGAGTGACGAAGACGTAGCGGCAAACCGGGCCGCAAGCTCACGCATTCCGCCGCGCCGCCATGCGGTCCGGCGGACGAAACACCATCGGCATCTGTCTTGCCACGATGCCTCGACGTGACGACGCCACATCGACTACCCTCTGTCGACATCCCACGTGGCCTCGTCATCATGAAGACCTCATCTCCCAACACGCTAACCGAAAAGCTGAAGTCACGCGTCGTGCTAATCGCGCTGTTCGTCGGTTCGATGTGGGCGGTGTTCTTTCTGTCGGTTGCGTTGCCGTTCCTGCATCTGAACGAACACGGCGTCGTGCCGCGTTCGCTCGACGGCTTGCAGGGCATCCTGTTCGCGCCGTGGCTGCATGCGAGCGTCGGACACATCGCCGCCAACACCAGCGGGCTCGTCGTACTCGGCTGGCTGTGTACGTGGCCGAACATCGCCGGCTTCTGGCGCGCGACCATCGGCGCGATGCTCGGCGCCGGTCTTTGCGCGTGGCTATTCGGCGCGCCGTATTCGGTGCATATCGGCGCGAGTGGGCTGGTGTTCGGCTATGCGGGCTACCTGGTCGCCCGCGGCTACTACACGCGCGATCTCGTGTCGATCCTCGTGGCCCTGGTCGTCGTCAGCAGCTACGGTCTGAGCCTGCTGTTCGGCGTACTGCCGATCTATCCGGATGTGTCGTGGCAGAGCCATGTCGGCGGCGTGCTCGGTGGTGTGCTCGCCGCGCGTGCGGGGGCAGGCGCGGCAAACCGGGTACGCGTGCGCTGACCCACCCGTATTTTTTCGCGTATCGGCATATCGCCGGGTGATCGACGAAATCTACAACTCCGGCCGCGCCAGATCGCTCGCGACGATGTGTTCGCCATACACCTGCGCGGCCGCGAGCGCTTCGAGTCGGCTCGCGTGTGGGCCCAGTTCGGGCGCGCCATCGAATGGAAACAGCACGCGGCCGTCGGTCGTGCGCACCACCTTCAATACGCCGAAGAAGCGCCGGTAGCCGGCCATTTTCGCGCTCGCCGAAATCTCGAAGTCGTCCTCCGACGTGCCGGGGACGCTGGGAATAAACGCGGTCTTGCTCATAGCTGAAAACATCGGTTGTTCGTTGAGGCGGCGCGCAACGATGCGCGCGGCCGACGCGCATTGTCTCAAATCGGCGCGAAGCGTGAATCGAGTCGGCAACCCGCTGGTTCGCCAATGGTTTTATCGGTGAACGAACGTCAACTTTCACGGCAATGTCATAGGCGCTCCATAAAGTCTGCCCGCAAATAAAACCGCATTCCCGACAGGGCAACAAAGAGACAGCAACAGAGGGCAACGAACATGTCACACCGCATTGGGCTACGCGCACTCATCATGGCCGCTTGCGCGGCTTTAATCGCTTTGATCGTGGCCGCCTGCGGCTCGTCTTCTTCGTCCGGCGGGCTGCAACTGACCGGACAGCAGCAGATTCGCCACGTCTTCGTGATCACGCTCGAAAACGAAAACTACGCGACCACATTCGGCGCCAACACCAAAGCGCCGTATCTCGCGCAAACACTGGCATCGCAAGGCGCGCTCGTGCAGCAGTACTACGGCACGGGCCACGTGAGTCTCGACAACTACATCTCGATGATCAGCGGCCAGTCGCCGACCAACGAGACCGACAACGACTGCATGACCTATCAGGACTTCAAGCTGACCGGCATGACGTCCGATGGCCAGGCGATCGGCTCGGGCTGCGTGTATCCGGCGAGCGTGAAGACGTTGCCGGACCAGCTGAAGGCAGCGGGCTATACGTGGAAGGGCTATGAAGGCGACATGGGCAACGATCCGTCGCGCGAAGCCGCTACCTGCGGCCATCCGACGCTGAACACGACGGACCTGACGCAGTCGGCCGAAGCGCCGAGCGCGGCCGTGCCGCTCGGCGACCAGTATGCGACGCGCCACAATCCGTTCATGTACTTCCATTCGATCATCGATTCGCCGGACTGCGGACAGCACGTCGTCAATCTGAATAACCTGCAGAACGATCTGCAATCGGTCTCGACCACCGCGAACTTCAACCTGATCACGCCGAACCTGTGCGACGACGGCCACGACGCACCTTGCGTGAACGGCCAGCCGGGCGGCCTGACGAGCGCGAACACGTTCCTGCAGAAGTGGGTGCCGATCATTACCGCATCGCCGGCGTTCCAGAAGGATGGCCTGCTGATCATCAACTTCGACGAAAGCAGCTACGCGACGGTCACGCAGTCCGCGTCGGGCGAGGATCTGGTATTTGCGGGCACGACCTGCTGTAGCCAACAACCCGGCCCGAACCTGCCGTCGTTCCCGGAGACTTCGTCGCTCGCCTATAACGGCATCACGATCAACCTGACCAAGTCGAGCTACGGCGGCGACCAGACCGGCGCCGTGATGATCTCGAAGTTCATCAAGCCGGGTACGGTGTCCACGGTGCCGTACAACCACTATTCGATGCTGAAGAGCATCGAGGACATCTTCCAGCTGGACCACCTTGGTTATGCGGGACAGGCCGGTCTGGTGGGGTTCGGCAGCGACATCTTCACGAACCTGTAAAAGACTCGATGCTGTCTTCTGTCATGCGATTCACGGCGCGCGCGAGCGCGCGTCGGATAGCGCTCGCCGCCCTGATGGGCGGCGCGTTACTGGGGGGCGCCGGTGCGGCGCGCGCTATTGCGTCGAATGCGACACCGGCATCCGCCGATGCGAAGCCCGTCTATAGCGACGCCGCCGCGCTCGGCAAACTGATGTTCTTCGATCCGGCGCTGTCGGCCTCGGGCAAGATGTCGTGCGCGAGCTGTCACAGTCCCGAGCACGCGTACGGGCCGCCCAACGGTCTCGCCGCGCAACTGGGCGGCGCGGACTTGCATCAGCAGGGCACGCGCGCGGTGCCGAGCCTGCGCTACGTGCTGAACCGTACGCCGATCTGGACGCATGCGCAGGCGGCGAGCCTGTCCGAGCGGCTCAGCGAAACGGACAACGCGCCGGTCGGCGGCTTCGGCTGGGACGGGCGCTTCAACTATCTGCACGATCAGGCGAACTTCCCGCTGTTCAATCCGAACGAGATGGCCAACAAGGATCCGGCCGCATTGCTCGCGAAGATGCAGCGCGCGCCATACGCTGCGCGCTTCAAGGAAGTATTCGGCCAGAACATTTTTGCCGATCCGACCAAGGCGTTCACCCAGGCGATGTACGCGATCGAGCGCTTCGAGCTCGAAGACCCGAGTTTTCATCCGTACACGAGCAAGTTCGACTACTACCTGGACGGGAAAGTGCAACTAACTGCACAAGAGTTGCGCGGCAAAAAGCTGTTCGACGACCCCGCCGGCGGCAATTGCGCATCCTGTCATATCGACCAGTCGGGCGTGAACGGCGCTCATCCGCTTTTCACCGACTTCAACTTTCAGGCGCTTGGCGTGCCGCGCAACGCTGAACTGAAGGTCAACGCCGATCCGAAGTATTTCGACATGGGCCTGTGCGGACCATTGCGCACGGATCAGAGCGACAAGCTGAACTGCGGACTGTTCAAGTCGGTATCGCTGCGCAATACCGCCACGCGTCACGTGTTTTTTCACAACGGTCGCTTCCACACGCTGAAAGAGGCCTTGCGTTTCTACGTGCAACGCGATACGAACCCGGACAAGTGGTATCCGAGGGATGCGCACGGCAAAGTCGACAAATTCAACGATCTGCCGGTCGCACTGCGCGTGAACGTCGATACGACCGACGAGCCGCTGACGCGCAAAACGGGCGAGCGTCCGGTCTGGTCCGAGCGTGATATCGACGACGTCGCCGCGTTCCTCGCGACGCTGAGCGACGGCTATGACCTGAAGTCAAAAGCGCTCAAATGAACGCATCGGAAAGCGGGGCGAGTTCCGCTCACCCTTGATTTAAAAGACAAAAATTGCCGAGGAAAGGCGCCGCCCGACGCAGCGGCGCTATAATGCGCGGATCTTTGCTTCCTCCGACGTCCACTATGAGCCGGTTACTTTGCCTGATCGTGCTTTCGCTCGGCCTCGCGCAAACCGCGGCGGCCGACGAAAACACCGACCGAATATCGGCGTACCTGACGCAGAAGTTCGGTGTGGGCAAAGAAAAGGCTCAAAAGATCTCCGACGCGGTGCAATCCGCTGCCAACAAATACTCCCTTCCTCCGGCGCTGCTGCTCGCCATCATCTCGATCGAATCCCGCTTCAAGGAAAAAGCCCGCGGCGCCAATGGCGCGACGGGGCTGATGCAGGTCGTGCCGCAGGCGCACCGCGGCCTGCTGCGCAACGTGAAGGATCTGACCGAGCCGGGTGCGAACATCGAAGCGGGCTCGGCGATTCTGTACGGCTACATGCGCTCGGCGAACGGCGATCTGAATACCGCGCTCAAGAGCTATGGCGGCTCGAAGGCCTATGCGCAGAAGGTGAATCTGCGCGTGGAGGATTTCGCGGCGGTTGCGACACCCGCTGACGGCGCTTCCGGGGCCGCTGGGCGGGCCGCGTCGTGCGAGGCGGATCGTTGCGCCAGCGCGAACCCGTGGGCCGACGCGTTCAGCGTGCCGGCGGCGCTCATTGCATCCGCGGCACCCGCCGCGAGCGGGGCAGCCGGGGCATCGTCGGCCGCGACCTCTGGGTCGACTTCGGCCGCGACGGTGGGCTCGGCGCGCACGACGTCGAACTAGGCACGCACGCGCGGTCTCGTCTCGCATTTTCGCCCGTATGTACTGCGAGGGCGCGGCGGCGTGCTTCAAATTGACGCCCTGTTTCCCCCTGTAATAGGGTCGGGGCTGCACCTTGCACGCTTTTTACGCACGTGACGCTGCCCGCTCTACAATGCATTTCCATTCGCGCCCACGAGGCGCTTCTTGCAACTGATCATGCAGAACCCCTTTTCCCGCACCACCGCCGCGGCCCTGTTCGGGCTGGTCGCGCTCACGGCATGCAGCAGCACGCCGCAACCCCAATTCACTCAGGAACTATTCGAAACCGGTGCAAGCCCGTACGCGCGCAATTTCAATTCGAGTACGGGCGATAGCTGCGAAGCCGCGCGCCGCGCATTGCTGAGCCAAGGCTATCTGACGACGATGTCGCGTCCCGATACCGTCGACGGCACGAAGAATTTTCAGCCGACCGGCGATTCGCACGTGGTCGTCGAATTTCACGTCGTGTGCACGCCCGGCGAAGAGGCGGCCGATACCAGCATCGTGTACGTGAACGCGGTGCAGAACGGCTTCGCATTGAAGAAGAGCGATACGTCGGCGAGCGTCGGGCTCAGCGTGCTCGGTTCGCTGTCGCTGCCGATTCGCTCCAATAGCGACGCGATGGTGAAGATCTCGAGCGAGACGATTCCGTCGGGCAAGTTCTATGACCGCTTTTTCGGTCTCGTCGATCATTACTTGCAGACGGTCGTGCGCACGCAGCCGGTGACGAGCAGCCCGATCGAGACGCGGACGCTGCCGATGCCGGTAGCAGCGCCGCTTCAACTGACAATCCCTGAGCCGGTGCCCGAGCCGGTAGCGGCGACCACCTCCGCTGCAGTTCGAGCGACGCCGACCGTGCCGGTTCAGACGACGTCACCAGCGCTCGCCCAACCGACGACCGACAAGCCTGTCGCCGTGACGCCACCAGCCGCGGCTCAGGCGGTCCAGTCAGCGCCCGCGCCAGTGCAGTTAACCGCGCCCGCACCGGTTCCGTTGACGACACCGTCGACATCCTCGCCGGTCCAACCCGCCGACTCGATTGGCCAGGCTGCAGCGATCGAACCCGCGAGCGGCACGGCGCCTCTGGTGCCGTGACAGCCGCGCAGCGGCTTTCGCATCGAGGCTGATCAAGGTTCGATCAGCCTCTGATTCAGGCGCGCGGCGATTTCACCTTATGGTGTTTACTTGATACGTATACATACGTAGTAGTAGTTAACAAGGGTTAACCGATTCTGTGGATAAGTCGCAAATGTCGCGCCGCTTCAACATCATGCGAAACCTATAACCCTGCGGAACACGTCGGTAGAAAAACTACATAACTGGGATAAGTTCGAACACCGTTAGCCGACCCTGATCTTTATCAAGATTTCGCGCACAGGCTGTTCGTCGAGCTATCCCGAAGTTATTCAGAGGTCGCTGTGGATAACCACGCCTCCGACCGACACTTCCCGTTGCTCCCGCATCGACGCTTCGCGCGACGCGAAGGGCTCGCCAACGCACAGATTTCCGCCCACCGAACGCGCACATTGATAACTCGGTACGAAGATTGCACGCCTTCTTATTGCAAGCGCAACTGTTGCTATTTAGTCAAAACCATTTGCCCAGCGAACAATCCGGCATAGAGTTAAAGTGCTTTGTGAGGTTTCTGGTGCAGTGCGGGGGATGTATGAAACGCAGATCAGCACGACAGCTAGTCCGTCTTCTGTCGGACCTTCGACATGCGGCCCATTGCAGCTCGTTGCGCGCAGTCGCGACCAGTCGGATGATGGCGCTGGCAGCCGCCGAGGCCGCCGAGAACGGCGACGCCGCTCGCGACGACGACAGTCCCGAGTCCACGCGCGATGCGCAGCGCGACAAGCTGTTCCGGAGCAGATCATGAGAGCCGCGAGCGAACAGTCGTTGCGGTTTCTGGTCGAGAAGTGGCTTTCGCCATCGCCGGCCGAGCCGGTTCACGTGACGGAGTTCAGCCGCACACGTGCGGGCGGGCGGCGCTATGTGCGGGTGGAGACGTCGCGGGAACAGGGCGGGCGGGGTTTGTTCTTCTTTCGCCACGACGACGGCTGCTGGTGCGTGTTTCCGCCAACCGCCGATACGCCGAGCCTATTCGCTCATCCGCGCGCGGCATAGTTGGCGAAGGGCAAGACGCCTGTCGGCGCGCATCGCGCACCGAGCGTTGGCGTCGAATCGTTTTATAACGCTGTAAATCACATCACCTGCGGCGCACGCTGCCGGGCGCGTTTCCAGCCCGGCAGTATCTGACACACGATCAATCCCGCGAGCATCAGCGCAGAGCCGAACAACGCGCGAGTCGTCAGCGTTTCGCCGAGGACGAGCCAGCCCGCAAACGTCGCGAACACGCCTTCCATGCTGAAAATCACCGCCGCATGCGAGGGCGCCGCGTAGCGCTGCGCGACCACCTGGATCGTATACGCGACGCCCACCGATAACGCACCGCCGTACGCGATCGTCGGCGCGGCTCGCGCAATTATCGCGGCGCTAAAGGGCTCAATGGCAAGGCCGATCGACAGACACACGATCCCACAGGTCACGAACTGCGCGAGTGCGAGCATCAGCGTGTCGTGGCGCGCCGCGAAGCGGCCGACCAGCATCATCTGCGCGGAAATCGCCAGCGCCCCGGCGAGCTGATACCAGTCGCCGTACAGCATCGAAAAGTGCTCGTCGACGCTCAGGAAGTACATGCCAACGGCCGCCAGTAGCGCGCCAAGCCAAGTACGGAGGCCAGTCCGGTGGCGAAACAGCACGCCGAGCAGCGGCACGATCACCACATACAGCGAACTGATGAAGCCCGCGTTCGCGATCTTCGTGTACTGCAGGCCGATCTGCTGCAGCGAGATCGACACGGCCAGCACGACGCCGAGCAGCCCGCCCGCGCCAAGCAGTTCGCGGGCTCCGCCGGGCGCGCGCTTCGTCAGCTCGGCGAGCGCCGCGCGGCGCACGCAGACGATCATCGTCAGCACGACGAGCGCGCCGAGCAGAAAGCGCAAGCCGGTAAACAGGAACGGGCCGATCGTATCGAGGCTCAGTCGCTGTGCGACGAACGCGGAGCCCCAGATCATCGCGGCGATCAGCATCAGCACGTTCGCGCGCAGGTGTTGGCGGGTATCGGGATTCAAGATTTCTTCTGATTTGTCTTGGGATCGCGCTGGG
The DNA here is from genome assembly GCF_014397665.1 of Paraburkholderia sp. UCT2. Lineage (NCBI taxonomy): Bacteria > Pseudomonadati > Pseudomonadota > Betaproteobacteria > Burkholderiales > Burkholderiaceae > Paraburkholderia > Paraburkholderia sp. UCT2. The sequence continues at coordinate 44,466 of NZ_VZQO01000038.1, forward strand.
ACGCCGCGCAGGCGCGCCACGCGGTGCTCAGCCGGTAAGGAATCGCTCACATGATACGCGGGCGTCGCGCGCCGGGCAGGCAAACCCCGCGAGTCGCGCGATAATCGCGCAACGGCCGTGCGGTCGCCGGCCTGCGGATCGCGGTGATCGCGACTTGCGGACCGGACCGCGATCCCCCGCTCCTTCCACGAGCAAACGACATGGACGACAAGGACTGGATCGCTGGCGCCGCGAAGGCGCTCGCGATCATCGAAGCATTCGACGAAGAGCACGCGCGCATGACGCCAACGATGGTCGCCGCGCGCGCCGGCCTGTCGCGCACGGCTGCGCGCCGCTATTTGCTGACGCTGCGCGAGCTCGGCTACGTCGACACAGACGGCAAGCTGTTCTGGCTCGCGCCACGCGTGCTGCGGCTCGGCCAGTCTTACCTCGATTCGGCGCGGCTGCCGCGCACGGTGCAACCGTTCCTGCAGCGGATTACCGCGACCGTGCAGGAAACCGCGCTGGTTGCGATCCTCGACGAACACGACGTCGTCTACGTCGCGCGCAACGGCGTGAATCGGGCGATGGCGGTCGGCTTCGTGACCGGCTCGCGCGCGCCGGCGCCGTTATCGTCGGCGGGGCTCGTGCTGCTCGCGTTCCAGCCGCCCCACAGCATCGACCCGTGGCTCGCGTCGTATCCGATCAAGGTTTTCACGCCGTACACTTATTCGACCGTCGAACGGCTCAGAGAAGCGCTTGGCGAAATCCGCCGCAACGGTTACGTGGTCACCGACCAGCAGCTCGAGATCGGTGTGCGCGGCGTCGCGGTCCCGCTGCGCGACCGGCACGGTACGGTGGTCGCGGCGATCAGCGTCAGCATGCCGATCGGCGAGGAGTCGGCGAACGCCGCGCTGCACCGCGTTTTGCCGGCGCTGCAGGAGACCGCGAGCCTGCTGCGGAACCTGGTTTGAGCGCCGCGAAGCGGTCGGCGAGGCGCGCGGGCCGCGGCTTCACGCGGATCTGGTAGGGTCCCCGCTGCGGCTTGCAGGTAGTTGAAAGCAGGCTGAAAGCAGGCTGTCTCCCGGAAAATACATATCGAGTTTTGCGCATGACAAACCGCCTACGCCTGGGTAATACTCTCCCGCGGGGAGCACAAGGCACCTCGAAGTCCAGCCGCTCTACCGTGCAGCTGTATTCATTCACATTGACTCAGTCGTCTGGTTTGGGGATCAACACATGAAAAAAGTTATCGTCTCGCTCGCAGCCGCTTCGATCGCACTCGTTTCCGTTCAGGCTTTCGCGCAGGCATCGGATGCCGCTGCTATGGAAGCAGCAAGCGCACCGAAGAAGCACCACATCAAGCAGTTGAAGACCCACGGCAAGAAGGCACACGTTTCCGCCGCAGCTTCGGCAGCAGGCACGAACGACAAGGGCGTGCAGAACTAAGCCAACGCGCGCCCGTTGGGCGCGACATAGCGCTGCGCCGCACCGTTTGCCGGTCGGTGCAGCCGGTGGCGGCAGATGCGTTGCCAGCAAAAAGGCCAGAGCTCGCGCTCTGGCCTTTTTGCTGTTGCGGCGGATATTGCGCGCGGGAAGATCAGCCCGCGAGCCCGCGCCGGATCACTTCATCCAGCAGCCCGTTCAGGCCGTCCGGATGACTGGCGGCGCGCGTTTTCAGCTCCTCCACCAGCTCGCCGTTGAGCTTGCACGCAAACGGGACGAGGCCTTGCGCCTGATCGAGCTTGCGCTGCTCGCGCCGGTCAATCTTCGGCTCGGTCGCCGCGTTCTTGCCACCGCGGTTAGCGGTCGCCTGTTTCATCGCGTTGCCCAGTTTCAGCGCCTTGTTCTTTTCAAGGTCGGTTTTTTTCATCATCGGAAAGGCCTCTGCCAAATAGATCAACCCGCATTGTACGCAAGCGCGGGGCGTCAGCCGACACGGTCCGGCGCGCCGGCGGAGACGCTGTCCATCAACGCGCGCATCCTCTGCCAATGCGTGCCTTCCCAGAATACGCGTCCGCATACATCGCAGGTCACGAAGCGGCTGTGCCGCTGCAGCACGCCGCGCGGCACGCGCGGGCCGGCTTCCTCGCGCGCGATGCGTCGCAGCGGCGCGTTGCATACGAGGCATAGCCGAAACGGTTGCGCGCTGCGCGCGAGGTCGAGCCGCTCGAACACTTCGCGCAACTGCTCGCGCGGCCGCAGCGCGCGCACGTAGCAGCCATGCGTGATGTTGCGGCGTTTGAGCAGCTCGCGGTCGCGCGTCAGCACGATGCGCTGCTGCGCGGCGGCGAGCGCCTCGATATCGGCGTCGGGAAAGTGGTTGTCGTACAGCGTATCGAAGCCCGCAAGCCGCAGAAGCGGCGCGAGGCCGCCGAGATGCGCATCGGCGATGAAGCGCATCACGCGCAACGGACGCTCGCGCACGCGCAGCAGCGGTTGGATGTCGAGCGCCTCGAATTTCGGATAGACCGCGACGCGGTCGCCGTCGGCGAGCGGATGATCGAAACCGACCGAGTCGCCGTTCACCAGTATCAGCTCGACCTCGGTATGCGGCACACCGAGCACTTCGATCATGTGCTTGGTCGTTGCGCCGCGCGCGCAGACGCAGGTGAACGCGCGCCGGCGCAGCGGCCGGGCGATGAAGTCGTTCAGCTCCTCGTAGAAGCGGAATGTCGCGGTGACCATGCCTGCAGTATCGCACCGCTCGGGTTGCGCGTTGTCCTGCGCTTGTCGCATGAGTGTGCTCTACTTCGGGTTCTTTAGAAGACGGAGCGATAGATGGACATCGGTTTTATCGGTCTCGGCGAGATGGGCGCCGCGATGGTTGCAAACATTCTGAAAGCCGGGCACCAGGTGCGCGTGTGGAACCGCTCACCGGAAAAGGCTCAGCCGCTGGCCGGACTGGGCGCGCAAGTCGTCGCGACGCCGGCTGAAGCGTTTGCGGGCGACGCCGTGTTCTCGATGCTCGCCGACGATGCCGCGCTGCGCGAAGTCATCACCGCGTCGTTGCTCGAACATGCGCCGCGCGGGCTGATCCACGCGAATATGGCGACGATTTCCGTGGCGCTCGCCGAGGAACTGGCGACCGCGCACGCGTCGCGCGGCGTGCATTACGTCGCCGCACCGGTGCTCGGGCGGCCCGACGTCGCGGCCGCGGGCAAGCTGACGATCGTCGCGGGCGGCCCGGCCGAATCGATCGACCGGATCCAGCCGATTTTCGACGCACTCGGCCAGAAGACCTGGCGCATCGGCTCGCTGCCGCAGCAGGCGAACGTGATGAAGCTGGCCGCGAACTTCATGCTCGGCGCGGCGATCGAGACGCTCGGCGAAGCGGCCGCGCTCGTGACGGGCCACGGCCTCGCGATGCAGGACTTTCTCGACGTGATCACGAGCGGCCTGTTTCCGGGACCGGTGTACTCGGGCTACGGCAAGCTGATCGCCGAGCAGCGCTTCGAGCCGGCGCTGTTCAAGGCGCGTCTGGGGCTGAAGGACGTGCGCCTCGCGCTCGCCGCCGCCGATGCGGTGACGACGCCGATGCCGGTCGCGAGCGTGGTTCGCGACAGCCTGATCGAGGCGATCGCGCACGGCGACGGCGAGAAGGATTTCGCGGTGCTGGGTCAGGTCGCGACGCGTCGGGCCGGCCGCTGACGGCGCTGTCGATTGCCGGACGCGAGCGATCGACGCAGCGTGCCCGCATCAGTCGCGCTGGGCGGCAAGGCATAATAGCCACCCGATTCCCCGACACCCGATTTCGATGACTCTGCATACCTGGTGGCTGTTCGCCGCCACCGTTTTCGTCGTTTCCGCGATTCCCGGTCCCAACATGCTGCTCGTGATGACGCACGGCGCCCAGCACGGCCTGCGTCGCGCGAGCGCGACGATGGCCGGTTGTCTATCGGCGCTGGTGCTGATGCTGGTGGTATCGGCGGCGGGGCTCGGCGTGTTTCTGGCGGCATGGCCGACCATGTTCAACGCACTACGCATGATCGGCGCGGCCTACCTCGTATATCTGGGCATCAAGGCATGGCGCGCGCCGGCCGACGAAACCGCCGCGCACAACGTCGACGACCTGACGGCCCGGCCCGCGCGCTCGCGCTTCGCGCTATTTCGCAACGGCTTTCTGGTCGCGAGCAGCAATCCGAAGGCGATCCTGTTCGCGGCCGCGCTGCTGCCGCAATTCATCGATGCAACCCAGCCGAAGTTGCCGCAGTTCGGCGTGCTGCTCGCGACATTCGCGTCGATCGAGGTCAGCTGGTATCTGGTGTATGCGGGTTTTGGCACGCGCATCGGCGCCAGGTTGAAGAGCCGCAGCGTCGCGCGGATGTTCAACCGGCTGACGGGCGGTGTGTTCGTCGGTTTCGGCGCGATGATGGCGCTGGTGAGGCACTAAGCACCGCGCGTGTCGGCAGACAAGGGAAAACTGAGCCGTACCCATGTGACCGTTGTATGTCTGCAACATTGAGGGTCAACCCTAATTTGCATGTTGCAACGCACCAAGCGGTCTGCTATAGTTCGTCTTGTCTCCTCCATGTCTCCTCTGATATGGATTCAGCCCGCCAACCTAGGTGGGCTTTTTTTTGCCCGGAATTCGCCGCGCGCCCAAAGCGGCGCCGCGACCGCGGAAAATCAAATTCAGAACTTATACGACACGGCCAGGAAGGAAATGATCGGGTTTGCGCCCAGATCCGCCTTCGACACGCCAAGCTCCGTCCCATCGGCCGCCTTGATGATGACCGAGGACGTCATCTTCAGCGGGATATACGTGACCGACGCAACGAGCCCCCAGTGCTCGGTGATGTTGTACGCAAGGCCCGCGTTGAACACCGGCGCCCACGACGACGACGCCTTCGCCGACACCTGCGTCAGCCCCGGCTTGCCCGCACCGGCGGCGAGTATGGCGCCGAGGCTACCAGGCAGAAATGTTTTGTATCAGTTTTAATGAGCGGGCTTTAAAACAAAAAAGCCGGTCTGCAAAGACCGGCTTTTTTCGTGGCACCGCGGATGCGGGTCGACTCGCCTAGCGTTTCAAACCGGTGTCTTCGGCCGCGCCGATCGCGAGATTCATGCACTGGATCGCCGCACCCGATGCGCCCTTACCGAGATTGTCCAGCCGCGCGACGGTCACGAAGCGCTCTTCGTTGCCGAACACGAACAGGTCGACGCGGTTGGTGTCGTTGTTCGCCTGCACGTCGAAGAAGCCGTTGTCGAGACTCGCGTCGGCGTTGAATGGCGCGACGTGCACGAACGCTTCGCCCGCGTAGTATTCGGCGAACTGAGCCTGCACATCCTGCGGCGTCGTCTTCTTCGCGAGCTGGCCCGGCGAGAAGTACGTGGTGACCGCGAGGCCCTTGTAAAAGTCGCCGACGATCGGCGTGAAGATCGGCGCCGACTTCAGGCCCGTATGCGTGGCCATTTCCGGCAGGTGCTTGTGCGTGAGGCCGAGCGCGTACGGGCGCGGGCTCTTGAGTCTGTCGTTGCCGCCGGCTTCGTAGTCCGCAATCATCTTCTTGCCGCCGCCGCTGTAGCCAGTGATCGAATAGGCGTGCGCGGCGAACTCGGGCGCGACGACGCCGCCTTCGACGAGCGGGCGCATCGCGAGCACGAACGCCGAGGCGTGGCAGCCCGGCACGGCGATGCGTTTGGCGGTGCGCAGGCGCTCGCGCTGCGAGCGAGCCAGCTCGGGCAGACCGTAGGCCCAGTCGGGCGAGGTGCGGAACGCGGTGCTCGCGTCGATCAGCACCGTGCGGTCGTTCTCGACGAGCGAGGCCGACTCGCGCGAGGCGACATCGGGCAGACACAGGAACGTGACGTCCGACGCGTTGATGAGACGACGGCGCTCGTCCAGGTCCTTGCGCTTCGCTTCTTCGATACGCAGGATTTCGACGTCGGCGCGCTGCGACAGGTATTCAAAAATTTTCAGGCCGGTCGTGCCTTCCTGTCCGTCGACAAAAACTTTCGTGCTCATCTCGATCTCACTCGCTGGAAACGGGGCGCGACGCCGCGCCGGAACGTTATTTTAAGGCGTCATCGCCGCGACTGTGCGGTGCAGCGCGAAAAAACGACGATGCGCGCACAACGTGACGTCGGCGTGACCCGTTGCGCGGCGAATGCGGGCTGATGACCGAAGATGAACCGCAGATGAGCCGCGACGTCGTCTCGGCGCCGTTCAGCCATTAGCCGCGCGCAGCTACCCGCGCGGCGCGATCCAGCGCGCGGTGACGCCCGCAATGCGCGCGCCGAACAGGCGCGCGGTTTCGAGATCGCCCGGCGGCGGCGCTTCGTCGGGCGACGCATCGGCCGCCGATTGCGTAAGCAGTCCGGTAAAGCCGCCGACGAAGTTCAGATCGTTGCGCGTCGCGGCCTTCGTGTTCGACGGCATCATGCCGGTGCCGGCCCAGATCATGCTGTGCTGCATCGCCAGCGTGACGAAGTACTGGATGGTCGAGAACTTGTCGCCGTTCATCGTCGCCGAGTTCGTGAAGCCGGCTGCGATCTTGTCTTTCCACGCCTGCGCGAACCACGGTTTCGAACTGGCGTCGGCGAACTTCTTGAAGTCGGCCGACGGGCCGCCCATATAGGTCGGCGCGCCGAAGATCAGCGCGTCGGCGGCGGCGAGTTCGTCCCACGAGGCGTCGTCGAGGTCGCCGACCGGCATCATCTTTGCCTGCGCACCGGCTTCCAGCGCGCCGGCGAGCACGGCTTCGGCGACCTTCTTCGTGTGGCCGTAGCCGCTGTGATAAACGATGACGATCTTCGACATGAAGTGCTCCAGCAAAGCGATCGGGAAGGCGAACGGCGCAAGCCAGGCGATGCGGCGCGGCGGCGCCCCATCACGACCGCGACGGCCGCCACTAGCGCCCGTAATTGACCACCAGCCGCGCGCTGCCGATCGCGGCCGTGCCGATCTCGTGATCGAACATCAACGCGGGACGTCCTTGCGCGAGGCGCAGATCGGCCGAGTTCAGCGCGTACACGGTGATGATATAGCGATGCGGTTTGCCGGGCGGTGGGCACGGGCCGCCATAGCCGTCGGTATCGAAGTCGTTGCGCGCTTCGACCGCGCCGAGCTTGCCCAGGAAACCGGACGAGCTCGCATTCTCGGGCAGGCTGTCGACCGTGGCGGGGATGCCCGCGACCGCCCAGTGCCACCAGCCGCGCCCCGGCGCGTCCTCATCGAACATCGTGATCGCGAAGCCGCGCGTACCGGCTGGCGCGTCGCGCCATGAGAGCTGCGGTGAACGGTTGCCGCCCTTGCAGTCGTTCCGGTCGAATACCTGCGCATTCTGCACGGTGCCGCCCGCGCGCACGCTCGCGCTCGTCAGCGTGAACGGCTCGTCGGCCCGCGCACCGGCACTATGCGCTGCGAATAGCGCGAGCATCGCGCCGACGGCGAGCGATCGATGCCGCCAAAATGAAGCCAGCGAAACAACCAGGCAACGCACGCGCATATGCCGGTTCTCCTGTAAGGGCGCGAGGCGCGGGTCCTCGCGACTGTCGTTGTCCTGAATTGTGCCCCAAGGTCGAATCAAGTCTAACATCAGCGCTGATTAGCTCTGCGACGCAATATGTTCGCGTGCCGCGGAATTCGCAGACAGGAAATCAGCTATAGTAAGGGGGTTGTCGCGCGACCCTTACTGCATTTGACTCGTTTAAATAGCGAGCGTCAAAAGCAGTGTTAGAAGTTGTGGAGACCGGTTTATCCGTCCAGAGGAGGACGATGCAAGTTTCACTCAGGGTCGTGGTGGCAGACGATCATCCGGTTATTCTGTTTGGCGCTGAAAATGCGCTGCTCAAATTTCCCGGTATGCAAGTCGTTGGGCGCGCAAGGCAGTCGACTGAACTTATCAAAATGTTGCAATCCACCGAATGCGACGTGCTCGTCACCGACCTGGCCATGCCGGGCGGTCAGTACGGCGACGGCTTGCAACTCATCGACTATTTGCGCCGCAATTTCCCGAATCTGCCGATCGTCGTGCTCACCATGCTCGAGAACGCCGCATTGCTCAAACGGCTCAAGGAACTTGGCGTGACGTCGGTCGTGAACAAATCGGACGATCTCAGCCATATTGCGCTTGCGGTACAACACGTGGGCCGTCGCATGACCTATATGAGTCCGTCGGTGAAGGCGGTGCTCGATGGGTTGCGGGTCAATTCAGCCGGCAAGCGCGACGACTCGAAGCTGTCGCGGCGCGAACTCGAAGTCGTGCGCCTGTTCGTATCGGGTATGACGATCAAGGAAATATCGGAGCGTTTGAATCGCAGCATCAAGACGATCAGCACACAAAAAAACGCGGCCATGCGCAAGCTCGGAATCGATCGCGACTCCCAACTATTCCAGTATGCGCAGAGCAATGGTTTGCTGAATCTTTCGTCGAACTCGAGTAAGGACATCGCGAACCAGTCCTGATATCGGGCCTCGTTTCGTCCGCCGGGTAATCGGCGATAAACAATCGGCGATAAAAAAAGCCGCCTGTTGCGAAACAGGCGGCTTTTTCATTCAATCCGCATAAAGCGGCTACGTTTTTATTGTCACTGCCTTAGCGCGATGGCTTTATTGCGGCGTAGACGTCGCACCGCCATGTGCAGCGGACCACTCGGCCGGCGCGTGCAGGAATTTTTCCACTTCGTCGATCGTCTTCGTGTCGAAGTAGTTGTTCTGCTTCGCGACGCGCAGCACGTCCCACCACGTGGCGAGCGCGTGCAGATCGACGTCGATGTCTTTCAGCACCGACACGCTTTCCTTGAAGATGTTGTAGTGGAACAGCACGAAGCAGTGGTTCACCGTCGCGCCGGCGGTGCGCAGCGCGTTGATGAAGTTGATCTTGCTGCGGCTGTCGGTCGTCAGGTCTTCGACGAGCAACACGCGCTGGCCTTCGGTCAGCAGACCTTCGATCTGCGCGTTGCGGCCGAAACCCTTCGGCTTCTTGCGCACGTACTGCATCGGCACCATCAGGCGGTCGGACAGCCATGCCGCGAACGGGATGCCCGCGGTTTCGCCGCCGGCGACCGCGTCGATCTGCTCATAGCCGACGTCGCGCAGGATCGTCGCTTCGGCCATTTCCATCAGGCCGCGGCGCACACGCGGATACGAGATCAGCTTGCGGCAGTCGATATACACCGGGCTCGCCCAGCCGGACGTGAAAATATACGGTTTCTCCGCGTTGAAATGCACTGCTTGCACTTCGAGCAGCATCTTGGCGGTGGTGTCGGAGATCGTCTGGCGATCGAAGCCTGTCATGGGCGGATCCTTCGGAGTGAGCGGGGGAGAAGCGGGCGCTGGGCCCGGTGGCGCAGCAAGCGGTGTATGCCGCGCCATGCTGGGCGGGATACGCGGCCGGGGGAAGAGCACAGACCGGCTTTTGCTGCGCGCGTGGGCCGCTATTTTACCTGAAATGGGTCGCACCGAGGAGGCCGTCGTGCGCGGCGGCGCAGCCGGCGGGCGCTTTGGCGCGCGCATCGTCTTGTGACCGGGTGAGGCCGCCTTTACACTCACGCGACTTTCCCGGGACACTTTCCACGCAGCCGCCTTCAGACCTACGGAATGCTTTCAATGAACGCCGCTCCACCCGCCTCCGCCTCCGCCACCGAAACCCGCTCCGCCGTCGAACCGGGCTATGCGGGCCGCGCGCTGCTTGCGTCGGTGCTGGGCTATGCGATGGACGGCTTCGATCTGCTGATTCTCGGCTTCATGCTGCCGGTGATCGCCGCCGACCTGCATCTGAGTTCCTCGCAGGCCGGTGCGCTGGTCACATGGACGCTCATCGGTGCGGTGGCGGGCGGCGTGCTCTTCGGCGTGCTCAGCGATTATTTCGGCCGCGTGCGCATGCTGACGTGGACGATCCTGATCTTCGCGGTGTTCACCGGCCTGTGCGCGCTCGCGCAAGGCTACACGGACCTGCTGATCTATCGGACCGTCGCCGGGATCGGGCTGGGCGGCGAATTCGGCATCGGTATGACGCTGGTCGCCGAAGCGTGGCCGGCGTCGCAGCGGGCGCGGGTGTCGTCGTATGTCGGGCTCGGCTGGCAGCTTGGCGTGCTGGCGGCCGCGTTGCTGACGCCGCTGCTGCTGCCGGTGATCGGCTGGCGCGGCATGTTCGCGCTCGGGCTGCTGCCGGCGGTCGTGTCGTTCTTCGTGCGGCGCCGCGTCGAGGAGCCGGCGCTTTTCAACCAACGCGTTGCGCGCGGCATGCGCAAGCTGCCGCTGAAACTGCTGTTCGTCGATGGACGCACGACGCGCGCGAGCCTCGGCGTCACGATCCTGTGCTCGGTGCAGAACTTCGGCTATTACGGGCTGATGATCTGGCTACCCAGCTATCTGTCGAAGACCTTCGGCTACTCGCTGACCAAATCGGGGCTGTGGACCGCCGCGACGATTCTCGGCATGGCGGCCGGCATCTGGCTATTCGGCATCGCCGCCGACCGCTTCGGCCGCAAGCCGACGTTCCTGTTCTACCAGGCGGGCGCCGTCGTCATGGTGTTCGTCTATGCGCAACTGACGACGCCGATGGCGTTGCTGATCGGCGGCGCGGCGATGGGGGTGTTCGTCAACGGCATGATCGGCGGCTACGGCGCGCTGATTTCGGAGCTCTATCCAACCGATGCACGCGCCACCGCGCAAAACGTGCTGTTCAATGCGGGTCGCGCGGTGGGCGGCTTTGGGCCGGTCGTCGTGGGCGCGCTGGCGGCGCGCTACTCGTTCGGCGTGGCGCTCGCGCTACTGGCGTCGATTTACCTGCTCGACATCCTCGCGACCCTGGTTCTGATACCTGAGCGACGCGGCGCCGAACTCGACTGACCGCGTCGACGAAGCGCGTCCTTCAATCGCTTCGAATACTGCGAATGCGTGGACCATGCGGCCGGCATGGCGCCCCGCCGCGTGGCGAAAAGCACGGCCGGGTCGTGGCGACGCAGCGTCCTGAGCGCCTGTTTCGCTAATGGCGAGTCCTGTTAACCACTCAGTGCATCGACACGTCCGGGGTGTACACTAATCGACCCGCGAAGCACTCCACATCGTCCCGTCTTCGTCGAGGTAAGCCGTCGCGCCTGACCGGGCGCGTGCGAAAACCGCCTCGGTCGGCTATCGGTCCGACAGATGAAAGCGCTGCAACGATGTGTGTCGCCGGGCCCAATCACTTACGTCTCGCAGGCCTAGAAATGGACGAACAACTCAAGCAAAGCGCTCTCGCATATCACCAGAATCCGAAACCTGGCAAGATTTCGGTGACGCCTACCAAGGCGCTGTCGAACCAGCTGGATTTGTCGCTCGCGTATTCGCCGGGTGTGGCGGCAGCCTGTATGGCAATTCACGAGGAACCGCTCGACGCGCAGAAGTACACGTCGCGCGGCAACCTCGTCGGCGTGATCACGAACGGCACCGCGGTGCTCGGCCTCGGCAACATCGGCCCGCTTGCCGCGAAGCCGGTGATGGAAGGCAAGGGGTGTCTGTTCAAGAAGTTCGCGGACATCGACGTGTTCGACATCGAGCTGAGCGAATCCGATCCGGACAAGCTCGTCGAGGCGATCGCGATGCTCGAGCCCACGCTGGGCGGCATCAACCTCGAGGACATCAAGGCGCCCGAGTGCTTCTACATCGAGAAGAAGCTGCGCGAACGTATGAAGATTCCGGTCTTCCACGACGATCAGCACGGCACCGCGATCATCGCGTCGGCGGCGATCCTGAACGGCCTCAAGGTGGTCGGCAAGAGGCTCGACGAAGTGAAGCTGGTCTGTTCGGGCGCGGGCGCGGCGGCCATTGCGTGTCTGGATCTGCTCGTCAATCTCGGTCTGTCGAAGCAGAACATTCTCGTCGCCGACTCGAAGGGCGTGATCTACGAAGGGCGCGGCAACCTCGATCCGTCGAAGGAGCGCTATGCCGCGCACACCGAAGCGCGCTCGCTCGCCGATGCAATCCGCGGCGCGGACGTGTTCCTCGGCTGCTCGAGCGCCGGCGTGCTGAAGCCGGAGATGGTCGCCGAAATGGGCTCGCAGCCGCTGATTCTCGCACTCGCGAACCCCGAGCCGGAAATCCGTCCGGAAGAAGCGCGCAAGGTGCGCCCGGACTGCATCATCGCGACCGGCCGGTCGGACTATCCGAACCAGGTCAACAACGTGCTGTGTTTCCCGTTCATCTTCCGCGGCGCGCTCGACGTCGGCGCGACGACGATCACCGAAGAAATGAAGCTCGCGTGCGTGCGCGCGATTGCCGAACTGGCCGAGGAAACCGACCAGGGCGATGAAGTCGCGAAGGCCTACGAAGGCCACTCGCTCGAATTCGGTCCCGAATACCTGATTCCGAAGCCGTTCGATCCGCGCCTGATCATCAAGATCGCGCCGGCCGTCGCGCAGGCCGCAATGGATTCGGGTGTCGCGACCCGCCCGATCAAGGACATGGACGCGTACCGCGAACAGCTCGGCGCGACCGTCTATCGCTCGGGCATGGTGATGCGGCCGGTGTTCGCGGCGGCGAAGTCGGCACCGGCGCGCATCGTGTTCGCGGAAGGCGAAGACGAGCGCGTGCTGCGCGCCGCGCAGTTCGTGCTGCTCGAAAAGATCGCCAAGCCGATCCTGGTCGGCCGTCCGTCGGTGATCGAGATGCGTCTGAAGAAGATGGGCTCGAAGCTCAAGTGCGGTGAAGACGTCGAGATCGTCGATCCGGAAGACGATCCGCGCTATCACAAGTGCTGGCAGGCGTATCACGAACTCGGCGCGCGCGAAGGCGTGACGCCGGACGTCGCGAAGGCCGCGATGCGCAAGTTCAACACGCTGATCGGCGCGATCCTCGTGCGCCTTGGCGAAGCGGACGGCATGATCTGCGGCATGATCGGCCAGTACCACACGCATCTGAACTTCATCGAGCAGGTGCTCGGCAAGGCCGACGACGTCGAGAACTTCGCCGCGATGAATCTGCTGATGCTGCCGGGCCGTAACCTGTTCATCTGCGACACGTACGTCAACGAAGTGCCGACCGCCGAGCAGCTTGCCGACATGACGATGCTCGCCACGCGCGAAATCGAGAAGTTCGGCATTACGCCGAAGGTCGCGCTGCTGTCGAACTCGAACTTCGGCAGCGCGCCGTCGTCGTCGTCGCAGCGCATGGCCGCGGCGCGCAAGCTGATCACGCAACGCGCGCCGTCGCTCGAAATCGACGGTGAAATGCACGGCGACGCGGCGCTGTCGGAGACGGTCCGCAAGGCCGCGTTCCCGGGCACGACGCTCGCCGGCGAAGCGAATCTGCTGATCATGCCGAACGTCGAAGCGGCGAACATCGCGTACAACCTGCTGAAGGTCGTGGGCGGCGAGGGTGTGACGGTCGGGCCGTTCCTGCTGGGTGCGGAAAAGCCGGTGCATATCCTGACGCCGGCCGCGACCGTGCGCCGGATCATCAACATGACGGCGGTGGCTTCGGCGAACGCGCGCGAGTCGGTGAACGCGAAGTAACGTGTATCACGTGAGGTTGGCGTGGGCGCAGCAGTAACGCGCGCGCGGCGGCCTGGGCAGAAGCGCTACGGAACCCCGGTTCCGTAGCGTTTTTTTGCGCCTGAAGAAAAGCGGCGGTCCGTGCAGACCGCCGCTTTTCGGTTCAGCTGGGAGAGTCGATCAAGCCGCGTGCTGCGTCTTGCCCGCATCCGGCGAACGCCAACGCGCGAGCAGCTCGTTCCACTTGATGCGCACGCCTTTCAGGTTGTTTTCCTTCACATGCCCATAGCCGCGGATGCCGTCGGGCAGATTCGCGAGCTCGACCGCGAGATCGCGTTTCTGAGAAGTCAGCCCGCCGATCAGCTCACGCACCAATGCCTCGTATTCGCCGATCAGCGCGCGCTCGGTGCGACGCTCCTCGGTGTTGCCGAACACGTCGAACGCGGTGCCGCGCAGGAACTTGAGCTTCGCGAGCACGTGCATCGCGCGGAACATCCAAGGACCGTACTTCTTCTTCACCAGATGGCCGTGCGCGTCCTTCTTCGAAAGCGTCGGCGGCGCGAGATGCAGGTGCAGCTTCCAGTCGCCTTCGAACGTCGCGTTCAGTTTTTCGATGAACGCCGGGTCGCTGTACAGACGCGCGACTTCGTATTCGTCCTTGTACGCCATCAGCTTGTGCAGGTTCTTCGCGACCGCCTCGGTCAGCGGCATTTGGCCGTCGGCGGAATCAAGCGCTTCTTCCGCGGCTCGCACCTGCGACACCAGCGCGCGATAGCGCTCCGCGTACGCACGGTTCTGCCAGGCGCTCAGATAGTCGGCGCGCTTGTCGATCAGCGTGTCGAGCGCCTTCGGCGTATGCAGCGCGATGATCTTGCCGCCCGCGCTGTCGGCCGGATCGCCGCGTCCCTGCGTTTGCGCGAGCTTGCGTACCGCAGCCAGATCGTGCGCGGCACGCCGGCCCCATTCGAACGCCGCGCGGTTCTTGTCCACCTGCACGTTGTTCAGTTCGATCGCGCGAATCAGCGACTCGTGCGTGAGCGGCACCCAGCCGCGCTGCCACGCATAGCCGAGCACGAACGGGTTCGTGTAGATCGCGTCGCCGAGCAGCGCGACGGCGAAGTGATTCGCGTCGACGGTCGAGACGTTGTCATCGCCGGCCGCGGCGCGCACGTCGGCTTCGGTGCTGCTGCCGGGGAAGCGCCAGTTCGGGTTCTTGATCAGCTCGGCCGTCGGCGTGTGCGCGCTGTTCAGTACGACGCGCGTGCGATCCGCGTGCATCCGCGACACGCATTCGTCGCTGGCGGTGACGATCGCGTCGCAGCCGATCACGAGGCTCGCTTCGCCCATTGCGATGCGGGTCGCGTGGATGTCGGCGGGCTGCTTCGCGATCTGCACGTGGCTCATCACTGCGCCGCCTTTCTGCGCGAGGCCGGTGACGTCGAGCACCGTGACGCCCTTGTTCTCGAGATGCGCGGCCATGCCGAGCAGCGCGCCGATCGTGACGACGCCCGTGCCGCCGACGCCCGTCACCAGAACGCCGTACGGACGGTCGATGGACGGCAACTCGGGATCCGGCACCGGCGGCATTTCGGCGCCGGCGCCCGACGCCGCCTTCGGCTTGCGCAACTGGCCGCCTTCAACGGAGACGAAGCTCGGGCAGAAGCCGTTCACGCACGAGAAGTCCTTGTTGCAGGTCGACTGGTTGATCTGGCGCTTCGTGCCGTATTCAGTATCGAGCGGTTCGACCGACAGGCAGTTCGACTTCACCGAGCAGTCGCCGCAGCCTTCGCACACCGCTTCGTTGATCACGACGCGCCGTGCAGGATCGGGATACGCGCCGCGTTTCCTGCGACGGCGCTTTTCGGTCGCGCAGGTCTGGTCGTAGATCAGGATCGTGGTGCCCGGAACCTCGCGCAGCTGACGCTGCACGTCGTCGAGCTGGTCGCGGTGGTGAATGTCGACGCCGGGCGCGAGGCCGACGTTTGCCGCGTACTTCTCCGGCTCATCGGTGACGATGACGATCTTTGCCGCGCCTTCGGCGGCGAGCTGATGCGTGATCTGCGGCACGCTCAGCACGCCGTCGACCGGCTGGCCGCCCGTCATCGCGACCGCGTCGTTGTACAGCAGCTTGTAGGTGATGTTCGCCTTCGACGCGATCGCCGCGCGAATCGCGAGCAGCCCCGAGTGGAAGTAGGTGCCGTCGCCGAGATTGGCGAACACGTGCTTGTCGTTCGTGAACGGCGCCTGGCCGATCCACGCGACACCTTCGCCGCCCATCTGGCTGAACGTGCTGGTGCTGCGATCCATCCAGACCGTCATGTAATGACAGCCGATGCCGGCCATCGCGCGCGAGCCTTCCGGCACGTTGGTCGACGTGTTGTGCGGGCAGCCCGAGCAGAACCACGGCTTGCGCTCGACTTCGACGCGCGGCCGCGCGAGCGCCTTTTCCTTCGCCTCGATCACCGCGATGCGCGCGGCAATGCGGGCGCGCACATCCGATGGCAGATCGAACTTGTCGAGCCGCGTGGCGATCGCCTTCGCGATGATCGCGGGCGACAGCTCGTAGTGCGCCGGCAGCAGCCAGTTGCCCATCGGCACCGACCATTCGCCGCCCGCGCCGTCCTTCTCGTCGAACTTGCCGAATACGCGCGGGCGCTGCGCGTCCGGCCAGTTGTACAGCTCTTCCTTGATCGCGTATTCGAGGATCTGGCGCTTTTCCTCGACCACCAGAATTTCGTCGAGACCGCGTGCGAAGGCCTGCGCACCTTGCGCTTCGAGCGGCCACACGCAGCCGACCTTGTACAGCCGGATGCCGATGCGCGAGCAGGTTTCGTCGTCGAGACCGAGGTCGGTCAGCGCCTGACGCACGTCGAGATAAGCTTTGCCGCCGGTCATGATGCCGAAGCGCGCATGCGGCGAATCGATTTCGACGCGGTCGAGTTTGTTCGCTCGCACGTAGGCAAGGCCCGCGTACCACTTGTAGTCGAGCAGACGCGCTTCCTGCACGAGCGGCGGATCGGGCCAGCGGATGTTCAGCCCACCGTCGGGCATCACGAAGTCTTCCGGCAGGATGATGTTGGTGCGGTGCGGATCGATATCGACCGATGCGGACGATTCGACCACGTCGGTCACGCACTTCATCGCGACCCAGAGGCCGGAGTAGCGGCTCATCGCCCAGCCGTGCAGGCCGAAGTCCAGATATTCCTGCACGTTCGACGGAAACAGCACCGGCAGCCCGCATGCCTTGAAGATGTGTTCGGACTGGTGCGCGAGTGTCGAGGATTTGGCCGCGTGATCGTCGCCGGCGAGCACGAGAACGCCGCCGTGCCGCGACGAGCCGGCCGAGTTGCCGTGCTTGAAGACGTCACCGGACCGGTCGACGCCGGGGCCCTTGCCGTACCACATCGAAAACACGCCGTCGTATTTGGCGCTCGGGTACAGATTGACCTGCTGCGAACCCCACACGGCGGTGGCCGCGAGGTCTTCGTTGACGCCGGGCTGGAACACCACCTGATGCGCGGCCAGATGCTTTTTCGCTTTCCACAGCGACTGGTCGAGCCCGCCGAGCGGCGATCCGCGGTAGCCGGAGATGAAGCCGGCCGTGTTGAGGCCGGCGGCGCGGTCGCGTTCCTGCTGGAGCATCGGCAGACGCACCAGCGCCTGGATGCCGCTCATGTACGCGCGGCCGCGATCGAGGGTGTATTTGTCGTCGAGCGTGACGGAAGACAACGCGGCTTCGAGCGAGGCTCGCTGACCTGCGTCTAGCGGGGCATTCATTATGTGTACTCCTCCACTTCAGCTTGGGATCACCAAAACTTTTCTGGCCCCCGGCATCTCGTGAATGCTGGGGCCGGGGTCGTCATATTGACGGGTTTTAAGCGATGGTAGCACTGGTGGAAACCCGCCGCAGCGGATCAAAAATCGCCCGCGCACGATCTGATTTCGGCCGGTTTCGCGACGAGTTGCCTACGTGTTGTCAGCAGTTGTAGCGGATTTTCGCCGGAATGGAGCTGTATTGCGCCTGCGCGTGTAACAAGCTGTAAAACCTACAAATTTGCGGAACCGCAGTGAAAACCACTGTCTAACCCCGACCTGCGAGCGATGCCGAACGCCGCGCATTCTGTGCAGCTTCTGGACAGCAGGGCAGTTAGAAAAGGAGTACGCATGAACACAAGAAACATCCAGACCTTCCTGATGGTTTCCGCCGCTTTCTTTGCGATGAGCGCGCCGGTGCGCTCGAATCCGGGCAGCACGGGGGCACTGTCGAACGCGATCATCCGCACGGCGCAGGTGGCGCCGGCGCGGGTCGACGGTGCGATCGGCAGCGATCTGTACAGGCAGAATTCATGACGCACCGCATCGCGCGCGTCTAATGACGACCGGCCGCCGTTCCGAAGAGAGCGGCGGCGTTGCAACGTAAAAGGGCGAGGTTCCTGCGATCCTCGCCCTTTTTTCTTCTGCGCGCCGATCAGGCGCGAGTCTCCGTGGTCAGGTCTTGTCCTGCACGACGCCGCGGCGAATCTGATCGAGCTCGATCGATTCGAACAGCGCCTTGAAGTTGCCTTCGCCAAAGCCCTGGTTGCCCTTGCGCTGAATGATTTCGAAGAAGATCGGGCCGATCTGGTTTTCGGTGAAGATCTGCAGCAGCAGATCGTCCGGTGCGCCGTCGATCAGGATCTTGCGCTTGCGCAGTTCCTCGAGCGGCTCGCCATGATTCGGCACGCGTCGGTCGACGAGTTCGTAGTACGTGTCGATCGTGTCGAGCAGTGAAATGTCCGATGCGCGCAGGCCGTCGACGGTGCGGTAGATGTCGCTGGTGCCGAGCGCGATGTGCTGGATGCCTTCGCCGTGGTACGCGTCCAGGTATTCCTGGATCTGACCGGCGGTGTCCGAGCCTTCCTCGTTGATCGGAATGCGAATCTTGCCGCACGGCGAGGTCATCGCTTTCGACTTGACGCCCGTCACCTTGCCCTCGATGTCGAAGTAGCGCACCTCGCGGAAGTTGAACAGGCGCTCGTAGAACTCCGCCCATTCCTGCATGCGGCCGCGATGCACGTTGTGCGTCAGGTGATCGATATAGGTCAGGCCGTGGCCGACCGGGTTCGGGTTCGCGCCCGGAATCGGCTCGAAGTCGACGTCGTAAATGTCGATGTCACCGATGCTGTTCGGCGTCGCGCCGTTCTTGCCGCGCCAGCGGTCGACGAAATAGATCAGCGAATCGCCAATGCCCTTGATCGCCGGGATGTTCAGCTCCATCGGGCCGGTCTTGTTGTCGAAACCCCATGCGCCTTTTTCGAGCGCTTGGGCGTAGGCCTTCGCGGCGTCCTGTACGCGAAACGCAATCGCGCAGATCGACGGGCCATGCAAGCGCGCGAAGCGCTGCGCAAACGAATGCTTCTCCGCGTTGACGATGAAGTTGATGTCGCCCTGACGATACAGCATCACGTCCTTATGACGATGCCGCGCGACGGCCGTGAAGCCCATCTGTTCGAACAGCTTGCCGAGCGCTTTCGGGTCCGGCGCCGTGTATTCGATGAATTCGAAGCCGTCGGTGCCGACAGGATTTTCCCAAGTTGAAACCTGCATCGTCAGTCTCCAATCCCATGCAAGAGGGTTGCCGAGGCGCGCAGGCGGTGAGCGCGCGGGACGGTCGGCTGAGCGCGACCGGATGGAGCAAGTGTAGAACCGCGATGAAGACAAAAACTTGCGAATTTAATCACGCGTCGCTACGCTTGAGCCAGTTTATGGCTCTATTCGAACGACACGTGGCAGAACATGGCTATTGGCGAGATAGACGCGATCGATCGACGCATTCTGGCGATCCTTCAGGAGAATGGCCGGCTGTCGAATCAGGAGATTGCGGAACGGATCAATCTGTCGCCGAGTCCGTGCCTGCGGCGGATTCGCCGGCTCGAGGAAAGCGGCGTGATTCGCGGCTATGTCGCGCTGCTCGACGCCCAACGTCTCGGGCTTGACCTGCTCGCGTATGTCAGCGTGCGGCTGGAGAAGGGTGGCGGTCGCGCGTTCAGTCCGCATGGCGAGGCCACGCACGCCGATCTGTTCGGCGCGGCCGTGCAGACGTGGCCCGAAGTTGTCGCATGTCACGCGATGACGGGTGAGATGGATTACCTGCTGCGCGTCCAGGTGGAGGACATGGCGCACTTTTCGCGCTTCGTGCAGGATCAATTGCTGCGGCATCCATCGGTGATCGATGTGAAATCGAGCTTTTCGCTAGAAAAGATCAAGGAAACGACAGCGCTGCCCATTTTGTAGGCTTCACGCGCACGGTCCTACGCGTGGCGTTGATTGGGTACAGATAGAAAAGAGGGCGACCTTGCGGCCGCCCCAATCTCATTTCCCTGTAGCGATTATTCAGGCAGCGACAGCCACCGGCATGAACGACTCGAACAGTCGCGATGCCTGGCGTGCGTGGCGCTTGAGCGCATAATCGAACACGGCGGCCTGCTCCTGCAGCATTTCCGCGAGGATGCTCGACTGATCGGCCGGCGACAGCGTCAGATAGGCGTCGGCCTCGCCGTACGCGTACTCGATCTTCATGCCGGCCTTCCTGGCGATGTGCATCATGGTCGAATTGCGCGCCAGGCAGTGGATGTACAGCGTCGTCACGTGCGTGTTGCGGCTGCGGATCGCGGCGCGCTCGAACAGCCTCGAGCCGATACCGATGCCGCGTGCGCTTTCGAGCACGGAGACGCCGAATTCGGCGGTGCGCCTGTTGCCTTCGGCCGGCAGGTAGGCCAGATGGCCGACGCCGCTCAGTTCCAGTTTGCTGTTGAACACGCCGAACACGGTGTCACGCGTAAAGTCGATCGCGCGCACGTAGTTTTCGATCACGTGGTTCGGCACGACCTGGCCGAAGCGCAGCAGACGGTCTTCTTCGTCGAGCGCGAGGAAGTGAGCAAGCAGGCGTTCGCGATCGGCGGCGGTGAGTTCACGGACCAGAACGTGCGCGCGTTCAGCAGGCAGCGACGCGCGATCGTTCGGCGCGATCGGCTCGGTGTTGCGATGGGTCAGCATGTTCATGGTCGGGTTCTCCTTTTAATCAGGCGGCGTTGTGCACCGCAAAACCGATTTTAACGGAAACCTAAGCCATTCACTAGGGAAAACCCGTATCAAAAGTCGAGGTGAATACCTAGAGCGCTGGAGCCCTAAATTTAATTAGTTGATTTTAAACGGAAGTTAAAAGTGATCGCACGTTCGTGACACGATGCCGCATGGATTCCCTGCGCTGATTTATCTGGTCTGCATGTTGTTGCTTTGCAACATCCAGTGCGCGCGTTGCGATCTGTTCAGACCATCGTCTACCTGGCCGGCGCGCTGCCGAGACCATGCTCGACCATGCCGACCACCTGCTCGGCGAACTCGCGATAGCCCATCCGGCCGTCCGGCTTGAGCCACGTGAAGGTCCAGTTGATCATGCCGAACACCATCATCGTCAGCGCGGTCTGGTTGTCGCGTGTCGCGCGTTCGGGATAGGCGCGCACGAGCTGCCGCGCGAAGGCGGCGACTACGTCGCGCTGACGGTTCAGGATGATCTCGCGCTGCGAATCGACCAGATACTTGACATCGTTCAGCAGCGCGACGTGCCGGCTGTGCGACGTCTCATACTCGGACAGGAACGCGCGGATCAGCTCCGCGAAGGTTTCTCGCTCGCTCAGTTCGCGCCGCTGGCTCGATCCTTCCACCTCGGCGATGATCAGCATCAGGCGCTTCGTGTAGCGATCGAGCAGATCGAACAGGATTGCTTCCTTGCTCTCGTAATAGTGATAGAGGCGCGCTTTCGAGGTGCCGCTCGCCGCGGCAAGATCGGCCATCGACGTGCTTGGATAGCTGGTCTGCGCGAACTTCGCGGCGGCCAGTTCGAGAATCTGCTCGCGTTGGGTTTCGTGGTCGGGGGCTCGGGTGCGGGCCATATTCGTCTGTTCTTATCTTATTGGAGTGAGCAGGGGGCGGATGCCGCGCGCAGTTCGAGCGAGCGCCATTCGTTCGCATCGCCGCGCAGGCGGATGCGCCGCAGCGCCGCGAGTTCGCGCATGCGCCACAGCACGATGCTGTCGCTGACGAGGAACCACAACCCGGCGGTCATCACATAGGCGGCGACGCGCGCGGCGGGCTGCCAGGCGTCGGTTGCGCGGTCGAGGATCAGCGCGTCGATTTCGGCAATGCTGCCGCTCGTGAAGGTGTTGTCACGCCAGCGCCGCGTCTCGCCGTTCGCCTGTTTGACCTCCTGCCATTCGAGCGCGAGCCGGCTGATGCGCAGCACGGAAATCGGCGCGGCGTCCGGCAGGTGTGTCTGCAATACGTCCGGCGCAAACATGCCGACCGATGTCGCGCGATCCTTGCGGGTATGCGCCCACGCTTGCGGATCGGTGAGGTCGGCGATCGACAGACGCACTTCGTTCAAACGCTGCGGGCTGTTGCGCACCAGGTAGCAGACGCGGCGCAGCATCAGTTGATCGGACGCGCTTTCGGCGTGCCACACCACGAGATTCGCGGTGCTGCTGGCGAGGCCGTCGAGCACCGCGGCCTGTTCGCGGAACTCGCGCACGAAGTCGCGTTGCGTGTCGGCGCTGACGCGTTCCCAGAAGTCGGCGCGCACGTGCGCAGCGTCGTCGACGCCGCGTAACGGGCCGACCGCCAGATCGTCCCGCAGCGGCTGCACGCGATCGTCGCGGCCCGCCTGGTCCAGCGCGGTACGCAGCGACTCGGCGGCGACATCGCCGTTGGTGAGGTGAATCGTGCTCATGGGCAAGGGCTTGCAGTGACGTCAGCAGCTGTAACAAAAAGAGGCCGCTCGCCGACTGGAACCCGATGTCCCGATCGATGAGCGGCCCCTAGTTTAAGCGGATCGCGAAACGGCCGAAAGCGGTGGCGGACGTCACAGGAGGGCAGTCCGTACCTAGGCCACGAAAGCATTCGACTCAACGTTCGTCGTAACTGACGACGACCTTGTCGCTAACCGGATGACACTGACACGTGAGCACGAACCCGTCGCGGACCTCGTGTTCTTCGAGCGTGTAGTTCTTTTCCATCTTCACTTCGCCCTCGAGCACCTTCGCGCGACAGGTGCAGCACACGCCGCCCTTGCACGCATACGGCAGCGCGAGACCGGCGCGCAGCCCGACGTCGAGCACGCTCGTGCCCTGATACGGCAGGCGCAGCTTGCGGCGCTTGCCGTCGAGCACGATTTCGAGCTCGGCCGCGGGGGTGTCCGCGGTAATCTCGACGGGCGGCACGCCCGCCTGCGGCAGCGGCGTGCCGAAGCGCTCGACGTGCACCTTCGCGGGCGGCACGCCGGCTGCCTTGAGCGCGGCCTCGGCCGCATCCATCATCGGCGCGGGGCCGCAGATGAACGCTTCGTCGATCGCGTCGGCCGGCAGCAGTTGCTGGATGAACGCCGCGCATTTTTCCTGGTCGAGCACGCCGTTAAACAGTTCGACGTCCTGCAGGTCGTCCGACAGCACGTGATACAGCACGAAGCGGTTCATGAAGCGGTTCTTCAGATCCTCGAGCTCCTCGGCGAACATGATCTGGTCGACGCTGCGGTTGCCGTAGACGAGCGTGAAGGTGCTGCGCGGCTCGACTTCGAGCGTCGTCTTGATGATCGCGAGCACCGGCGTGATGCCCGAGCCGCCCGAGAACGCGAGGTACTGCTGCCCCTGTTCCGCGTTCAGGTGCGTGAAGAAACGGCCGTCCGGCGTCATCACGTCGATCGTGTGGCCCGGCTGCAGCGTGTCGAACGCGAAGTTCGAGAAACGCCCGCCGCGCACGCGCTTGATGCCGATGCGCAACTCGCCGTCGCGATCGTAGTCGGTGACGCCCACGCAGATCGAATACGAACGGCGCGTTTCCTCACCGTCGATATGTGTCTTCAGCGTGACGAACTGGCCCTGCGTGAAGCGATAGTGGTCGCGCAGTTCGGGCGGGACTTCGAAGGCGACCGAGACTGCATCGGCGGTTTCGGGGCGCACTTCGCGGATACGCAGCGGATGGAATTGCGGGGTGGCCATATCAGTACGGTTTGAAGTAGTCGAAGGGTTCGCGGCAGTCGAGGCAGCGATACAGGGCCTTGCAGGCGGTCGAGCCGAATTGCGCGAGCCGCTCGGTGTGCGCCGAGCCGCAGCGCGGGCAGCCTGGGGCCGGCAGCGCGCGCGGCACGAAGCGCAGCACTTTGTCCTGCGGCGCCGCTTGCGCGTGGGCGGCCGCGCCGCAGTTGCCCGTCGGCGGCGCGATGCCGTAGACGCGCAGTTTTTCGCGGGCTTCGGCCGTGATCCAGTCGGTGGTCCACGCCGGCGCGAGCACGGTGGCGACGCGGTATGGCGTGAGCTGCGCGGCCTCGAGCGCACGGCCGATGTCTTCGGCAATCTGCGACATCGCCGGGCAGCCCGAATAGGTCGGCGTGATCACGACTTCGAGCGCGCCGTCGGCGGCGCGTCGCACGTCGCGCAGGATGCCGAGCTCGCGGATCGACACCACCGGGATCTCCGGGTCGGGTACCGCTTCGAGCACGGTCCATGCGCGGGTGAGCGCGGCGTCGGTCGTGGCAGCGGCGGCGTTCGCGGGCTGCGGGGCGGTCGAGGTCGTCATCGCGTACTCACCAGCTGGCGCCCGGATGCTGGCGCGCGAGGCTCTGCATTTGCGCGAGCACGAAACCCATGTGCTCCGAATGCTCGCCGTGCTTGCCCGTGCTCACGTGCCGCAGCGCCGCGGGCAGCGTCAGCGTGGCCTGGTCGAGCGTGGCGCGCACGTCGTCGAGCCACGCGGCTTCCAGCGCCGAGGTGCGCGGGCCGATGCCGGCCGCGGCGACCGCGTCTTCCACCGCGTCCGCGCTGAAGAACTCGTACGTGTACGGCATCAGATAGTCGAGCGCGGCCTGTGCGCGACGGTGCGATTCGTCGGTGCCGTCGCCGAAACGGATCAGCCACTCGCTCGCGTGATGCACGTGGTACTGCGTTTCCTTGATCGACTTCGCGGCGATCGCGGCGAGCTGCCCGTCGGTGGAGCCCGTCAGCGCACCCCACAGATGCATCATCAGCGTCGCGTACAGGAAGTTGCGCACGATCGTGACCGCGTAATCCTTCTCGGCCTGCGCGGTGCCGGCGAGCGGCCCGTAATGCGGCAGCTCGGCGAGCGTGTAGTTCGCGAATTCGCGCTCGGCGCGGAAGTACGCGTAGTCGTCTTCGCTGCGCTCGCGGCCGGTGAGCTGCGCTTCGAGCGCGGCCGCGTGCGTGTACAGCAGGCGCGCCTGGCCGATCAGGTCGAGGCTCATGTTCGACAGCGCGATGTCCTCTTCGAGGATCGGGCCGTGGCCGCACCACTCGGTGTTGCGCTGACCGAGGATCAGCGCGGTATCCGCGAGGCGCAGCACGTACTGGAGATGTTCGGGCGTAATGGGCGTAGTGGACGTAGTGGTCATGGCCGCGCTTACATGTGGTTGACTTCGTCGGGGAGCGTGTAGAACGTCGGGTGGCGATAGATCTTGTCGCCCGCCGGTTCGAACAGCTCGGCCTTCTCGTGCGGCGCCGAGGCCGTGATCGCCGAGGACGGCACCACCCAGATGCTCACGCCTTCCTGGCGGCGCGTGTAGACGTCGCGCGCCATGCGCAGCGCCATCGGCGCGTCGGCGGCATGCAGACTGCCGCAGTGTTTATGGTCGAGTCCCTGCTTGCTGCGCACGAACACTTCCCAAATCGGCCATTCCTTGTTCATTGCTGATCTCCTGATTCCTTTGATGTGCGGTGCCACTCAGGCGGCGTGCTGCTGCGCGCGCTGGCGCTGCTTTTCCGCGTGGGCGAGCGCGGCTTCGCGTACCCAGGCGCCGTCTTCATGGGCCTTCACGCGGGTCGCGAGGCGCTCGCGGTTGCACGGGCCGTCGCCATTGACGACGCGCCAGAACTCTTCCCAGTCAATGTCGCCGTAGTCGTAGTGGCCGCGCGCCTCGTTCCATTTGAGGTCCGCGTCGGGCAGCGTGACGCCGAGCACCTTCGCCTGCTCGACGGTCGCATCGACGAATTTCTGGCGCAGGTCGTCGTTGGTGATGCGCTTGATGCCCCATCTGGCCGACTGGTTGCTGTGGACCGAATCCTTGTCGCTCGGGCCGAACATCATCAGCACCGGCCACCACCAGCGGTTCACCGCCTGCTGGACCAGCTCGCGCTGCGCCTCGGTGCCCGCCATCATCGCGAGCAGCGCGTCGAAGCCCTGGCGCTGATGGAACGACTCTTCCTTGCAGATGCGGATCATCGCGCGGGCGTACGGGCCGTACGTGCAGCGGCACAGCGGGATCTGGTTCATGATCGCCGCGCCGTCGACGAGCCAGCCGATCACGCCGACGTCGGCCCAGGTGGGTGTCGGATAGTTGAAGATGCTCGAATACTTGGCCTTGCCCGCGTGCAGTGCGTCGATCAGCTGCTCGCGCGAGACACCGAGCGTTTCGGCGGCGCTATACAGATAGAGGCCGTGGCCGGCTTCGTCCTGCACCTTGGCGATCAGGATCGCCTTGCGCTTGAGGCTCGGTGCGCGCGTGATCCAGTTGCCCTCGGGCAGCATGCCGACGATCTCCGAGTGCGCATGCTGCGAGATCTGCCGCACCAGCGTTTTGCGGTACGCGTCGGGCATCCAGTCCTGCGGCTCGATCTTGCCGTCGGCGCTCATGACCGCGTCGAAGCGAGCCTGTTGTTCGGGCGAATTCGCGTCCGCGTCCAGCGGGGCGACGTTGCCGGGGATATCGAGGGATTGGGTGTACATGAGGGACGCTCTCTCTGGAGGAGTGGTCTGTGTCGGCGTAGTATAAACCAACCGACCGGTCGGTTAATAAATTTTTTGTGCAGAGACGTTGGGGCTGATAGCTCATTGAGGGCGTCGAAGCATGCATGCTGGTTTGCCCGGTTTCGACGGGCCGGCGCTTCATGACCGGCCGTCACCCCGCGCCGACACTTACCGGTAAAATTGCGAATTGGCCGCGATTTGCGGCCCACTTGCGTCTCCGGTACTCATGTTACGTCTAAGCGAAATCAAACTCCCGCTCGATCATCCCGAAAGCGCCCTCGAAGCCGCCATCCGTGCGCGCCTCATGGAACTCGGCGTGGCGCGGGACGGGCTCATCCGATACACCGTGTTTCGCCGCGCGCACGACGCGCGCAAGCGCGCCGACATCAAGCTCACCTACATCGTCGATGTCGAGGTCAAGGATGAAGGGGCCGCGCTGAAACGGCTCGCCGACGTGCCGCATTGCGCCGTGACGCCCGACATGAGTTACAAGTTCGTCGCCGAAGCGCCCGCCCAACTGAGCACGCCGCGTCCGGTCGTCATCGGCATGGGGCCGTGCGGACTGTTCGCGGGCCTGATCCTCGCGCAGATGGGCTTCCGGCCGATCATCCTCGAGCGCGGCAAGGCCGTACGTGAGCGCACCAAGGACACGTTTGGCCTGTGGCGCAAATCGGTGCTGAATCCCGAGTCGAACGTGCAGTTCGGCGAAGGTGGCGCGGGCACCTTTTCGGACGGCAAGCTCTACAGCCAGATCAAGGACCCGAAACACTACGGCCGCAAGGTGCTCGACGAATTCGTGCGGGCCGGTGCGCCGGAGGACATCCTGTACCTGAGCCGGCCGCATATCGGCACGTTTCGTCTCGTCAGCATGGTCGAGAAGATGCGCGCGAGCATCCACGAGTTGGGCGGCGAAGTGCGCTTCGAAACGCGTGTCGAGGACATCGACATCGACAACGGCCAGGTGCGCGGGCTGAAGCTGTCGACCGGCGAGACGCTGCGCTGCGACCACGTTGTGCTGGCGGTCGGCCATAGCGCACGCGATACCTTCCAGATGCTGTACGACCGCGGCGTTCACGTCGAGGCGAAGCCGTTTTCGCTCGGTTTTCGGATCGAGCATCCGCAAGGGATCATCGATCGGAGCCGTTTCGGGAAATTTGCCGGTCACAAACAGCTCGGCGCAGCCGACTACAAGGTGGTGCACCACTGCAGCAACGGGCGAGCGGTTTATAGCTTCTGCATGTGTCCCGGCGGCACCGTGGTGGCGGCCACGTCCGAGCTGGGGCGCGTCGTCACGAACGGCATGAGCCAGTACTCGCGCGCGGAGCGCAACGCGAACGCGGGCATCGTGGTCGGCATTACGCCAGACGACTACCCGGGCGGGCCGCTCGCCGGCATCGCGTTCCAGCGCAAGTGGGAGGAGCGGGCGTTCGAGCTCGGTGGCGGTAACTATATGGCTCCAGGGCAGTTGGTCGGCGACTTCATCGCGGGGCGGCCGTCCACTTCACTCGGCTCGGTCGTTCCGTCGTACAAGCCGGGCGTGCGGCCAACCGATCTCAGCCCCGCGCTGCCCGACTACGCGATCGAAGCGATTCGCGAAGCGCTGCCACAGATGGAGAAGAAAATCGCAGGTTTCGCGATGCATGATGCGGTGCTGACCGGCGTTGAAACGCGAACTTCGTCGCCGGTACGCGTGCGTCGCGGCGACGACTACCAGAGTGTCAACGTCAACGGGCTGTATCCGGCGGGCGAGGGTGCGGGGTATGCGGGCGGGATCTACTCGGCGGCAATCGACGGAATCGAGGTCGCCGAAGCGGTCGCGCTGAAGATCATGAGTCAGCAAACGGCGTGAGACCGAGCCGGCACAGCCGCCGGGCGCCGGGGTAAGCGGACCTGCCTGCGATTGCCGGCGCTTGCCGCGTCGTTCGGGCACAATGCGCGTTTCGCCTCGAACCGATCTTCCGAATGACCATTCGCACCCTGGCTGCCGCATGCGGCGCGGCGCTGCTTGCCCAATTTGCCCCGTTTGTCGTTTCCTCGAGTGCGTTCGCTGCCGAAGCGTCCGAGCATTGGGTCGCCGTTTGGGCGACCGCGCTGCAACCGATTCCACAGCGGGCCGAGTTGCCACCGCTGTATCGCGCGCCGGAAGTCGCCGGGCGCACCGTTCGGCAAATCATGTATCCGACGTTGTCGGGGAGGGTGGCGCGAATTCATCTGAGCAATGCGTACGGCAAGACGCCTCTCGTCATCGACGAACTGCGCATCGCGCGCTCCGCCGGTGGCGCGGCAGCCGTCGAGGGCGCCGGCAGTCGGGTGACGTTTGGCGGTAAGGGCGCGGTCAGCGTTCCGCCTGGCGGCGAGGTGGACAGCGATCCGGTCGCGATCGATGTCGTCGAGGGCGCGCCATATGCGATCAGTGCGTTCGTGGGACCGGAGCAGCGGATCGTCGCATGGCACCGAGTGTCGAATCAGGTAAATTATGTGTCCGGGCCCGGCAATCACACCACCGACGCGTCCGCCACGGCGTTTCCCGGCCGCTTCACGCAATATGTGTGGGTCACAGGTTTGTCGGTGGAGGCGGCGGCACCGTC
The DNA here is from genome assembly GCF_014397665.1 of Paraburkholderia sp. UCT2. Classification (NCBI taxonomy): domain Bacteria; kingdom Pseudomonadati; phylum Pseudomonadota; class Betaproteobacteria; order Burkholderiales; family Burkholderiaceae; genus Paraburkholderia; species Paraburkholderia sp. UCT2. Next base: position 73,238 of record NZ_VZQO01000038.1, read on the forward strand.
GCTTGCCGTGGCCGCGATCGGCGACTCGATCACCGACGGCATGCGCTCCACCCTCAACCAGAACCGTCGCTGGCCGGATGCGCTGGCTCGGCGGCTGGCGGCGAGCGGCGCGCAGTCGACCGCGATCGTGAATCTCGGCATCAGCGGCAACCGGCTCCTGAGCGACTCGCCTTGTTATGGCGACGCGCTTGCGAGCCGCTTCGAGCGCGACGTTTTGCGACGTCCAGGCGTCAAAGCGGCGATCCTGCTGATTGGCATCAACGACATCAACTTTGCGGCAATGCCGCCTCATGGCGGGCTCGACTGCGATTTTCCTCATACGTCGGTCACGGCTGCCGATCTGATCGCCGGTTACCAGCGAGTGATCGCGGCCGCGCGGCGCAACGGTGTCAAGATGTTCGGCGCGACGCTGACGCCGGCGTCGCTGCCACCGGAGCGGGAAAAGATCCGACTCGCGGTTAATCAGTGGATCCGAACTAGTCGTGCTTTCGATGGCGTCGTAGACTTCGACGCGGCGTTGCGCGATCGGACGCAGCCGGAGCGTCTGCAGCGCGCTTTCGATAGCGGCGACCACATCCATCCAAGCGACGCGGGCTACGCGGCTATGGCCGCTACAGTTCCTGTCGAGGTCGTGGTGGATGCGACCCGGAAGTGAGCGGCAACTTTTTTAAGCGAAAGCAAAAACGGGTATTGACGAGACGCGAAAGAGTCTCCATAATCTCGCTTCTCTGCTGCAGACGCAGCGACGCAAACGAAGCAGTGCCGGGTAGTGGTGGTTCAGGCGCGGCGGGTTTGGCGGACCGATCTTTAAAAACTAACAGTCGATAAGTGTGGGCGCTTGATGCGGAATGC